>JAVBOQ010000016.1:0-16487 GCA_031550455.1 Eubacteriales bacterium
AAAGGGGTTAAACCCCTTTGGAAACCCTGCTTCGCCTCACGGCGGGCGGAATCATATGCAAACAACACCGCGCAGTCAAACACGACCGCGCGGTGTTGCGTTAGTCGAACCACAGGATGGGATTCCAAAGGGCCATACCAATACCAGTTAGGGAGTGCACGATAGATCGCGAGAGATTTTGTCGCATGGCAAGGAGGCGGAAGGAAGCGTAGCCGGAAGCTACGCTGACTGGAGCGCGACGCGGCCATGCGACAAAAGATCCGCGAGATACGGGCAATCCGTAACTGGAATTGGTATCTTTGGCCCTTTGGCGGAGGTCCGGGAGGGACCGGAGCAGCCCGCCGCCAGTGGCGGATGAAGGGCTGCATAGGTCGGTTTTCATACAGAGCGGCGCGAGCGACGCGACAATACGAAAACCCGGGGGCACCTCCTGGCGTCCCCTCCGTTCCCCCACTCTACCGCCCGTAAAACTCCGCCACCGCCGCGAAGAACGCGTCGATGTTCTCCCACTTGGAGGCGGGCGGGATGTCACAGCCGGACGAGATAATGAAATTCGGATATGTGCAGCAGGTTTCCATCAGCCGCAGCGTCGCCTCGCGGATGGACGCCGGCGTTCCGTTGCGGAACTGGCCCGCCGGATCCACGTTGCCGAAGCACGGCGTATCGGCCGGGACGCGCGGTAGCATGTCCGTCATCGAGATCGCGTTGCCGAAATGGTATCCCGCCGAGCCGGTGGACAAAATGTCGTCAATCATCGAGACCGTGCCGCCGCCGCAGTTGTGATAGATCAGGACAAAATCATCCGCCTGCACCGCGTCGACAATCTGTTTGACGTACTGGCAGGAGAACTGCGCGGCCAGCGACGGCGTCAGAAGGCCCGCGAGCGGTTCCGCGAGCACGACGCCGTTCGCGCCGGCCTCCCGGAACGCTTTGCAGTACGCGATGATGAACGACGTCACTTTCTGAAGCACCATGTGGACGACGTCCGGATCGTCGTAGCAGGCGTACATGATCTCGGTCACGTCCATCAGGCGGCCGGCGAGCGAGAACGGCCCGATCGCGCCGGCCAGCACAGGCCGGTCGGTGATGGCCGCGCAGGCCTTTCGGATGCCTTCGACATAAACGCCGGTGCGGCCCGCGCCGATCGCGGGCACATGAAGCGCGTCCGCGTCCGCCTGCGTCGAAACGATGCTGCCGACCACCGTCGGCACCTCGTCATCCGAGATGCGGATCGTCGATCCGAAGCACTCCGCCTCGACGGAAAGATCCATCAGGCTGACGGAAGCGGCGGACGGGATGCGGTCCGCGACGGCCTTCATGCCGCGCGCCTGCATGTCGCTGTCGCTGATCAGCGTGCGGACGCTGATATCCAAAAGCTGCACCGCCGGGAAGGACAGCACCGGCAGCGCTTTCTTTTTCTGCGCGCCGACCATATCCTGAAGCCACTTTTTCATGTTTTGTCTCATATGGATTTCCTCCTGTCATGCGTCGATGCCGCCAGCATACCGCATGCACGGACAAAATGATTGTAGGAAACCATGCAATTTTGAAATATTTATCGGTATTGCTTCGGTGTCAGGCCGGTGTATTTCTTGAAAACCTTCGTGTAATAGCTCTGGTCGCTGAATCCCATCGCCATCGCGATGTCGACCAGGCTGTAGTCCGTCTCGGCCAGCAGCCGCTTGCTCTCCTCGACGCGCACCTGGTTTAAGTACTCGCGGAAGCTCGAACCGGTGTTTTGCTTGAACAGCGTCGAAAAATACGCGGCGCTCAGCCCGACATGGCGCGAGACCGCGGGCAGCGTCAGCGGCTGCGCGTACCGCCGCGCGATGTAGGCGACCGCCTTGCGGATCGGCTCGCTGCCGGGCTTGTCGCCAATCGCGAACGTCGCGCTCATGAACGCCTCAACGATCTCCTGCAACTGATAGCAGAGCGCTTCCAGCGTGTCGACGACCGTGAGCCGCGACAAAAACTGATTGTTCATGCGGAAAATGGCGTCGGTGACCGCGCCGCCCTCGATCGCGGTCCGCGACAGCAGCGTGCACAGCTCCAGCGAGCGGTTCTTCATCGTGTCCATCCGGCCGCCTTCGCAGAAAAAGACATACCCCAACAGGTCGTTGAGCACGCCTTTCGCAGCCTGGACGTCACCGGTGCGCACCTTTGTCAGGAGCTCGCGCTCCTTCTCGAACGGGTACGGCTCGTCGCCCGACGCGCCTTGTTCCTTGTACATGCGGATCGTTTCGCTGATGTGCGCCTGCTGCGACAGCTTTTCCTGATTTTCAACCAGCCGCCGGTTATGGGCCGGGTTCAGCGGCGACAGCAGGAAATACAACAGCTTGCTGATCTGCTGTACTTTGTCCGGCGGCACGACGGGCACGCCGCCCAGTTCGTCGTACAGCTCAAGCAGCGCGGCCCCGGGCAGCGGGCGGCGTTCGCACAGCCCGGACACCAGCGTCGAATCCGGCGCGTCCATCAAAAACGGCCCGACCAGGATCTCCGCGAGCAGCGCGCCGTGGATCAAAAGCGGGAACGCGATCAAGTTTAAGCTCGCCGGACACGCAAAAATATACGACTCGCCGAGCGACTGCGCGCGCCGCGCGGCGCTCAAATGCGCGGCCTGGCACGCGGACGGCGTGAACACCTGCCTGGCCAGCAGGCGGCAATAGCTGTTTTCCTCGCCGTGGGACTCGAGCACCGCGCCGCTTTCGTCCAGCAGTTGCGCCGGAAGGCCGGTGCAACTGTGAAACGCGGTCAAGATTTCGCAGAGCCGCTCGCGGTCGAGCGCGTTCTCCTCGGCGCGCTTCATGTAGAGCGCCCCTTTCAAAGAAATTACAAGGAATCGAAAATTTTTACAATCATCCGCATCGCAAACGCATTATACTCTGTGTCAGGCAAAAATGCAAACCTATGCAGAATAGATGGAGGGGTCGTCATGGCGGATTTGCAGGAAATCTCCAAGCAGCTTCAAATGGGCAAGGCGAAGGTCGTCAAGGAACTCGTGCAGGCGGCGTTGGACGAGGGCGTCGCGCCCCTGAAAATCCTTGAGGAAGGCCTCCTCAGCGGCATGTCGGTCATCGGCGAAAAGTTCAAGAACAACGAAGTGTTTGTGCCCGAAGTGCTGATCGCGGCCCGCGCGATGAACACCGGCACGGCGCTGCTCAAGCCGTTCCTGATGGCCGAGGGCGTTGTCGCCAAGGGCATCGCGGTCATCGGCACCGTACAGGGCGACCTGCACGACATCGGCAAGAATCTGGTCAAGATGATGCTCGAAGGCAAGGGCCTGACGGTCGTTGACCTGGGTGTCGACGTATCGGCCGAACAGTTTGTCACGGCCGCCATTGAAAACAATGCGCAACTGATCTGCTGCTCGTCGCTGCTCACGACGACGATGGGCCACATGAAGGACGTCGTTGAGGCGGCCGAGGCGAAGGGGCTGCGCGGCAAGGTCAGGATCATGATCGGCGGCGCGCCTGTGACGCAGAAATACTGCGAATCGATCGGCGCGGACTGCTATACGGCGGACGCAGCTTCGGCCGCGGACGCTGCGCTGAAATTCTGCCAGGAAATCGCGTAAACCATAAAAAGGGGATGCCGCGATGGAAAGAACGCCAAAGGGTTTCGCCCTTATAAGGCATTCTTTTCATCGCGGCATCCCTCTTTTTTACGATTGGAGGCAAACCGATGGCCGAGCGCATCCACCCCATCCGCGCCCCGTGGAAGGGAACCATGACCGGGCGGGAACGGTTCAACCGCCAGATGCACCACCAGCCGGTGGACCGCAGCTTCAACATGGAATTCGGCTACTGGAACGAGCTGTTCGATCAGTGGCGCCTGTTCACCGACAACGGCATCCGAGGCAACGCGGACGCGGACAAGCTGTTCTCCTTTGACCGCATCCACATCATCGGCAGCCGGCACTTCATGCACCCGGTTTTTGAGCCGATTGTCGTTGAGGAGCGCGAGCACAGCCGCGTCGTGCGCAACGGAGACGGGCTGCTTTGCGAGATGCCGAAGGACGGCCACAGCACCATCCCCCACCATCTCGGCGCGTCCATCACCAACCCGGACGAGTGGAAGCGCGCGAAGGAAGAGCGCTTCCGGCTGGACGACCCGGCGCGTGTGCCGGACATCGAGGCGCTGAAGGCGCTACACCCCTCGGACCGCGACTACCCGCTCGGCGTGGACTGCGGTTCGATGATCGGCCGCGTGCGCGATATTCTGACCTTCGAAGGGCTATGCTACACGGTGTACGACTATCCCGAGATGGTCGAAGACATGATCGAAACCTGCTGTCAGCTCGTGGAGCAGTTCCTGGACCGCGTGCTCCCGCACTTTCAGTTTGACTACGCCTCCGGCTGGGAAGATATCTGCTTTAACAAGGGGCCGATTCTGAGCCCAGACTACTTCCGCGAAGTCATCGCGCCGCGGTACAAGCGGATCCACAAAAAGCTGCTCGCGCACGGCATCGACCTGTGGTACACCGACTGCGACGGCGACGTCCGACCGCTTTTGCCGATTTTCCTCGACAACGGTATCAACTGCCTGTTCCCGTATGAAGTCAACAGTTGCGCGCACCCGGGCGAACTGCTCGCCGAGTACGGCGGCGCGCTGCGCATCATGGGCGGGTTTGACAAGATGCAGTTGATCGCCGGGAAGGACGCGATCCGGGCGTACATGAAGACGCTCGAGCCGCTTGTCGCGAACGGCGGATACATCCCGTTCTGCGACCACCGCGTGCCGCCCGAGGTCACCGAGGAGAACTACCTGTACTATCTGGATCTGAAAGAAAAAACATTTGGCATTTGAGGCACAAAACCGCGCGCGCGTCCGTCTATATGTACGGAAACCAAAAAATACCACATGGGAGGAAATTTTATGAACAAAAAACGTTTTCTCGGCCTGATGCTGGCGTGTCTGCTTTGCGTGTCTTTGATCAGCGCCACCGGCGCGGCTTCCGCCGAAAAATTGATGGGCGGCTGGGCGCTGCAGGAGATGCCAAACTGCGATCTGCCGGAAAATCTGCAAGCGTTCTTTGACGGCGGGCTTGGCGGCCTGATGGGCGTATCGTATCAGCCGGTGCTGTACATGGCGACGCAGGTCGTCGCGGGGCTGAACCACATGATCCTGTGCGTCGGCACGCCCGTTGTGCCGGACGCGACCGGCTTCCTCGCCGCGCTGACGATCTACGAGGATCTGGAAGGCAACCTGACGATCACGTCGATCAAGGAAATCGACCTGACCGCGTTCATGGAGGACGCGACCTGACGAGAGGGCGCGACTGATTCTATAAAGGCGACACCAGAATTTGGTGTCGCCTTTGAAATGTTGCCTTGAGACGAAAAGTCAGGGGTTCCAAAGAGGGTAAGGGACTGCGCCTCTGGCGTTCCTTCTTTACTTCGCCTCTTCGATCGCCACCGCGACGGCCACCGTCGCGCCGACCATCGGGTTGTTGCCCATGCCGATCAAGCCCATCATCTCCACGTGCGCCGGGACGGACGAGGAACCCGCGAACTGCGCGTCCGAGTGCATGCGGCCCATCGTGTCGGTCATGCCGTAGGACGCGGGGCCCGCGGCCATGTTGTCCGGGTGCAGCGTACGGCCCGTGCCGCCGCCTGACGCGACCGAAAAGTAGTTCTTGCCGTTTTCGTTCGCCCACTTTTTATAGGTGCCCGCGACCGGGTGTTGGAACCGCGTCGGGTTCGTGCTGTTGCCGGTGATCGACACGTCGACCGACTCATGCCGCATGATGGCGACGCCCTCGTTGACGTCGTCGCAGCCGTAGCAGAGCACCTTCGCCTTTTCGCCGTTGGAAAAAGCCTTGCGCTCGACGACTTCCAGCTCGCCGGTGGCGTAGTGGTACTGCGTCTTGACATAGGTAAAGCCGTTGATGCGGCTGATGATGTAGGCCGCGTCCTTGCCAAGGCCGTTTAAGATGACCTTCAGCGGTTCCTTGCGAACCTTGTTCGCGGTGCGGGCGATGCCAATCGCGCCTTCCGCGGCGGCGAAGGACTCGTGGCCGGCGAGGAACGCGAAGCACTTGGTATCTTCGCGCAGCAGCATCGCGGCAAGGTTGCCGTGGCCGATGCCGACCGCGCGCTGATCCGCGACGGAGCCCGGAATGCAGAACGCCTGCAGGCCCAGGCCGATGGCCTCGGCGGCCTCGGCGGCGCGCTTGATGCCCTTTTTGACGGCGATCGCCGCGCCCAACGTGTACGCCCAGACGGCGTTTTCAAACGCGATCGGCTGGATGCCCATGACGATCTTGCGAACGTCGATGCCCTTTTTGTCAAGCACCGCCTGTACGTCTTCGAGCGAGGCGAAACCGTATTCCGCGAGCGCCTTTTCGATCTTGGCGACGCGTCTTTCATAGCCTTCAAAGCGGATCATTCGTCTCACCCTCCTTTACTGATGGCGCGGGTCGATGACCTGCGCGGCCTCCGCGAAACGGCCATAGGTGCTCAGGTTCTTCTCGTATGCTTCATTGGCGCTCGCGCCTTTTTTGATCGTGTCCATCATCTTGCCAAGGTTGATGAACTGATACCCGATGATTTCGCCGCCCGCGTCGAGCGCGATTTTCGTGACGTATCCCTCGGCCATTTCAAGGTAGCGCGGGCCTTTTTCGAGCGTGCCCTACATCGTGCCGATCTGGGAACGCAGGCCCTTGCCAAGATCCTCGAGGCCCGCGCCGATCGGCAGGCCGTCCTCAGAAAACGCGCTCTGGGTGCGGCCGTAGGCGATTTGGAGGAACAGTTCGCGCATCGCGGTGTTGATCGCGTCACAGACAAGGTCGGTGTTGAGCGCTTCGAGCAGCGTTGTGCCGGGCAGGATTTCGCCCGCCATCGCCGCGGAGTGCGTCATGCCCGAGCAGCCGATCGTTTCGATCAGCGCCTCCTGGATGATGCCGTTTTTGACATTCAGTGTCAGTTTGCACGCGCCCTGCTGCGGCGCGCACCAGCCGACGCCGTGCGTCAGGCCGGAAATATCGCCAATCTGCTTCGCCTGAACCCACTTGCCTTCTTCCGGGATCGGCGCGGGGCCATGGTTGCAGCCTTTGGCGACGCAGACCATTTCTTCGACTTCTCTGCTATATTGCATACCGGTTTCCCCCTTTATTTTGTCCGACAAATAGTATACCATAAAATGGCCGCGAATAAAAGCGAATATGCTATGCGCTGATGTTTTCGCAAGTTGGCAGCGATTTTCGGCGGCGCGCGAAGAGGATAATGTTTTGCTATATCGTAGCGAAAAGGGACTCCCTCCCTTGCCAACGGCAAAGAAGGGAGCCCAGAGGGCCGAAGGCCCTTTTGCGGAGGTCCAGGATGCGGAGCCTCCTGGCGTTCTCCCTTTTCCCCGCTCACAGCTCCATCGGCGCAAGCCCGACCTTTTTGCGCACCTTGCGCAGCGTGCGGCCCGCCAGCGCGCCCGCGCGCTCCGCGCCTTTCCGTATGACTGTCTCCAGGTACGCCTTGTCGGCCATCAGCCGCTTGTGCTCTTGTTGAATCGGCTCCATCGCCGCGATGACCGCATCGGTGACGGCTGCTTTGAACACGCCGTAACCCTGCCCCGCGAACTCGTCCTCGACCGTCTGCATCGCCTTTCCGGTCAGCGCGCCGTAGATCTGCATCAGGTTTGAGACGCCCGGCTTGTTTTCCATGTCAAACCGGACGCCGCCCTCCGGGTCGGTAACCGCGCGCTTGATCTTTCTCCTGATTACGTCCGGCGCGTCGAGGATCGCGATGTAGGTATCCTCCGGATCGGATTTACTCATCTTGCGCGTCGGCTCGAGCAGGCTCATGATCCGCGCGCCGACCTTCGGGAAATACCCTTCCGGCACGGTGAACACGTCACCGTAGATGCCGTTGAACCGGATCGCGATGTCGCGCGCCAGTTCCAGGTGCTGCTTCTGATCAGAGCCGATCGGCACAAGGTTCGCCTGATACAAAAGGATGTCCGCGGCCATCAGCACCGGGTAGGTGAACAGCCCGGCGTTTAAGTTTGTCTCGCTCTTTTGCGATTTGTCCTTGAATTGCGTCATCCGCGACAGCTCGCCGAGATAGGCGTAGCAGTTTAAGATCCACGCAAGCTCCGCGTGCGCCGGCACGTGCGACTGGAAGTAGACGATCGTCTTTTCCGGGTCAAGCCCGACGGCCAGCAGGATGCCGAACGTGTCCAGGCAGCGGCGGCGAAGCTGTGTCGCGTCCTGCCGGACGGTGATCGCGTGCATGTCGACGACGCCGTACAGGCAGTCGTACTGATCCTCCAGAATCTTCCAATTGCGGATCGCTCCGATATAGTTGCCCAGCGTCAGCGTGCCGGAAGGCTGGATGCCGGAGTAGATCACTTGTTTTTTCACGGCCGATTCCATGTCAATTCCTCCTTTTTTGCGTTGCTTCATCGCGAAACAACAAAAAACCCGTCCCAAAGTCGGGACAGGGTTTGCCTGCGGTGCCACCCGAGACGCGCCGGTTCACACGGAACCGGTCGCCGCTCTTGCCCCTGTAACGCGGGGTGGACGTCCGCCCTACTGCCGTTCGGGCGCGCCCTCGGGAGGCCATTCGCTTCGCGTGCGCGCGCCGGTTCGCAGCAGTCCCGGCTCTCTGTGGCGGCAGGGCGAAGGTACTTTTCTCCGTCATCGGTTTCTATGCAGCGATTGTATCACGGTTTTTTTCGGATGTAAAGCGGAATGTAGCAAGGAGAAGGAATTAAGTAGCCCCCTAAAGAAGGTTAAGGGCCAATGGCCCTAAAGGCCCCACCGCACAAAGAGCGTCGCTGGCTTCGCGAGAGATTTTTGTGATGATCAAGGAGCCTGCAGGAAGCCGTAGCAGCGCTACGGCGACCGAAAGAGCGACGCAGAGCAGCGCGAAAAGATCCGCGTAGACAGCGTGCGCGATTGTGCGGTGGGGCCTTAAGCAGGATTCCAAAGGGCAGCGCCTTTTGGCGTCCCTTCCCCTCGCCTTCCCCCGCATTTCCGCCTTGACGCGCGCCGATTGAAGTGGTAGCATCAGGGAAAACAATACAATGGAGGAATATTGTTATGCAGAATATCGGCCTGATCGGCGCGGCCGTCATGGGCAGCAATCTGGCGCTCAATATGGAAAGCAAAGGCTTTTCCGTCGCGGTCTATTCGCGCACGGCGGAGTCTGTAACAAAATTCATCGACGGCGCGGCAAAAGGCAAAAACATCGTCGGCACATATTCGCTCCCTGAATTTCTCGCGAGCCTTGAAAAGCCGCGCCGCATCCTGATGATGATCAAGGCCGGAAAACCGGTCGACGAGATGATCGACAAGCTGCTGCCGATGCTCGAGCCGGGCGACATCCTGATCGACGGCGGCAACTCGCACTTCCCGGACACGATCCGCAGGACACAGCAGGTCGAGGCCGCCGGCATGCTGTACATCGGCACCGGCGTTTCGGGCGGCGAAGAAGGGGCACTCACCGGCCCGTCGATCATGCCGGGCGGATCGCCTGCCGCGTGGCCGCACGTGAAGCCGATTCTTCAGGCGATCGCCGCGCACACCGACGCAGGTGAGCCGTGCTGCGACTGGATCGGCGAGGGCGGCGCGGGTCATTTCGTCAAGATGGTGCACAACGGCATCGAGTACGGCGACATGCAACTGATCTGCGAGGCGTACCAACTGATGCGCGACTACCTCGGCATGACCGCGGACGAGATGCACGAGACGTTCGCCGCGTGGAACCGGGGCGAGCTTGACAGCTACCTCATCGAGATCACGCGCGACATCCTCGGGTTCAAGGACGTGGACGGCTCCCCGCTGGTGGAAAAGATCCTTGACACCGCGGGCCAGAAGGGCACCGGCAAGTGGACCGCGATCGCGGCGCTCGACGAGGGCGTGCCGCTGACGATGATCGGCGAGGCCGTGTTCGCGCGCTGCCTGTCCGCGATCAAGGAGGAGCGCGTCGCGGCGTCAAAGGTTCTGGCCGGGCCGAAGCCCACTTTCACCGGCGACCGGGCAGCCTTCCTTTTGAACCTGCAAAAGGCCGTCTATGCCGCGAAGATCGTCTCCTACGCGCAGGGCTACGCGCTGATGCGCGCGGCCGCGAAAACCTACGGCTGGAACTTAAACTACGGCGGCGTCGCGCTGATGTGGCGCGGCGGCTGCATCATCCGCTCCGCGGTCCTCGGCAAGATCAAAGAGGCGTGTGAAAAGAACGCGGAGCTTTCCAACCTGCTGCTCGACCCGTAGTTCAAGGGCGCGGTCGAAAACGCGCAGGCGGGCTGGCGCGCGGTCTGCGCCGCAGCGCTGACGAACGGCGTTCCGGCGCCCGCGTTGACAAGCGCGCTGTGCTACTTCGACGGCTTCCGCGCCGAGCGGCTGCCTGCCAACCTTCTGCAGGCGCAGCGCGATTATTTCGGCGCGCACACCTATGAACGTGTCGACGCGCCGCGCGGGGAGTTTTTCCATACGAATTGGACGGGCCATGGCGGCGACATTGCGGCGTCGACTTACAACGCGTAGGGCGGGCGTAAAGAGATAAACCCTACTTTCTTTTCGGAGGAAAAGAAAGTAGCAATGAAAAGTCTCTTAGGGGGCATGAAAATATGCGGCCGGTGAATCTGATTTCGGATGTGGAGAAGGGGTTTACTGACGCGGAGCTTTTCGATGCGATCGACGCGTCGATCGCCGACATAAGACCTTCGCTGAAGAAAGTGCTGTTGATTCCGCCGGATTTCACGCGGTTTCACTCCGGCGCGGGCAAGATCACGGCGCGCCTGTACGAAATATTGAAAGATACCTGCCGGGTTGACATCCTGCCGGCGCTGGGCACCCATGTGGCGATGCCGCCGGAAGAGCTGCGCACAATGTTCGGCGACGGCGTTCCACTCGATCGGTTCATCGTGCACAACTGGCGCGACGACGTCGTCAAGATCGGCGAGGTACCCGCGGCGTTTGTGTCGGAGGTGTCCGAAGGGCTGGTGAACGACGCCGTGCCGGTCGAGGTGAACCGGCTGCTGACCGACCCGTCGTACGACCTGATCCTCTCGATCGGGCAGGTCGTGCCGCACGAGGTCGTCGGCATGGCGAACTACGGCAAGAACCTGTTTGTCGGCTGCGGCGGCCGCGCGATGATCAACGCGTCGCACATGCTCGGCGCGTTTTACGGCATGGAGCGCATCATGGGCCGCGATTTCTCGCCGGTGCGCAAGGTCTTTGACTATGCGGAACAGCATTTCCTTGGCAACATTCCGTTGTGCTATATCCTGACGGTGACGACCGCGCCGGGCGGCGATATCCGGATGCACGGGCTGTTCATCGGCCGCGAGCGGATCGCGTTTGAGCGGGCGGTCGCGCTCAGCCAGCAAAAGAACCTGATCTTCCTCGACCGCGCGCCGAAAAAGGTCGTTGTGCTGCTGGACGAGCAGGAATTCAAAAGTACATGGCTCGGCAACAAGTCCGTGTACCGCACACGGATGGCGATCGCGGACGGCGGCGAGCTTTGCGTGCTCGCGCCGGGCGTCGAGCGCTTCGGCGAGGACATGGGCATCGACGCGCTGATCCGCAAGTACGGCTACTGCGGCCGTGAAAACGTGCTCCAGCTCGTCCAGGAGAACGAAGACCTGCGCGACAACCTGTCGGCGGCCGCGCACCTAATCCACGGTTCGAGCGACGGCCGGTTTTCGATCACATACTGCACACAAAAGGTGTCCGAAGCGGAAGTGCGCGGCGTTTGTTTCGGCTGGATGCCGTACGCGGACGCCGTGCGCCGCTATGATCCGGATACGCTGAACGACGGCTGGAACACGTTGCCGGACGGTGAGGAAATGTATTTTATTCGGAATCCGGCGCTCGGGCTGTGGGCGGACCGGGTGAGATTTGTGTAAAGCGCGACTATCGCCCGGATTTCAAAATGCAGCGCGAGAAGGGTCCCTCCTCTGCCGTGCGGCAAAGAAGGGATCCCCGCAGGGTTCCGGATCGCCCCGGATCACTCCTCCTGCTCAAGAAACCGTATGCTCGACTGAATGAGCTGTTCCGTCATGACCGCGACATCCCGCGCGGAATAAAGCATCCCCTCATCGAGCCAAAGCCGGAGAAGCCCGATGCTGCCCGAACTGACATACGCGTAAAAATACTCAAGCCTGTGTCTTGACGCCTTTGGATACTGGCGCGAAAAGGTAGCCATGCTGGCGTCTTTTCCACATGCGATCAGTTTATCCACAAACGTCTTGTCGCTGTGCTCACCCAGCATGACGGCGCAGACGTCAGCGTTCTCGCTAAAGCACTGGTAGATACCGAGACAAACGTCGATCAACTGAAGACCGCTGTCCGGCCCCGCGTTAATAATGGGCTCGAGAACCGTCTGGAAATCGACCAGCATGTCGCTTTCCAACTGTAGCAACAAATCATAGATGTCCTTATAATGCGAGTAAAAAGTTCCGCGGTTGATGTTCGCCAGCGTGCAAAGCTCCTGAACCGAAACGTTTTGAATCGGTTTTTGGCGCAGCAGATCCGTGAACGCCTTTCGGATCAGCATCTTGGTTACACGCACCCGGTGGTCGTTTGAGTTTCCCTTCATGCACTCACTCCTTTTGATGCAGCGCGCGGCCTTCTCTGCAAACGTATGGAAGACGTTTGCGCTTCTTTTGTTGATTAGTTGACGAAACACCGCGAAACTGCCTGTTGTACTTTCTTCCCCACCTGATTATACTATATCAGGTGGAAACGTACAATATGCTGCGAAAAAAAGTCGAAATCTGTGGTAAATATTGAGAAGGAGGTGGTTTCGTGTCACGGGTGTATATTGTTACCGGCGCAAACGGGCATCTGGGCAGCACGATTGTCCGCATGCTGATCGAGCGCGGCGAGACGGTGCGCGGCCTTTTGCTTCCAAAAGAACCATTCAGGGAAACAAGCGGCGTTGAATATATTCGCGGCGACGTGCGCGAGGCCACGTCGCTCGAGCCGCTGTTTCATGACACGTGCGACGTCGAAGTCGTTTTGATTCACACGGCCGCGATCATCAGCATTGCCGACAAACAGACGGACGACCTCTTCCGCGTCAATGTCCTTGGCACGGAAAACATTGTCGATATGTGCCTGAAGCACGGCGTGCAAAAATTCGTTTATGTCAGTTCCGTGCACGCGCTGCCTGAAGCGAAGAAATGGGTCGTGCAGGCGGAGGCGGAGCGTTATTCGCCCGATCTGGTGGTCGGCGGTTACGCGAAGACCAAGGCCGAGGCCACAAGGCGGGTGCTGGCGGCTGTATCACGGGGCCTCAACGCAACGGTTGTCATGCCCTCCGGCATCCTGGGCCCGGGCGACATGTCCTCCAACCACCTGGTGCAGTTTATCATGGATACGCTGCGCGATAAACTCCCGGCCGGTGTGCGCGGCGGATATGATTTTGTCGACGTGCGGGATGTCGCGCTGGGATGCCTCGCCGCGGCGGATCAGGGCCGCGTGGGCGAATGCTACCTGCTGACCAACCGCCACTACAGCCTTCGCGAACTGCTGTCGATGGTGCAGTTCCTGCACGGCGGCAGGCGGTTGCCGGTGATGCCGATGTGGGCCGCGCTCGCGGCGCTTCCGCTGCTGGAGCTGTACGCCCGCCTGCGCGGGCAGCGGCCGCTGTACACGCGCTATTCGCTGTACACGCTGGCCAGCAACGCGCGCTTTTCGCATGACAAGGCCACGCGCGAGCTTGGATACGCGCCGCGCGACATGCTGATCACGCTCGAAAACATGATTGCCTGGGCGGAACGGGTCGATCCGAAAATCGCGGCGAAGCACGCCCGCGCGGCGCGGGTACACAGGCTGAAATCAAACAAAACGGCCGCAAGCGGCAAGGGGTGACCAACATGACGCTCAGTGTCAACAAATCTACTTCCATCCGTGCGGACGACATCGTCGCGATCCTCCCGGCAAAGGGCGACAGGGATCACAAGGCCGCGCTGTTCTTAGCCGACAACCGCATACTCTACTCCCCCATTTCGCCGGCTTCCCTGCACCGGAAACTGTCCGCGCATGTTTGCCGCGCGCGTTCCGTCGCCGCAATGTAGAACCGGTTCAAAAACAACCAAACCTTGCGCCGCGGGGATGAACGCCCGCGTTTTTTTATGCTCTTTTTCTCTTCCCATTTCGGAGAATTTATGCTATACTGTTTGGGCACAATATAATAAGAAAGAGTTCCGCAAATTACCGGCGGAGGGAGGACTTCTATGCCGAGTTCAGCAAAACACTACGACGAGAGTCAGATTCAGGTTCTGGAAGGTCTTGAGGCGGTTCGCAAGCGCCCCGGCATGTACATCGGATCGACCGATGTGCGCGGGCTGCACCATCTTGTCTATGAAATCGTCGACAACTCGATTGACGAGGCGTTGGCCGGGTACTGCACCGAGGTGACGATCACACTGCACCAGGACGGCGGCGCCAGCATCACCGACAATGGCCGCGGGTTCCCGGTCGGCATCCACCCGAAGATCGGCCGCCCGGCGGTCGAGGTCTGCCTGACGATGCTGCACGCGGGCGGCAAGTTCGGCGGCGACGGCTACAAGGTATCAGGCGGTCTGCACGGCGTCGGCGCGTCGGTGGTCAACGCGCTGTCGAGCCATCTGAAGGTCATCGTCCGCCAGGACGGCAAGGTGCACGAGCAGGAGTACCGGCGCGGCAAACCGCTGTACGATCTGCGCGTTGTCGGCGCGACCGAGGAAACCGGCACCACCATCGTCTTCATGCCCGACGTCAAGTCCGACGAAAACCCGGACGGCGTGTTTGAAACGGGCGATTTTCAGTACGAAACGCTGAAGGCCCGCCTGCGCGAGATCGCGTTCCTGAACAAAGGCATCAAGATCGTGTTCAACGACGAGCGCAGCGGCAAGAGCCGCGTGTTCCATTACGAGGGCGGCATCGTCGAGTTCGTCAAATACCTCAACAACAACAAAGAAGCGCTGTTCCCCGACCCGATCTACATCGAGGGCGTTCGCGGCGACACGACGATTGAGGTCGCGATGCAGTACAACGACGGGTACAGCGAGAGCGTATACGCGTTCGCCAACAACATCAACACCGTCGAGGGCGGCACGCATCTGGTCGGTTTCCGCACCGCGCTGACCCGCGCCGTCAACGATTACGGCCGCAGGTTCAATATTTTGAAGGGCGAAGGCGCGAAACTCGAGGGCGAGGACATCCGCGAGGGCCTTGTGGCGATCGTTTCGGACAAGCTGGTCGAGCCGCAGTTTGAAGGCCAGACCAAAATGAAGCTCGGCAACAGCGAGGTGCGCGGCATGGTGGACGGCCTTGTCGCTGAAAAGCTCACGCAGTTCCTCGAGGAAAACCCGGCCATCGCCCGCGTCATCCTGGAGCGCTGCATGAGCGCCGCCCGCGCGCGCGAGGCCGCCCGCAAGGCCCGCGAACTGACCCGGCGCAAGTCCGTGCTCGAAAGCGCGAGCCTGCCCGGAAAGCTCGCCGACTGCACCGAGCGCGACCCGGCCAAGTGTGAAATCTTTATCGTCGAAGGCGACAGCGCGGGCGGTTCGGCAAAGTCCGGCCGCGACCGGCACTTTCAGGCGCTCCTGCCACTGCGCGGCAAAATCCTGAACGTCGAAAAGACGCGCCTGGACAAGATTCTCGCCAATGCGGAGATCAAGGCGATGATCACCGCCTTCGGCTGCGGCATCGGCGAGGATTTTAATCCTGACAAGCTGCGCTATCACCGGATCGTCTGCATGACCGACGCGGACGTCGACGGCAGCCACATCCGCATCCTGATGCTGACGTTCTTCTACCGCTACATGCGCCCGCTGATCGAGCAGGGCTACGTATACATCGCGCAGCCGCCGCTGTACAAAGTCACGCGCGGCAAGACCGAAAAATACGTCTACGACGACGACGCGCTTGAGGCGTACCTAAACGAGATCGGCCGCGATCCGAAGCCCGACATCCAGCGCTATAAGGGCCTCGGCGAGATGAGCAGCGTTCAGCTCTGGGAAACGACGATGAACCCGGACCAGCGCTCGATGCTGCGCGTGACGATTGAGGACGCGATCTCGGCCGACGAGATCCTGACGCTGCTGATGGGCGACCAGGTCGAGCCCAGGCGGAAATTCATCGAGGAAAACCCGAAGCTGGTCGTGAACCTGGACGTGTAGGCGGACGGAAGGGAACGCCAGGAGGCGCCCCCGGCTTTTCATATTGTCGCGTCGCTCGCGCCGCTCTGTATGAAAACCGACCTACGCAGCCCTTCATCCGCCACTGGCGGCGGGCTGCTCCGGTCCCTCCTGGACCTCCGCCAAAGGGGCTAAGCCCCTTTGGAAACCCTTCTTTTTCGCCTCACGGCGGGCCAAAATCATTGTATCCCCGATCCCCCAAGAGGGGATTCTTAAGGGCCTAAGGCCCGAAAGGCAACACCGCACAAAGAGCGTCGCTGGCATCGCGAGAGATTTTCGTGATGATCAAGGAGCCTGGAGGAAGCCGTAGCAGCGCTACGGCGACCGGAAGAGCGACGCAGAGCAGTGCGAAAAGATCCGCG
>JAVBOQ010000122.1:0-6485 GCA_031550455.1 Eubacteriales bacterium
TGCGGACGGCCTCCACTGGCAGCGCGAAAATCACGTCCGAAAAGCCAATAATCAGTCCCATCAGCTTGTCTAAGCAGTATAAGAAAAACGACGGCTCGCTGTACATGGCGATCAGCGTCTCTTCCACCCCGTACATGCGCCACAACAGTTCATAAATCCCGGCGCCGAGGCTCCCCACGGGGTAGAGGTCCGGGTGTTCGGAAAGCGTCTCGCGCATGGCGTCAAGCTTATCGGCGTACCCGAAATCCGCCAGAGCGGGGAACTTGTACGCAGAAGGATCGATCCGGGACAGAGCCGGGGTTTCCAGGTGGGCGATGTCCTCGGTAATCCGCCAAACGCTGCCGTAGACGTCGATCTGGGTGCCTTCGCCGAAAGGCCGCAGCGTGTCCCAGGTGTCAAAGCAGCCCGTGATGATCACATGCGGTTGCACTTTATTGCGCCATGCGGTTCCCGATGCCGCGTCCAGCCGCCTCGCGAGCGGCGCTTCGACAAACAGGGAATACGGAACGACCGGGGTTTCCGTGTGATTTAGCTGAGCTGCGACAATTTCGCGCGCTTTCATTGGCGGCCTCCTCCGGTAAATCGGTTCCGGCTGCGGCGGTTTTCAAGTGCCCATGGGCGGCATTACGCCTCCGCAAAGAGCGGAAAGGCGGTGAAGCTTTCGCCGGAGACTTGGTAATAGGGGCGGAACGTATGGCCGGGCATGTCGCCGACCGCGTAACCCAGGCCGCCGGAAGGCTTAAGCGCGGCAAGGAACGCGTCAGGGTCATCGAAAGGCGTGCGGATGCACCCGTCCTCATCCAGCGGCCCGCAAAGGGCGTAGAGCAGCGGCCCGCGCTCAAAGGAATACCGTGCGAAGCCATCGACCTCGTCACCGCCCGCGTATTTTGCGAACCGAAACGCCATCGGCATGTCGAATGTCACAATGTCGCCGTCCCTCCAAACGCCGGGTATGGCCAGATACGTACCGGGTTCGCCTACCGCGAACGGTTGCCCGTTGACCAGCACCGGCACGCTCCCGGCGCACCAGCCCGGGATTCGGACGCGCAGGACAAACTGCTGCGGCGAGTCGGCGGAAACCGTCAGCCGCACCGCGCCGCTTGCCGGCATGTCCGCATCCATGGTCACGGTGACATCGCCGAGGGGCCGCCGCCAGACGATCTCGGAGGCCGCGTAGTTGTCGACGCTGATCGTATCGGGCGCAATCGTATACAGGTATTCGGGCAGGCTGCCGAATATTTTCGTGCCCACGCCGCAGCAGCAGTGCACGTCGCCGCCCGCCTGTTTCCGGCCCTCGAGCAGCGCGAAATAGCGGATGCCCGCGTCCCCGTCCTGGTTGGCGATGGCCACGTTGTACAGCGACTTTTCGATTTCCGCAACGTGCGCCTCCGCATCGGGGAACAGCCGGTGCAGCCGCTGGTGCAGGCCGATCCAGAAGGAGGTGCAGCACAGCTCGTTGTAGCGCACGTCGCCCCGGATCCAGTTGCAGCCTGGGTACGCGGTGGCGAACTCGCACATGACAATGCCGCTGCCGGGATGCTGCCAGTCCCGCTTGTACAGCTCGACCGCGCCTTCCACGGCGTTGAGGTAGTAATACGCGCCCGTAGCGCGGTACAAGTCGAGGTATCCCTCAAAGGATTCCAGCTCCGTCCCGTGGGGATGGGGCTCATAGCCGGGCTGCTTCCGGATGTGGATGGCGTCCTTTTCACGGAAGATGAACTGGGCCAGCCGCCAGGGTTCCTCGTAATACGTCCTGGCGACCTCGATGTCCTCGGGAACACCTACGGGCGTCGTGTAGACAAACGTGCTGGCGACGATGCCCTGAAAGGCCAGGTTCAGATACCGGATGATCGGCAGCTCCCGGGAGCGGTTGAACCAGTCCGACCAATGGCGCAGCATGGAAAGCGCGCCGGGATGTCCGCCGAGGGCCGCGGCCGTCAGCCCGTAGTTGATCCAGATTCTGACATAATGCGGGTATTCTTTGGTGGGGAATTCTTTTTTGTCGATGGGCAGCAGGTATCCGTCCGGCTCGGCGGCGGCTTCGATGCAGTCGATGATTTCGCAAAGCGTTTTGCGGAGCTGCGCGTCCTCCGTCCATCGGAGGGTGTTGCCCGCGCCCATAAGAAAAAGTCCGGCGGTCTGGCCCTTGATATTGTCTTCAAAATGGCCTGTATACGGCTGTCCGGGCGCGTCGGCGCCCCGCTTTTTGCGGAACCAGTACAGCATGCCGTCCACCGACAGCTTTTTCAAATACGCCCTGTTGTTGTCAAAGACATCCTTCCAGAGACCGTCCCGCAGACGCACGCCGTGTTGCGGTGTGAAGAGCTTGTCCGGTACCGCCAGTTTTCCGTTGTAATCAAAATACTGATCCATGCCGCCTACCTCCGTATGCGCGCCGTCCGGCGAAATGTACACTGCACAACAAGCGGGAAACACGTGGATGGACAGATTGACACCTATGCTAAAAGTTTAGTGTGCACCCTGCCTTATGTCAAGTGTACTTTTCTACGGTCTCTTTGTCTTTTTCTCACATTGTCAAGAACAGAAAAACCATGTGCGCGTAGTGAAAACACCATGGCGCGGCAAGGAAAAATGAGGGGTTGTTTTTGGTGTCCTCCCATGATATGATGAACAGGAATGATGCCATTTTTTCAGGAGGTTGATTGTTTTGACAGAACATATACGCCGCCTCCGCAGCCATATCACGGAGAAAAAGCACCACGCGATGCGCATGGACCCGGGCTTTCGGCCGGCGGACGCATACGCGGCGGAGGGACTGTCGCCCGCGCGGCGCATGAGCAAAAGGTTAATCGCCATGCTCGAGGCGGAAACGCCGGTTCTTGTTCCTGGCGAAAGAATCGCGCTGATCCGGACAGTACGGGCGCTGCCGGACATTTTCACGCCAGGTGAATGGTCGGAAATTCATAAAGAGCGGATTCACGAAGCAGGTTTCGTCTGCAACATATGCCCGGGCTACGCGCGCCTGATCCATGACGGTCTTGAAAAAGACCGTCTTTTTGCCCTTTCCAGGCTGGAAGACGGCTCGCTCCCGGCGTCCCAACGCGCGTTTCATGCGACAACTGTCGAGAACATTGCGGCGGTGTACGCCTTCACGGACCGCTATCGGGACGAGGCGGCCCGCCAGGGAAACGCAACGGTGGCCGCGCTGTTTGACAGGCTGCCGCGCTTTGGCGCGGAGAGCTTCCATGAGGCGCTTCAAATGTTCAGGATATTGCACTATCTTCTCTGGCTGGAAGGCGAATACCACAACACCGTCGGCCGCTTCGATCAATACATGTATCCCTATTTCAAACGCGACATCGAGCGCGGCGCGCTGACTGAGGACGAGGCGTTCGAGCTTCTTGAAGAATTTTTTCTGACCTTCAACCGGGACAGCGACCTGTACACGGGCGTGCAGCAGGGCGACAACGGGCAGAGCCTGATGCTCGGCGGCGTGGACAGGGACGGCAACCCCTGCTTCAACCGGCTCAGCGAGCTGTGCCTGCTGGCGAGCAAGGAGCTTCGGCTCATCGACCCGAAGATCAATCTCCGCGTCGACGCGAACACCCCGGCGCGCGTGTTCGAACTGGGGACGGAGCTGACAAAAGAAGGGCTTGGCTTTCCGCAGTACTCCAACGACGACGTGGTGATCCCGGGGCTTGTCGCGCTGGGGTACGATCTTGCGGACGCGCGCGACTACACCGTGGCCGCCTGCTGGGAATTCATCATCCCCCGCGTTGGCATGGATGTGCCCAATATCGACGCGCTGAGCTTCCCTTTGATCGTGGACCGCTGCTTACACCGCGATCTGCCCGGCTGCGGCCATTTTGAGGATTTTTTCGGATGCGTGCGAGATGAGATCGCGCGCGAGTGCCAAAGAATGGCGGACGAAACGCGGAACCTTCGGATGCTGCCCGCGCCGTTCATGAGCCTGTTCATGGACGGCTGCGCCGAGACCGGCCGGGACATTTCTTTGGGATGCAAGTACAACAACTATGGCTTTCACGGCACCGGAATCGCCACGGCCGCCGATTCGCTGGCGGCCATCAAGCGGCTCGTGTTTGACGAAAAAAGCATTTCCGCGGCGGAGCTGGCGGATGCGGTGGACGCGGACTTTGATGGATATGACGCGCTGCTCCATCGCCTGCGCTACGAAATGCCCAAGATGGGCAACGATGACGACTATGTCGACGCGCTTGCCTGCGGCCTCCTGTCGTGTTTTGCCGACAGCCTAAAAAACCGCCGCAACGACCGGGGCGGCAGGTTCCGTCCGGGCACAGGATCCGCCATGTACTACCTCTGGCACGCGGGCGGTATCGGCGCTTCTCCGGACGGCAGAAGGAAGGGCGAGGCTTTCGGGGCCAACTTCGCGCCAAGCCTTTTCGCCAGGATCGACGGGCCGCTGTCTGTGATTCTGTCCTTCACAAAGCCGGAGCTGCAAAAGGTGATCAACGGCGGGCCGCTGACGATGGAATTTCACAGCACGCTCTTCCGCGACGCGGACAGCATCCGAAAGGTCGCGTCATTGGTCAGGACGTTCGTCCGGAGCGGAGGGCACCAGCTCCAGCTTAACGCGGTTAACCGGGACGCGCTGCTGGACGCCCAGCGGCGGCCGGAGGAACACGCGGGCCTGATCGTTCGGATCTGGGGATGGAGCGCGTACTTCACGGAGCTTGACAAGGCGTATCAGGACCACGTCATCCGGCGGCAGACGTATTGACGCGGCATGAGCGGCGGCGTCATTTTTGACATCAAGGAACAAACCGTGCATGACGGGCCCGGCGTCAGGGCGACCGTCTTTTTCAAGGGCTGCCCGCTCCGGTGCATTTGGTGCCACAACCCGGAAGGGTTGTCCCCGCTGCCTGAAATCATGAAGAACCATAATCTGTGCGTGCAGTGCGGAAAGTGCCTCGCGCCTTGCGCGCACGGGGAATGCCGGACATTCAACGTTTGCGCCAGGATATGTCCCCGCGGCCTGATCCGGATCGCGGGCCGGACGGAGGACGCGTCGACGCTGGCAAAGCGGCTGAAACGGTACGAGCGCATGCTGCGTGCGACCGGCGGCGGCATCACCGTTTCCGGCGGGGAGCCGCTGATGCAGCCGGAATTCCTGCTGAACCTGCTGGCCGAACTAAAGCCCATGCACACCGCGTTGCAAACGTCAGGGTACGGCGACACGGCCGCTTTTCAAGAGGCCGTAGCGCTTTCGGATCTTGTGATGTTTGATCTCAAGCTGATGTCCGACGCGGAGCATAAACGATACACCGGCGTTTCCAACGCCTTGATTCTACGTAACCTCGACGCGCTCATCCGTTCCGGGAAGGCGTTTGTCGCCAGGCTGCCCATGATCCCGGGCGTTAACATCACGGAAGATCACTTCCGCGCGGCCGCGCGCGCCCGTTCGCCCGCGCGCGGCCGCGTGGAAGTGGAAATCCTGCCGTACAATCCGTTCGCGGGCGCCAAGTACGCAACGGTGGGGCGCACGTTCGCGTACCGGGAAGGAGACGGCGCGGCGACCGAATACCCGGTGGAGATACTGGAAAAGGCCGGATTGTGTTGGCGGGTTTTGTGACAGCTAAACAAGGCCGGAAGGGCCGGACGAACATATGGAGGTGAAAACCATGGGAAACGCCGCGGCATCACATCCCTGGGATCTGCACGGCGCGCTTGAGGCGCGCGGGCATCACGTCTTCCACAAGGACGGCACGCCCTTCTTCTGGCTCGGCGACACGGAATGGGTTCTCAACTGCCAGGAGGACGCAAACATCGCCAAAGTGCTGGACGACCGGAAACGCAGAGGGTTTACGACCGTGCAATTCTGCGCGGTGCGCTGGTGGGTGACCGCGAACACGACGGACGAACTGACATGGGCCGCACGGGACGCGAACAACGAGCCGCCGTTTCTTGACGACGACCCCACGCGGCTCAACCCGGCCTATTGGCGGCGCTGGCACGATATCTTCGATATGGCGGCCGCGCGCGGGCTGTACGTTGTGCTGATGGCGGGCGGCGTCGCCCGCAAGGAAGGCCCGTGGCAATGCAAAAACGCGGACGAATGCTATGCGTACGGCAGGAACATCGGGGCGTTTTTCCGGGATTGCAAAAACCTCCTCTACAGCGCCAGCATGGACTTTGAAGGGACGATGGGCCTTGGCGTGGAGGCGTGGAACGCCCTCGCCAGGGGCATTCTGGACGGCGACGGCGGTGACGGCTGCTTCATCACCTACCACCCGTACACCACGTCCTCAACCTGGTTTCACCGGGAGGCGTGGCTTTCTGTAAACGGCATCCAGGGCTCCCGCAACGAGACGCCGGACAACGACATCCTGGTGTATCAGCGCGTCGCGGCGGACGCCGGGCGTCAGGATCCGGTCAAGCCCGTGGTGGTCCTGGAGGGCAGCTACGAGGACGAGCGGAACTGCTACCGGCAGTTGCCCCCGACGACGCCCAAGAATGTACGGATGCAGTTCTACTACGCCTTCTTC
>JAVBOQ010000284.1:0-3460 GCA_031550455.1 Eubacteriales bacterium
GTACGACAGCGCGCCGTACAAAGAAAGATTCACGCTGTTCCACACGGAGAAGGACTTCGACGAAAGCGATGCGCCGGGCATGGTGGTGACAAACCGCGCGGCGAAGCGCGTGAAGCTGCGCGCGGGCGGAGAGGATATGACGCGCGTCGCGGCGGCGCTGATGGAAACGTATGGGTATGATTTGTGACCCGGAGGCGCGTATGACCACATTGACTGTGAACGGGAACACAATCACGACGGACTTCGCCGGCAAACTGCTGCCCTTCCTGCGCGACACGCTCCGGCTGACCGCCGCGAAGGACGGTTGCTCGGAGGGTGCGTGCGGCGCGTGCATGGTGCTGATCGACGGAAAGCCGACCCGGGCCTGTGTTCCGCGGGTGCCGGGGCTCGCGGGCAAATCCGTTCTGACTGTCGAAGGCCTCAGCGCGTACGAGAAGCGCGTGTACGGCTACGCGTTCGCGGCCGCGGGCGCGGTGCAGTGCGGCTTCTGCACGCCCGGCATGGTGATCAGCGCGAAAGGGCTGATCGACCGAAACCCGTCGCCGGCGCGCGCGGACGTCAAGCGGGCGATCAGGGCCAACATCTGCCGCTGCACCGGATACCAGAAAATCGAGGACGCTGTTCTGCTGGCAGCCGAGCTGTTCCGGGAGCGGAAAGAACCGCCGGAAACGGACGAAACGGGCCGCGTCGGCGAGAACATGACGCGCGTCGACGCCGTTTCAAAAACGCTCGGCACGTCGGCGTACTGCGACGATCTGCTGTTGCCCGGTATGCTGTACGGCGGCGCGGTCCGCAGCGCGTATCCGCGCGCGAAGGTGCTTCGGGTGGACGTTTCGCGCGCGAAACAGGCGGAGGGCGTCGTCGCGGCGCTCCGCGCGGAGGACGTTCCAGGCCAGCGGAAAATCGGCCACCAGAAACAGGACTGGGACGCGCTGATCGCGGAGGGCGAAACGACGCGCTACCTCGGCGACGCGATCGTGCTGATCGCGGCGGAGACAAAGGAGCAGTTGCGCGCCGCAAAAGCGCTTGTTTCGATTGAATATGAGGTGCAAAAGCCGCTGTGCAGCCCCTCGGAGGCATTGGCCGACGGCGCGCCGCGCATTCATCCGGACGGCAATGTGCTGGCGACAGAACACCTTGTCCGCGGCGACGCGGACAGCGCCATCGCGCAATCCGCGCATGTTGTCACAAGGCATTACAGCACGCCGTTTACCGAGCACGCGTTTCTGGAGCCGGAAACGGCGGTCGCGCTGCCGGAAGGCGACGGCATCCGCATTTTCACCGGTGATCAGGGCGTGTTCCAGACGCGCTGGGAGTGCGCGCGGCTGCTCGGCCTTCCGGAGGAGAAAGTCCGCGTCACCGCGAAAACGGTCGGCGGCGGGTTCGGCGGCAAGGAGGACATGAGCGTGCAGCACCACGCCGCGCTGCTGGCGTTCGTGACGGGCCGTCCGGTCAAGGTGTCGCTGTCGCGGCAGGAGAGCCTGATCGTGCACCCGAAGCGCCACCCAATGGAGATCGACGTGACGACCGCGTGCGACGCGGACGGCCGCCTGACCGCCGTGAAGGCGTCGGTCACGTCCGACACTGGCGCGTACGCCTCGCTCGGCGGGCCGGTGCTGCAGCGCGCCTGCACGCACGCCGCCGGGCCGTATCGCTGCCCGAACATTGACATTGCCGGGCGGGCGGTGTACACGAACAACCCGCCGGCGGGCGCGTTTCGCGGCTTCGGCGTGACACAGAGCTGTTTCGCGACCGAATGCAACCTGAACCTGCTGGCGGAAATGGTCGGCATTTCGCCGTTTGAGATGCGCTACCGCAACGCGATCCGGCCCGGGCAGACGCTGCCGAACGGCCAGATTGCGGACGAATCGACCGGGCTTGTCGAGACGCTGGACGCCGTGCGCCAGGTCATCGAGGCAAACCCGAACGCGGGCATCGCCTGCGCGATGAAAAACGCCGGGCTGGGCGTCGGCGTCCGGGACGTCGGCCGCTGCGGGATCACCGTTTCCGGCGGGCTGGCGCATGTCCGGACAAGCGCGGCCTGCATCGGCCAGGGCGTCGGCACGGCGGTGACGCAGATCGTCGCCGAAACCGCCGGACTGCCCGCCCGCCTGATCGTCCACGAGGCCGCCGACACCGCGATCACGCCCGACAGCGGCAACACGACCGCGTCGCGGCAGACAGTGATGACCGGCGAGGCCGCGCGCCGCGCCGCGCTGGCGCTCAAGGAAGCGATGCGCGGCAAAACGCTTTCCGATCTCGAAGGCGGCGCGTTCTCCGGCGAGTACGTCTGCGAAACGGACAGGCACGGCAGCGACAAGCCAAACCCGGTCAGCCATGTCAACTACGGGTACGCGACGCATGTGGCGATCTTAGACGATGAGGGCAAAATCGCGCGCGTCGTCGCGGCGCACGACGTCGGCCGCGCGATCAACCCGCTGAGCCTGACCGGGCAGGTCGAGGGCGGCGTTGTGATGAGCCTCGGCTACGCGCTGACCGAGGATTTTCCGGTGACAGAAGGCGTTCCGCAGGCCAGATTTGGCACGCTGGGATTGTTCCGGGCGACGGACACGCCGCCAATCGAGACGATCATTGTGGAAAAGAACAAAGACACGCTGGCGTGCGGCGCGAAGGGGATCGGGGAGATCTGCTCCATCCCGACCGCGCCCGCGGTGCAGTTGGCGTACTACCTGCGCGACGGCGTATTCCGTACGAGGCTGCCGCTCGCGGACACGCCCTATCGAAAAGTATGATGAAAATTGGCTGCGTGCTGATGGCTGCGGGCACCGCGTCGCGCTTCGGCGAGAACAAGCTGCTGTATCCGGTCGGCGGGAAAACCCTGATCGAGCGGGCGCTTTTCGCCGCTCCGGCGTCACTGTTTGCGCGCGCCGTCGCGGTCGTGTCGGACGCGCGGGTCGAGGCCGCCGCGCGGGACGCCGGGTACGCTTGCATATGGAATCCAACGCCCGAGCGCGGCCAGGGCGCGAGCATCGCGCTGGGCGCTATCGCCATGGAAGGCATGGACGCCGCGCTGTTCTGCGTGGCGGACCAGCCGTTCCTGCGCCGGGAAAGCGTGGCGCGGCTGATCGAGGCATCGAAGTCCGGCATTTTTGTGGCGCTGTCGTTCGGCGGTTCGCGCGGCAACCCGGTGATTTTCCCGGCGGACAGCTTCGCCGCGCTGCGCGCGCTGCGGCCCGATCAGACGGGCAAGGCGGTTCTGGCGGCGAACGCGGACAGGATTGTTCTGGTGGAGGCCGAGGACGGCGCGGAACTGAAGGACATTGACCGAAAGAGCGATTTGCAGGGCGTGTGATCAAGGCGGCAGGACGCGCACACGGCGGAACGCCGGGCGTGCCGGTAGTTTTACGCAAAAAGAATCCCCCGCGACGGGCGGGGGTTTCGGGAAACGAATCATGAGACGCAGTTCCGTTATAAAGGAAGCGTCAATTCGGAACAAGCA
>JAVBOQ010000022.1:0-7936 GCA_031550455.1 Eubacteriales bacterium
AGGGGCTTTGCCCCTGGACCTCACCAAAGATGTTAAACCCCTTTTGAAACCCTGCTTTTCGCCTCACGGCGGGAGGATTTTCTGCGCTTATCCTCCAGAAGGGATTCTTTAGGGCCAATGGCTCGGAAGCGCGGTGTTGCCTATAAAGCGGAGACGCCAAGGGGCAGAGCCCGTGGCGTCTCTTGATCCATACTGTACAATCCCTTTTTCGATATCAGGTCAGTTGCGGCTCCGCGCCGGTCACTTCGCCGTGTAGCTGGCGAACTTCGCCTCGGCCTCGGAAACGAGCTGGTTCAGCGAATCCACGACCTGCTGCACGCCCGCGTCGTTCAGCTTCTTGACGAATGCGTCCCATTCGGCGTCGATGTCCTTCTTGCCGGTGATGAACGACGGGATGTACTCCAGGCCGATTTCGTTGAGCTTGAAGCGGATCGCCGTGATCTCGTCGGTGTTGGCGATGATCGCGTAGTACGGCGGCAGCTCAACAAACGCGGCGTCGCGGTTTGCGTCGGTCAGCGGCTTCGCATAGTTGTAGTAATCCGGCATCGTGCCGCCATTGATCTCCTTGGTGTAGTCGATCATGTCCTTGCTCTGCTCAAACCAGCTCATCTGGCTGTCTTCCCAGTTGATCTGCTTCTGCGCGGAGCTGTACATGAACTGGAACATCGAATAGTTGCAACGGCTGCCGGTCTGAATGTACATCTGGGTGATTTCATCCCACTTCGGCACATCGAACGCGATTGTTCCGTCCGCCGCCTTGGTGAAGTGCACGCCCTCGATACCGTTGAAGATCAGCGACTGGCCTTCGTTGGTGCCGAGCCATTCGATCAGGTCCAGCACGCGTTCCGGGTGCTTGCAGGAGGTCGGGATGAACCAGTTCGCGCCCATCCAGAAGGACGTGCCGTATTGCTTGCCGATTACGCCGCTCGGCCCCTTCAGCAGCGGCCCGATGGCGAGATCCGTGTACGGCGCGTCAGACTGGCCCTTGGCATAGTCGTCCCAGATGTCCTTAAACGCGGCGTGACTGGTCACGGCGTAGGAAACCGCGCCGATTTCATTGTTTGCCCACATGTCCTTGGTTTCGTCAAAGTCCGGCATCGTGCCGAGGCCCTTGGGTAGCGTACCGTCCGCATACATCTGCGCGAGGTACTTCAGCGCCTGTTTCGACGCGTCGGACGTGACGGCGTAGTACCACTTGCCGTTTTCATCCTGCATCATGCCGCCCCACGGATCGCCGGGATCGGTGTTGAACGTCGTGCCAAGCGGCGCGGCGATCGCCTTGTTGATGTACTCGAAGTTGGAGAGCTTGTTGTTCCGCGGATACCAGCCGACATATCCCTTTTCGGCCGCGGCCTTGCCGTACGCCATGAACTCTTCGATGGTGGTCGGCGGCTCGGTGAAGCCGGCCTCGTTGAGGATCTTCTTGTTGTACGTCAGGTCGCCGGAGATCCAGCGGTTATCCGGGTTGCCCTGCAGCACATAGAACGCGTACGCGGAGTCTGGGTCCCCGGTATAATACTCGTTGAACATCCGGTATTCCGGCGAGTTGATCAGTTTGTGCAGGATCGGGTAGCGTTCCGGCTGCGCGTTGATGATGTCGCTGATCTTGACGACGACGCCATCCTCGGCCCACTTTTTCGTCGTGGGCTGCTGGCCCCAGTTGTGGAAAAGATCCGGGATGGTGCCGGCCGCGAGGTTCAGCTCGACCATCGCGTCCCATTCGTCGGTCGGATAGGTTTCATACTTCAGCGTGAGGTTGTTCTTTTCCTCGATAACCGGCTTGATCGGATCCTTGGCGTAATCGATGTTGTCCAGCACAACGCCGTACTGCAACACGCTGATGGTCACCTTCTCATCCGCCGCGAACGCCGGGACGGCGGAGAACAGCCCGCACAGCAGCGATACCGCCAACAACAGGCTTACCCAGCTCTTTTTCCGCATCGTAAAACCTCCTGATTTTTATTTCCGCGGGCCGTTACGCCCTGCGGAGCTCACATCAGCCCTTGACGGCGCCGATGAGAATGCCCTTCGCGAAGTGTTTTTGCAGGAACGGGTAAACGATCAATATCGGCACGATCGAGCAGATAATCGTCGCCATCCGGAGCGAAAACGCGGGGACTTTCGCCACGCCCAGGAGCTGTTCCGCGCCTTGCTGAACCGCCTGGGTGAAATTCCCTTCGTACAGCATCCGGCGCAACGCGTACATTAGCGGCTGAAACTGCGGCTTGTTCACAACGAACACCATGTAGCTGTAATAGTCGTTCCAATAGCCCACGGCGATGAACAGGCTGATCGCGGCCAGCATCGGTTTTGATAGCGGCAGGATGATCCGGAAAAAAACTGTGATGTCGTTCGCGCCGTCAATGCGCGCGCTCTCTTCGAGCTCATGCGGCACGGCGTAGCTGAAATAGTTGCGGATGATGACGAACTGGCCTACCGAAAACGCGCCGGGCAGCACCAGCACTAAAAACGAGCCCAGCAATTTCAGGTTTCTGTACAGGAAGTACGTCGGGATCAGGCCGCCCGAAAAAAACATCGTGATGACGGCCAGCGTATTGATGAACTTCATGCCCTTGATCTCGACCTTGGACACGGCGTACGCCATGGACGAAGTGACCGCAACCGCGAGGAAGGTGCCAAGGGAGGTCACTACGATTGAAACGACAAACGCGTTTTGAAACGACCGGGCGCTCAGAATGCCCGCGTAGTACTGCAAATCCAGCGAGGTTGGCGGCAGCAGCACGAACGGCATCTTGATGAACTCCTCATAAGGGGTGATCGAGACAACCAGCACATACCAAAGCGGGTAAAAGCACAAAAGGCCGAATAAGGCGCAAAACAGCACGACAAAGATGTCCATAAAGTTAAAGCCCAGCCGTTGTTTCATCTGTCGGATCGCCGCCTTTGCAGGTCATTCCCTATTGAACGCCGAGAAAACATAAAAGATGACGGATCGACCTAAAAAATGCCCATGACGTCCATCTTGCGGATGACCCTGTTCGCGAAGATGATGACGATGAAGCTGATCGTGTTGAACACAAGGCCCAGCACGGTGCCGGTTTCCCACTGCACGCCGCGCTTGCTCAGCAGCGTAACGCGGTAGATGTACGTCGAGATGACGTCGCCGCTGTCGTATACCAGCGGGTTGTAGAGATTATAGACCTGGTCGAAGTTGGAGGAGAACATGTGCGAGAGCTCGAGAATCAACAGCACGGCGATCGTCGGGTAGATGCGCGGCAGTGTGATGTGCCGCATCATGTGGTAGCGGTTCGCGCCGTCCACCTTCGCGCTTTCGTAGAGCTCGGGGTTGACGCCCGCGATGGCCGCGAGGTAGATGATCGTCGAATAGCCCGCGGTCTTGAGAACATTGGTGACGACCAGCACGCCGCGGAACAGGCTGTTTTCGCCCAGAAAGTCAATGGACTCACCGCCCATCGCCACAACCAGCGCGTTGACCAGACCCCGGTCTTGCGACAGGAATGTCGTCACGATGCCCGCGAACACGACCCAGGAAATGAAGTAAGGGAGGTAGATGAACGTCTGCGTGACGCGCTTGACCCATTTGACGCGCAGTTCGTTGAGCATCAGCGCCAGGAAGATCACGAACGTAAAGCCGAAGACGAGGTTGTAGAGGTTGATGACCAGCGTGTTGCGGATCGTGCGCAACAGCCCGTCGTCCGTGATGAATATTTTGAAGTTGTCCAAGCCGACCCACGGGCTGTTCCAGACACCGAGCTTCAGGCTGTATTTCTTGAACGCGAGCTGCAGGCCGTACATCGGCGTATAGCTGAACAGCAGCATGAAGCACAGCCCGGGAAGCGCGAGCGCGTACATGAACCAGTGCCGGACAAGGTACGCGCGGAACCGCGCAAAGGCGCCGCGGGGACGATTGACGGTCGAAATCACAATGCACTCCCCTCTCTGACATGTTCATTTTAGTGCATGGTGAATGAAATGTGAACCCAAAAAAAGAAGATCTACATAATATCACACAGCATTCATAAAATAACACACCAAACACGGTTGCCTGTTCCGGCGCGTGTGCGCTATGATGATACCGGTAGGCGGCGCAAAAGCCCGCCGGTGTTTCGGCGCGCGGCGCGCGCGCCGGGAGATACCAATCCGAAGGGGCGGATTCTCAATATGGAAACGAGCCTTTTTGCCAGGGCGGCGTCGTTTGAGGAGCAACCGATTTACTACCCCAAGAAACGGCCCGGCTACTGCGCTTGGGTCAGTTTTTTCCCTTTCGACGGGAACCGGTGGGGCATCGCGTTTAATGAGGTGCGCGAGGCGAAGGAAACGGTGCGCAGCCCGGTCTCCCTGGAGGCGTTCGAGTCCGAAGACATGCCCTACTCGTATCAGGACACGTCCTATCCGTTCGCCACGGGCAAATACCGCAACGAATACGTGACGATGGTTTCTGAAGACCGGGGTCGAACGTGGCGCGAAACGTCGCGGGTGCCCGCCGATACGCGCCACTACTGGTATGTCGGATATGAAGACATGTCGATGGTGCGCGTGTATTCGATGTCCGGCGAGCCTTCGGGCGCCGCGCCGCGCCATGGCGTGTATACCGAAATTTCCTATGACCTGGGCAAAACCTGGCAGCCGCAGTCGCACATCCTGCAGGACTATTTCACCTTTGTCCACAAGGTAAAACGGCTGTCGAACGGCTGGATTGTCTTCTGCGGCCCGATGTTTGAGAGCTTTGGACCGGGCTTTCCCCGGATGGGGCGGCACGACGTGTCGGAAGACGTGATCGCAAACTTCCAGGCCTGTTTTTGTGTGTCCAAGGACAAAGGCAGGACGTGGAGCGAGCCGCATTACATCCTGCCCGGCATTCCGGCCTGGGAGCCGGACTTTGTCGAGCTTGGCGACGGAAGCCTGCTGTTCATCAACTCCGACGTGCAGGCGGCCCGCTCGGTGCGGCAGTTGGTGCGCCTGACGCCGAACGGCTATGTCAACGATCCGCTCCGGTGCGTTTTCCTGGGCTCCGAGCAGGTCGAAAACGGCGCGCGAAAGCCCGGTTTTGTGCCGGAAACGGTCGCGATGACAAAGGAGGGCCTGCTGGTCGGCGCGCGGCGGCACGGCGCGTACGCCGTGTCCAACGACATGGGCGCGAACTGGCACCGGATCGACGCGCCGCACTGCCAGTACCAGCCGACGCTGAATGTTTTCCCGGACGGCGAGGTTGTCACAGCCTGGCACTTCGGCGGCGATTCGCCGATCGGGCAGAAGGACATGCACATTGGCCTGCACCGCTTTTACCTGGAAGAGCAGTTGCTCAAGCCGGTCAAGATCCACGTTGAGCGGATGCTTTCCCAAGACAAGACGTTTTTCGAAAACAAGTTCCTGTTTCGCGTCACCAGCGCCGGCGAACCGCTCGCCGGGCAGGCGCTTTTGGTGCGCTACCGGTTTAACTGGAACGAGGACGGCACATACAACAGCAGCAGCATGGACGAAAAATGCGAAACCTTTCCGGTCGTCACCGACCGAAACGGCGAAGCGGTCGCGGATCTTGCGCGGCTGGCGGACACAGCCGATATTTTCTTCGGCTACTACGTGGACGGCGTGTTTCACGGGGACGGCGTTCGGTATACCAAGGCGAAGAGCGACTGCATCTATTCATACGCGCTGACGCCGCAACGGGGCGTCGCCGACCGCTACGCGTTCTACGTCGTCAACGGCACGCTGACGATGACCGCGGAGATGGCCGCGCGGTATCCGCATATCGAGCGCGCGTTCGCGCTGCTTGCCACCGACGAGGCCGGCGCTTTTTCCGACGCCGACTTTGCCCTGGCGTACGGAGACGACGCAGGCGCGGCAGACGCCCTTTGCGAACTCGCGCACTGGCACGTCGTCCGGAAACTTCCGGACGGGCGCTGGCGCTGCAATCCGTCCACGCACCAGCCGTCCAACTGCATCCGCGAATGCAGGATCGCAAACAATGACGTCGTATTTTCCTGAGGCGAAGCGCGAAAGGCTGGAGGGAAGTCCTTGATCGGAAGAATGTCCTCGCAGGGGATCCACGCCTTCTATATTTCCCTGGACGATCCGGTTCTGTTGGCGCTGCCAAAGCGCATTAACTGGAACTGGCTTGGTTTTACGCTCTGCGGCGTCGAGAGCATTGCCCGCGCGGCGGCGCAGCTTTCGGCGACCGCGCCGGACATCGTCGTCGTATGCCTCGACGACGCGGGCCGCGCCCAGCTCGCGCTGCTGACGGAGCGCGCGTGCCCTTCCGCGAAGATCGTCAGGGTCGATCCGGCCGCGTACCGCGCGGATCCGGACGCCTGCGTCGGTCGGTTGATCGAGACGCTGACAGGCGTTTCGCGCCAGCTTTCGGAAGAGCGTGACCTGCTGATGAGCTCCGCGTTCATCACGCGGCGGGCCGAGGAGCTTTCCGAGCGCATCGTCCGGCAGATCGACGCGGGGGATTACGACGGGCTGAAGCAGGCGCTGTCCGCCTATGTTGAAACGGTCATCTCGCGCAGCAAAGGCAGCAATCAGTTTATCTACGTGAAGATCATGGAACTGCTGCTGCTGGCCGGATACAAGCCGATGCAGCTTCGCACGTGTTTCGACCGGCTACTGGAAGGCGATTTTTGCAAAAAGCTGCAACAAATCATCGCGCACAACGGCATGTACGGCATCGACCGGTATTTGTACGATTCCATTTTGCAAAGCGTTTCGCAAAGCGCGGCCGTTCCGCCGGAACAGGGCGGCGCCGCGATCTTTGAGCGCGCGATCCGTTACATTGGCGACAACTACCGCAAGAAATTGTCGCTTGAGGAGGTGTCGCATCAGGCGTACATGTCGTCCAGCTACTTCTCCAACACGTTCCACCAAAGGATGGGCATCACATTCAGCGAGTACCTGTCGATCCTTCGGATGAACTGCGCGAAGGAACTGCTGACGACGACGTCGCTTCGGGTGTATGAGGTGGCGGAACGCAGCGGCTACGAGGACTTTCGCCATTTCAGCAAAATGTTCAAGAAGCATACGGGTTTTTCGCCCGCCGAGTACCGCAAGCATCACGAGTAAGAGGGGAAAAGAACGATGGGGTTGAAGCTCAAAGACGGTTCTCTATTTTTGTTCCAGGGGGACAGCATCACCGACTGCGGGCGCGATTACGGCGACCCGGAAAGCCTCGGGCAAGGATACGCGGCGATGACCGCGGGCGTACTGCGCGCGCTGTACCCGGATAAAGGGCTGCGCTTCATAAACCGCGGCATCAGCGGCAACCGTGTGACGCACCTGCGAGACCGGTGGGACGCGGACACGCTCGCCCACCGTCCGGACGCGCTGTCGCTGTTGGTCGGCGTCAACGACACGCACCTGTCCGTCACGGATCCCGCGCAATCGCCGTCGCAGGCGGAATCGCAGGCGATGCTCCGCGGGCTGCTGGAGCGCGTCAGGGCGCAAAACCCGGATACGCTGCTGATCATGATGGAGCCGTTTCTGATCCAGTCGGCGCACGCGGGCGCGGCCTGGATCCAAACATGGGCGATGGATCACGCCGAGCGCGTTGTCCGCTACCGTGAGGTCGCGCTTGCGTTCGGCGCGGTCTATATTCCGCTGCACGGCCTGTTCGCGGCTGCGTACAGCGCGGCCCGGCCGCCCGTGTTCTGGGCGGAGGACGGCGTTCACCCGACCACGCCCGGGCACCGGTTGATCACGGGCGCGCTGCTCAAGGCAGTCGGGGCGCAGGTGTAACGGATCGGCTCCCTATGGCAACCCTAACCAGCCCGAAGACGGGGATTCCAAAGGGCCAATGGCCCTTCTTTTCTGTCAGCGAACAGTCAACTCGACCAGCGCGCAGCGCATCGGCTGGATCGAAAGCGGCAGCGTCCATTCGCAACCGTCTTTCGCAAGCGCGAGGCCGCGCCACGCGCCGTCGTCCAGCGCGCGGGCGGATTGACCCGACGTGCCCGGAGGG
>JAVBOQ010000040.1:0-23258 GCA_031550455.1 Eubacteriales bacterium
GAAATGGTTCCGGATGCGGTCTTTCGTAATCTTTGTATCCTGCATATCAGTTTTTCGGCTTCATCGTCGGGAACAGCAGCACGTCGCGGATCGACGCGCAGTCGGTCAGCAACATCACCAGCCGGTCCACGCCGATGCCGATCCCTCCGGTCGGCGGCATGCCGTATTCAAGCGATTCGCAGAACTCCTCGTCAATCACCATCGCCTCGTCGTCGCCCTTCGCGCGAAGCTGCGCCTGCTGGACAAACCGCTCGCGCTGGTCGACCGGGTCGTTTAACTCGGAATACGCGTTCGCGTATTCATGCCCCGCGATGAACAGCTCAAACCGCTCGGTGATGCCCGGGCAGCCCGGCTTTTTCTTGGTCAGCGGCGAAATCTCGATCGGGTAATCGGTGATGAAAACCGGCTGCACGATCGTATCCTCGACAAACGCGTCGAACGCCTCCGCGAGAATCTGCCCCTTCGATGCGGTCTTGTCCTTAATCTCAAGGTGCAAACGTTTCGCGGCCGCATGTGCCTCGTCGTCGGTCGCACAGCCCATGAAATCGACGCCGGTCTGGTTTTTGACCGCGTCGTTCATCGACAGGCGCGCAAACGGCGGCGTCAGGTCGATCTCCTGCCCCTGATAGGTGATTTTCGTGCTCCCGAGTACCGTCTTCGCGCAGTGCGCGATAACGCCTTCGGAAATTTCCATCATCCCTTCAAGGTTCGTATAGGCCTGATACAGCTCCATCATCGTGAATTCCGGGTTGTGCGTCTGGTCCATGCCCTCGTTTCGGAAATTCCGGCCGATTTCATAGACGCGTTCCATGCCGCCGACGATGAGCTGCTTGAGCCGAAGCTCCAACGCGATGCGCAGGTGCATATCGATATCCAGCGTGTTGTGATGCGTGGTAAACGGGCGGGCAGTCGCGCCGCTTGCGACGGTGTTGAGGATCGGCGTCTCCACTTCCAAGAACCCGAGCCCGTCGAAATAGCGCCGCATCTCGCTGATGATCCGGCTGCGCTTGACGAACGTGTCGCGCACCTCGGGGTTGACGATCAGGTCAACCGGGCGCTGCCGATAGCGCAGTTCCGGGTCGCGCAGCCCGTGAAACTTCTCGGGCAGCACCTTTAAAGACTTCGACAGCAGCGTAACCGCCTCCGCGTGGATGGAGATCTCCCCCATCTTCGTGCGGAATACGCGTCCGGAGACGCCAAGAATGTCGCCAATGTCAAACTGCTTAAAGCGCGCGTATTCGTCCTCGCCAATGTCGTCCTGGCGGGCATATACCTGGATTTCCCCTTTGCGGTCGAGCAGATGGAAGAAGCTTGCCTTGCCCATGATCCGCCGCGACATCATCCGGCCCGCGATGCGGACGGTTTTGCCGTCCAGATCGTCAAAGCCCTTGAGGATATCCTCGCTGTGCGTCTCCTGAGGAAACTTCGTGATCAGGAACGGATCGCGTCCCTCGGCCTGTAGCGCCGCGAGCTTCTCGCGCCGGATCGCTTCCTGTTCGCTATAGGCGGCCTCCGTCTGCCGTTCGTCCATGAGAAACCCTCCTTGTCAATTCCTGCGGATGTTGAGAATTTTCAGCGTCCGGATGCCGTCCGGGATCGCGAAAGAAACCTCGTTGCCCTTGTGCGCGCCGAGCAGCGCGGCGCCGACGGGCGACTCGTTGGAGATGCGGCCCGAAAGCGGATCCGCCTCGGTAGCGCCGACGATTGTATATTCCACCTCGCGGCCGGTCTTGACATCCTGCACGCTGACGATGCAGCCGATGCCGACCTCGTCCGTCGAGCCGTCGGTATGATCGACGACGACCGCGTTGCGCAACATGTTTTCAAGCTGGCTGATTTGCCCTTCAATGCGTGCCTGCTCGTTTTTTGCCTCGTCGTATTCGGCGTTTTCGCTCAGATCCCCAAAGGAAATGGCGGTCTTGATCTGTTCCGCGATTTCCTTGCGCTTGACGACGCGCAGGTAGTTGAGTTCTTCTTCAATCTTCGCGAGGCCGTCAGCGGAGATCACCGGGCGGCCTTTCGTGCTTGTTTCACTCATAGGATACCTCTCCTTGAAGATTCATTCGGAATAGAATAGAAAATCACACCGCGCGGGACGCACAGTGCTTCCTTTATCTATTAGCGATTGATTATACGACTATACGTTGAGTTTGTCAACATAAAGATGGCGCAAAAACAGTGCAAAACTGCGCGGCAAAACCATCGTGTCCGTTACAGCCCGGAATACAGCGCATAGCATATCGCGGACAACAAGCAGTAACCGATGCCCGTCTGCAACACAAAATATGGAACTTTTCCGCGCCGCTCATCCCTGCGCGCCTTGTACTCGTAGAAACCGCGGTGCTCTTCCGGCTTCCGAAGCGGGGTGAACAGCACGAGCAAACTGGAAAAACCATAGGACAGCATATCAAAAAAGCCGGTTGTCGCGATCCATAGCAGCGCGCCGACGCCCCCTACCATAATTCCGGCGACAAAAAACCCGTCGCTTAGATACCAGGCGTTCAGGCGCGCGGCGTTTGCGAAACTGAAACCCCGGTAAAGCGCGATCGGAAACGCGATCACCGCGCCGACAAGCGCTGTCCAAATATACCGCGCTAGTTTCCCGTTCCTTTTGTGCATGGCGCTCTCTTTCGCGGCTGGGGTGAGGCGTACGCGCCTCACCTTGCAGGCGGCGCTTCCCGAAGCGCCTTGCAGGCCGCATACTCGGCCTCGTTGCACTGAACAAAATGCCCGGGAACGATCTCGCGTGTCCTTGGCTTGTCCACGGTGTAATCGTGCGCCACCAGCGGCTCATATTTGATGCGCTGGCGCTGCTTTTCGTAGTACGGATCAGGCAGCGGAATGGCGGACAGGAGCGACCGGGTGTACGGATGCAGCGGATAGGCGAACAACTCGTCCGACGGAGCCAATTCCACCAGTTTCCCGTAGTACATCACGCCGATACGGTCGGAGAAATACTTGATCACCGCCAGGTCGTGCGCGATGAAAAGAATGGTGAGCCCCAGCTTATGGCGCAAGTCGTCAAGCAGGTTGATGACCTGCGCCTGAATGGAGACGTCCAGCGCGCTGACGGGTTCATCGGCGATGATGAGTTCCGGATCCATCACAATGGCGCGCGCCACGCCGATGCGCTGCCGCTGGCCGCCCGAAAACTCGTGCGGATAACGTCCCGCGTGCTCGCGAACCAGGCCGACCATTTCCAGCACGTTGTATACTTTTTCCTCAATGCGCTGCCTGTCCTTTTCCCCGCGAATGACCAGCCCCTCCGAGATGATCTCAAAAACAGTCATCCGCGGGTCGAGCGAAGCGATGGGATCCTGGAAAATCATCTGTATCTGCGTAATAAACCGCGTTTTTCTCGCAATGCGCCGGTCATAGGCATGGCGCGCTTTGAGTTTGGCGAGTTCATCGCCCTGGGCGGAGGCCAAAAGGGGCTGATATTTTTGATCTACTTCCGCGACAAGATCGTTGGCGTGCAGCGCATCGCAGTGCGCCTGATCCCGCAGCGCGGAACGGATTTCCTCGCGCTGCCGCGCGATGAACGCCTGAAGCTCTTTTTTCTTTTCAGGCGTGGCGGTCTTCATTTCATGCCGCGCGCCTTCAATCGCCTGCCGGAAGGAAAGCACGCCCGCCGCGATGCGTTTCCCTTTGAAGTAAATGCTGCCCGAGGTGATGTCGTGCAGTTTGATGATCGAGCGGCCCGTGGTGGTTTTCCCGCAGCCAGACTCGCCGACCAGGCCAAAGACCTCGCCCTTTTTCATCTCAAAATCTATGCCGTCCACGGCTTTCACGGCCTTGAAATACTGGCAAAGCCCCTCAACCCGGAGCAATGCTTCACCCTGATGGTCAGACATTCGATCTCACTTCCATTCTGGCCTTCATTTTCGCCACGCGCTCCATCAGGATCTTGGGCGGATCCACCTTTGGCGCGTCCGGGTGAAGCAGCCATGTCTTGGCCCAGTGGGTATCCGAAACGAAAAAGGCGGGCGGTTCGCGCTCAAAGTCAAGCCGCATGGCATAGCGGTTTCGCTCGGCGAAGGCGTCGCCCTCGGGAGGGTAGATCATGTTCGGCGGCGTCCCGGGGATCGCCTCCAGCTTTTCTTTGGTCTCAAGATCCGGCATGGAGGAAAGCAGCGCCCACGTGTACGGGTGCGCCGGGGTGTAGAAAACCTCCTCGGCTGTGCCATACTCGACGATCTTGCCGGCGTACATGACGCCGATGCGGTCGGCCATGTTCGCCACCACGCCCAAATCGTGCGTGATGAAAATGATGGACAGGTTGCGCTCTCGTTTGAGCTTGTTGATCAGTTCAAGAATCTGCGCCTGAATGGTCACGTCCAAGGCGGTGGTCGGCTCGTCGCAGATCAGAATATCCGGGTCGGCCGCCAGGGCGATGGCGATGACAATTCTTTGGCGCATGCCGCCGGAGAACTCGAAGGGGTATTGCCGATACCGCCTGCGCGGATCCGAAATGCCCACCTCGTCCATCAGCTTGAGCGCTCGGTTTTTTGCGGCCTGCTTGGTGACCTTTAACACCATGCCGGACGCGTTTTCTTTCAAATGGTCGATCAGCGCTTCGGCCACGGCGCGCGCGTTCCCGCGTGCCGCGCCCTGGTTCTTGGCGCGATAGTGCTCCATGAGGTTGCGCATCAGGGATGCGATGTTGGCCTTGACAAGGCTCAGGTCGACAACGGCGGGCGCGACCACCTTCCAGCCGCTCACTTTGCCCGCGGCCTCACGCCTCTCGTGCGCGCGCTTTTCGCGCTCATACTTCTTCACCTTGTGGGCATTGGTGCGCACCCCTTCGAGGTAGGCGTCCATATACCCTTTAATGCTTGAAGAAAACGTGCGCGCCGTGCTGTCCGTGCTCAGTTCAAGCGGGTTGATGGACGCGTCGACGAGCTTGCACAATTCGACCGCCCGGAGGCGAAACGCGTCAATCTGGATTGTGTCAACAACTTCAAGCAGCGCGGACAACTCCGCGATGACCTTGTCCCGGATGCCCACGAACTTTTTTTCCACGCAGACAACGCCGCCCTCGACCATCGAGACGAAATCATCCAAAAAATCCGACGCCATAAAGCGCGCATAGACTGCGTTTCGCGCCACCATATCGCCCTTTGTATCGTCACCCTTGCGCTTTTCCAAATAGTAGCCCATGGCGAAAAAGTCAGGCCGGGGTTTTGCGAGCGCTTCTTTGAGGATATCGGCAATCGCGCTTAGCTTTGCCATGGCGTCGGCATAGTCTTTGCGCCTGATTTGGTCGCGCAGGTTGCGGGTCAGGCCGTTGGCAGCGTCTTTTAACGCCGCCGCGCGTTCGGAGACCACGTAGGGATTGATCGCCCTGCGCGAGAATTCCGAAACCACGCGAAGCCGCACGCGCGCGTCCTGAAAGGCGTTTTTTTCCATGAGGAACAGGATGTGCTCCACCTCGCCAAGGGCCTCCTGCGCGGCCTCAAACGCCGCGTTATAGGCTTGCTCGAGCTTGATGTGCACCATCTCAAACCGGCGGAATACGCCGCACTTCGCCTTGACGGCGGGCGCCTGGTCAGGGCTGTTCTCGCACATGGCCTTTTCCAGATACTCCAGCTTGGCGCGAAAGCTCGCCTTGCAGGCGCGCTGGCGGGCCTTCCCTTTGAGCAGCATCGCCTCGGTCAATTGCTTGCCGATGCGCATGATGGGGTTCAAGCTGGACAGCGGGTCTTGAAAGATCATGGCGATCTTGTCCCCGCGGATTTTGTAGAAGTCGTCTTCGCCAATTTTGAGGAGGTCCTGACCATCGTACAGGATTTCTCCGCCCTCTACGATCGCGTTTCCCGCCAAAATGCCGATGATCGCCTTGGAGGTTACGGACTTGCCGGAGCCCGACTCGCCTACGATCGCGAGCGTTTCTCCCTTTTCCAGGTCAAAGCTGATATCGCGCACCGCCTGTAGCTTGCCGGAAACCGTACGGAAGGAGACGCGCAAATTCCGAACCTTTAGCTTTTTTTCCATATTATTCAGCTCCCCTCAAGGACGGGTTGAACGCGTCGCGCAGGCCGTTGCCGAACAGGTTGAAGGAGATCATCAACAGCGATATAAACAGCGCCGGGAACATGATGATGTATGGGTCGGTCGACAGGAAGGCCTTGCCGCTGGCCAACATGGTGCCCACGCTGGTCATGGTCGAGGATTCAAGGTTGACGATGCCCAGATACGTCAGCATGGACTCGCTGAAAATCACCCCGGGGATGACCAGTACCGTTCCGGTGATGATTGTGCCCAAGGAGTTGGGGAAGATGTGTTTGAACATAAGCCGAAGGTCGCCCGCGCCAAGCGAACGCGCGGCCAGGATGTATTCCTGCCCCTTAAACCGGTAAAACTGCATGCGCACGCGGTGCGCCATGCTGATCCACCCGGTCAGTATAAAGGCGAACAGCAGCGACGGTACCACGCCCACCTTGTTGGCCAGGTGCAGTTGGAACAGCGTCGTGACGACAATGAAGGGCACGCCGCTGATCACGTCGCTGATCCGCTCCATGATGATATCGGCCGTTCCGCCATAGTAGCCTTCGATCGCCCCGTATATCGCGCCGATGAAAAGGTTGATCGCGGAAATGACGATCGCCAGAAGGAAACTGAAGCGCGCGCCGGCGGCCAGACGCGTGAAGATATCCTGGCCTTTCGCGTTGGTTCCCATGATAAACGAGGGCTCAAATCCGTAGCGGTACTGGAAATAGGTGTACCGGCATATGCGCGCCACATAGGAGCGCACCTGGGCCGTTCCGGTGACGCGCGCGTAGGCGTACGGCTTGGCGGGGTCGTCGTCGCCGGCGATGCGCAGGCTGTGGTAGGTGGTATCTTCAGGCGTGGTGGTGCGGTAGATGGGCTTGAAATTGCCGTCCGCGTCCAGCGTCGGCGCGCCCTTGCGGTTCGCCTCGTACCATATGTTGGCGTCGCCCTGCTTGGCGTCCGTGATGGCGGGGTAAATCACCTGGATGCCCGTTTTGTCCTGCCACGCCTGTATATCGTCATACTGTGCCGGCGTCAGGGTCAGGTAGACCATGCCGTTTTTGTAGTAGTTGTCCACCTTCACGTCGTAGAACGTGGTGGTGGGACTCGCCGAGGGATCCTTGTAATTCTCACGGTAAACATTGAGAACCGGATCGAGGCCCGTTTCCTCAGCGATGCCCTTGTAGGTATAGTAGGTCACGGTGTTCACCGTGACGTTGCTGTGCCCGTCAAAGCCGAGCCAGGCGAGCGGCGCGAATCTGGGCGGCAGCTTGGCATAGTTCAAGTACATGGTGTCGGTAAGCGCCTTCGAATAGCTAGTCTCTGACAAGATGGGCACAAGAATGGCATAGAGCACAAGCACCAAAATGATGAAGGCAGCCACAACGGACCCTTTGTTGCGCGCGAAGCGCAGCAGGACATCCTTAAAATAGCCGATCGGCTTGGTCTCCAGCTTTTTGTCATGAATGCGTCCCGCTTCTGCAACGAACTCAAACGCGGAGGCAGGAATCTCCGGATACGATTTGCGCTCACTCATCACTTCTTACTCCCCATTCTGATCCTTGGATCGATAAAGCCGTAGCTGATATCGATCACGATGCCGGATGCAAGGCCGACGAGCGTATAGAAAGCCGAAAGAAGCATAAAGAAATTATAGTCCGGCGTGGCGGCCGTGATCGACGAGACGTACAGCGGCCCGACGCCCGGAATGCCAAAGATCTGTTCGATGACGAGCGACCCGCCGATGATGCCGATGAATTCGCCCAGGATCATCGGGAATATCGGAACCATCGCGTTGCGCATCGCGTGGCGGACGGTGGTCTGCGCCTTGGAAAGCCCCTTGGTGCGGGCCAGCAGAAGATACTCGCTGGTGAGCACCTCGGTAAGCTCGGCGCGTGTAAAGCGGGTAAGGCCGGCGACAATGCCGAATCCCAACGACAGGATCGGCGGAACGAGCGAAACAAAGGTCTTCCAGGACAAAAAATCATAACCCGCTTCCATTTGGAAGGGGAACCATTTCAGCTTAAAGCACAGCAGGTACTGCACAAGGAAGGCGATGATGTAGTTGGGAACTGATACGAAGATCATAACGGCTGTGGACAGAAAATGATCCTGCCATTTGTTCTTCTTCAGGGCGGCGTATATGCCAAGCGCCAGCCCAAGCGGGATGCTGAAAAGAATGGTATAGAGGTTCACGGTGACGGTGGCGGGCATCTTTTCCATGAACTTTGTCCACACGTCCTGGCCCAAATACAGCGATTCGCTGATGCCCCAATCGCCGCCCAGTATCGATTTTTGAATGAAAATAAAGTATTGCTCGATCAGCGGCTTGTTATAGCCAAGGGCCTCACGGCGCATTTCGATCAGCCGCATGTCCTTCCCGAACTGCTGAGCGGGCTTCGTAGGCAGCAGCTTGATCAGCACAAAGCACATCGAAACGATAATCAAAAAAACCATAAGCAACAAAAGGATGCGTTTGAAAATATACTTTGCCATGCGGCGCCCCTTTCCTCTTCCCAGTCGCGTCCGAAGCGCCCGTTCCAGCCTGGGCGGACCGAAAAACGCAATCGCGACGGAGAACCGGCCATGATCCGCAAAACAGGGATGTTGTACATCCCTGTTTTGCGCCATTTGTTTAACCGTTATTGAAAGAACCCTTCGCCTTGATTACTTGTAGTTCAGCGTGCCGCCCTGCTCCAGGACGAAAGCGTCCCACGCCGCGTCATCGTAGTTGAACGTCATGTACTTGATGCCGCCGCGCGCCATGGGGAAGATTTCATCTTCCGTGTGGTACTGCACCTGCATGCCCTTGAGCTGCGCGGTCGAGGAACTCATCAGCGGGATAAAGTTGTAGTTCTGCAGGATCGCGTTCTCCATCTGCGCGAGGACTTCGATGCGGCGGGCGGCCTTCTCGGCGTCCGTGCTGTACGGGAAGGCCAGCGCAGCCGTCTCGGTGGTGCCGGTCTTGGTGGCGGTGATCTCCGTGCCCGAGATAGCCTGCTGCCACTCCCACGCGGTGGCGGTGTAGGAAACGCCGTCGATCGTGATGTCGATCGTGTTCGCCTTGGCGTCCCAGGAGCGGTCATACTGGTACGTGTCGCTCGTGAAGACTTCCATCAGGCCGTACGGATCGAAGGTGGAACCGGTCCAACCAACGCCGAACAGCATGTCGACGTTGTTGTTGCGCAGCGCGTCGCCAAAGCCGTTGCCCAGGGTATCGTCACGCTTGAAGGTCAGTTTGCCTTCGAGCTTCGTGCCCTTGACGGCCTCCGTGTAGTTGTTGACGATGAAGTCATAGCCGCCGTTGTAGAAGGCGCTGGTGTTGTTCGGCGTGCCGATCATGATTTCGACAACGTCGTCGGCATCCATCAAGCCGTCGGCGACCGCCTTGTCATACGCGGCGTTGAAGTATTCTTTCGCCATTTCAAGGTTGTAGCCCGTGATGCTGTCGATCGCGTCGTCCACCGTCTCGTACAGTTTGCCGGGGCCGATGTCGTCCGCCATGCCCCAGAAGTTGACGATGGCGGCCTTGGCGACGTCGGTCTGACGGTAGAAAATACCGTTGTCCGGGTCGGCGACGATGCGGCCGGAATACAGCGCAAAGGCGGGCGCGTTTGTCGGGGACGCGGCAAGGCAGAATTCCGCGCGGTTCATGGCCATGGACATCGCCATGCGGAACTCTTTGACGGTGATGATGGTCTTGTTGATGTTTTCACCCACGCTCTTTTGGTTGGCGGTGAGCGCTTCCATGTTGGGGTTGAACACCATGGCAAACACGGAGTCACCCTCGGAGAAATAGGTGTAATCCGAGGCCATGTACTCTCCGATGTAGGTTCTGTCAAGGCCGAAAATGTCCAGCTTGCCGTTCAGGAACATTTCAAGGCGTGTGGCCGGTTCCTTGACGCAGTGCACCCGATACCGCGTGGCCTGGTACAGGCCTTCGTTTTCGGGGAGGCTATACCCGAACCAGTTGGGGTTCTTTTCCAGCGTATATTCCTTGTCCGACTGGAAGGACGTGAGGATATACGGGCCGAAAGAGATGGTGGTATCCGCGCTGGTGCCGTAGGTGTTGTGGTACACGCCGTCCGTGGTCGTTTCGCACTTGGTGTACAGCGCTTCGTTGACGAGCGAAGTGCTGGTCATCGAGTAGTAGAGATAGAAGCCTTCCAGCGGCTTGGTCAGGATGTACACAAGCTCTTTGTCGTTGAGCGCCTGAACGCCAACGTTTTCAAAGGGCATTTCAGGATACTGGTACTTGCCAAACAGCTCGTCCAGCGCCCATTCTTTCTTTGTCGCTTCGTCCGCCCATGTGATAAACGTGCCGCCCTCGCCTTCTGTGTAGAAGGTATAGAGATCCTTGAGGGTCAGGCCGCTGTCGACAACCGCGTCCTCCGCGGCGCCGGTCCAGGCCTTCGCGGTGAAGTCATAGGTGTCGCCAAAGGAAGAACTCCAGTTGACATAGCCGGGGTCGTCGCCGTGCGCGGCGAAGAAGGCTTCCAGATCGGCCGCGCCGGCAATCTCCATGTACGCGCGGATGGAGGTGTCGGCGTTCGTGCCCTGCTTGACATAGGATTCCGCGTTGACGATCACCATGTTGCCGCTGTACATGGTGTCGGCGCGGTGATTCTGTGTCGCGGGATTGAGCAGCAGTTTCGCGGAGGTGACATAGTCACCCGCCACGATGGGCGTGCCGTCCTGCCACTGAACGCCGTCGCGGAGCGTGACCTTCCACGCCCGGGCGGTATCGCCTTCTTTGATGCCCCACGTGTCGCCAACATAATCGGCGGTCACGTCAACGGGGTAATCGGCGGCCATCAACGGCTCCAGCACATAGCCGTCCTGGGCCTCGTTGTAGTCAAAGGTGAAGAAAGTGGAACTAAGCCAATCGAGTATGTCGCCGTCGGCCGAGGTCTGATACTGGTGCGGGTTCCAGTTGGTGGGCAGGTCCGCAAGAGCCTCGTCATAGGTATACTGCGGCTGGGCGGGTGCGGTTTCCGCCATCGCGGCAGTGCCGGTGAGCAGGAACAGTGCCAGAACGATAGAGAGAATCTTCTTCATGGATCTGTCTTCCTCCTTCATCTATTTGGCCGGGTCTGTGGGGATGGACTATACAAAGTAATTATAGGCCAATTTGATTTTCGATGTCAAGCCATCATGAAAGAAATAAATGGAAAATAAGCGTATTTTGGCCCGAACCGGCGATTTTGTTTCCCACGGCTCTGTCGTTTCCGCGCTATGGAAATAAAGCATCACAGGGGCGGCGGAGATGGCTGCTTATAACAATGGAAAATCTTAACGCATCCAAAGCGGCGAGAGATTTTTTCATCCGGCTAGGAGCCGGAACGAGGCGTAGCAGCGCTACGCCGAGAGGAGAGCGACAACGCCGTATGGAAAAAGATCCGCCGCGACGATTCGGTAAGCTTTGGAATTGGGATCAGGCATGGAAAAGGGCTGCCGACGATCCCATGACCGCGGCAGCCCAGTTGTTTTTTCCCGTCTATACGCCGGGCTTGTTACTTCTCCAGATACGCGGTGTGGAAGAACTTGTAGCCGAGCGGCGTGATGCCCCAGCCCTTGAGCTCCTTGGCAACGCCCCATTCGTCGGAGTAGTAGTACACCGGCGCGCAGGCCCAATCCAGACCGATGAGGATATCCTCGGCTTCGTGCATCAACTGATCGCGCTTCTCGGGATCGGTTTCCGCCATGGAAGCCGCCATCTTCGCGTCATACTCCGGATTGTTGTACTTGCCGTCGTTGTTGCCGGAGGAGGACAGGAACAGCGTCAGCATCGTCGCGGGATCGTTGTAGTCGCCGATCCAGCCGTTGCGGGCGATGTTGAAGTTGCCGGCGCGGCGGTCCGCGGTGACGGTCGCCCAGTCGGAGATGCGGATCTCGATGTCGATCCCCAGCACTTCGCGCCACATCTGCTGAAGCGCCTCGGCGATCATGATATGGCCGGTGTTGTCGTTGAGCAGATATTCGATCTTCGCGATGCCAGCGCCGCCCGGATATCCGGCTTCCGCCAGCGCTTCCTGGGCAAGCTTTTTGTTCGCTTCGTAGTTGGCGGGCGAAACGTACGTCTGGTATCCGTCGCGGAAGTCCTTGCTCGCGCCGGAGGTGCGGAATCCGCTGCCCACGAACGCTTCGGCGGGGGCAACGCTGCCTTCGCGGAGCACATTGGCGATGAAGTCGGTGTCGATCGCCAGCGTGAGCGCCTTACGGACCAGCGGGTTGTTCAACGGCTCTTTTTCCACGTTGAAGCTGATATAGTAGGTGCCGAGCTGCGGGATGATGCCGTGGAGGCCGTCCGCCTTCAGCGCCTTGCCTTCTTCCTGCGGGAAGCCGTCGATGTAGTGGGCTTCGCCCGCGCGCAGCGCGGCAAGCTCCGCCTTATCGTCCGCAAGGAACAGCCAGGTGATCTTCGCGGGCTTGATGCTGTCGGCGTCCCAGTAGCCGGGGTTGGGCACGGAAACCATGGCTTCGTCCAGCGTGATGCTTTCCATCATGAACGCGCCGTTGGTCACATAGCTTTCGGGACCCTTCACCCAGTTGTCGTCGCCGTACTTCTCGATGATATCCTGACGGATCGGCGAGAAGACCGGGAAGGCCACGATCTCCTGGAAGAACGGGCAGGGCTGCTCCAGCGTGATTTCGAAGGTCTTGTCGTCGATGACCTTGACGCCAAGATCGGCCGGGGTCAGGCCGTCTTCTTCCATGAAGATCTTGCCGCCGTTCTTGATGAAGCTGCCCATGTCAAAGCCATAGGGGCAGGCGAGCGACGGGGTCACGAGGCGGCGGTAGGCAAATTCAAAGTCCTGCGCCTTTACCGGCACGCCGTCGGACCACAGGGAATCGCGCAGGTGGAACGTCCAGACCAGGCCGTCTTCGGAGACTTCGTAGCTCTCCGCCATGCCCGGTTCCACGCCCGTGCCGTCCCACTTATAGCGCATCAGGGGTTCGAACTGGTGAATCGCGTAGCACGCGCCGTCCACGGCGGAGTTGCGCGCGGGGTCGATCGTCTCGGGCGAGGAGGCCAGCGCGATGGCCAGTTCGTCTCCGCTGGCTTCGGCAACCGCGAAGGTGGCGAACGCCGATAGGCACAGCAGCAGGGCAAGCATCAGGGATAACAGCTTTCTCATGGACAATGCTCCCTTTACAAAATATTCATCCAATGGATTCGCATCCATAAGACGGTCTGAGGAGGGCGGCTACAGCAGGTGGCACGCGGCGAAATGATCCGGGGCGATTTCGCGCATCACCGGCTCTTCTTCCGCGCACCGCGCCTCGGCGCGGGGACAGCGCGTGCGAAAATAGCAGCCGCTGGGCGGGGAAAGCGGGTTGGGCACGTCGCCCTGCAAGATGATCCGGTGGCTGTTCCTCGAGGTGTTTGGATCCGCGCTGGGCACCGCGGACAGCAGCGCCTGGGTATACGGGTGGGCATGGTGCAGGTACAGCTCGTCCGAAGCCGCGGTCTCGACCAGCTTGCCCAGATACATTACAGCGATCCGGTCGGAGATATACCGGACGACGGACAGATCGTGGGCGATGAACAGATACGTGAGGCTAAGGCGCTGCTGCAGGTCGATCAGCTTGTTGATCACCTGCGCCTGGATGGATACGTCCAGCGCCGAGATCGGCTCATCGCAGACAATGAACTCAGGCTGCAGCGCCAGGGCCCGGGCGATGGAGATGCGCTGGCGCTGACCGCCCGAGAACTCGTGAGGATAGCGGTTCATGTGCTCTGTGTTCAGGCCCACCAGGTTGAGCTGCTCGACGATCCGCTCGCGGCGCTCGCTGTCGGTGGCGCAGGTTTTGCAGATGTCCAGCGGCTCGCCGACAATGTCGCCCACGGTCATGCGCGGATCCAGCGAAGAATACGGATCCTGCAGCACAATCTGCATGCGCCGCCGGTACGGGAGCATGTCCACGCGGGTGATGTCCTTCCCGTCGAACTCAATGGCGCCGTCCGTAGGCTCATACAGGCGGATCACCGTGCGCCCAAAGGTCGATTTGCCGCAGCCCGACTCGCCCACCAGACCGAACGTCTCGCCCTTGTTGATGGCAAGCGACACGCCGTCCACCGCCTTGACATAGGCCTTGCGGGTAAAGGGCATCGTCTTGACCGGAAAATGCTGCTTGAGGCCTGTTACCCGAAGCAAAGCGTTCGCGCCCATCAGTTGACCTCCTTCGCGCCCGGCGTTTCACTCGCGTGTAGCCAGCACTGGGCGATATGGCCCCCGCCGAAGTCAAATACGGGCGGTTCCTTCTGCAGGCATATCTGCATGCACCGGTCGCACCGCGAGGCGAAGCTGCAACCCACAGGCATGTTCAAAAGATCGATCGGCGTACCCTCGATGGGCAGAAGCCGCTCGCGCCCGCCCGCCGACACCTTGGGCAGGCAGGCAAGAAGGCCGCGCGTGTACGGGTGCATGGGGCGATAGTAAATATCGTCCACGACGCCGGCCTCGATTACGCGTCCGCCGTACATCACCAGCACGCGGTCGCAGATGTCGGATACGATGCCCAGATCGTGGGTGATGAGGATAACGGCCGCGTCGATCTCCTTGCGGAGAGACTTCATCAGGTCCAGGATCTGCGCCTGAATGGTGACGTCCAGCGCCGTGGTCGGCTCGTCCGCGACGAGCAGCTTGGGCCGAAGAGCCAGCGCCATGGCGATCATGACACGCTGGCGCATGCCGCCGGAGAACTCGTGCGGATACTGGCGGATGCGGCGCTCCGGGTTGCTGATGCCCACCATGCGCAGGCTTTCGAGCGCGCGGACGCGGGCCTCTCCCCGGCTTAGCTTCGTGTGGCACCGGATCGCCTCCATCAGTTGGTTGCCGATGGTGTAGACCGGGTTCAAGCTGGTCATCGGGTCCTGAAAGATCATGGCAATCTCCTTGCCACGAACCTTTCGCATCTGCCTTTTGTCCATGGCCAGGATATCCTGGCCATCGAACACGATGCTGCCGCCCACCACACGCCCGGGGAATGTCAGAAGCTGCATCAGCGCGCTGACCGACACGCTCTTGCCGGAACCAGACTCGCCGACTATGCCCAGCACCTCGCCCTTGTCAAGCGTATAGGATACGCCGTTCACCGCCTTCACTTCGCCCGCGGGCGTAAAGAAGGAGATGCGCAAATCCTCGATGGTGAGCAGCCGCCCTGTGTCCTGTACGTTCATCGCCTGGCCTTCTTTCCGCAATGCTGAACTCAACTCCGCAGCCGCGGGTCAAGCGCGTCGCGCAGCCCGTCGCCGAACTGGTTAAACGATAGAATAATCAGGGCAATCATCGCCGCCGGAAACAGCATCAGGTAGGGATAGCTGGCCAGGCCGTCCAGCGCGCGGCTGGCCAGGGATCCGAGCGAAGCGACCGGCGCCGCCACACCCAAACCCATGAAGCTGAGGAAACTCTCCGTGAAGATCGCGCTGGGAATCTGGAACATGGCCGTCACCAGGATGGTGCCGATCGCGTTCGGGATCAGATGCCGCCAGATGACGCGTTTCCCGGAAGCGCCCAGCGCCTTTGCGGCCAGGACATATTCCTGCTGCTTCAACGAGAGCATCTGGCCGCGCACCATGCGCGCCATGTTCACCCAATAGAGCAGCGCAAAGGCGATAAACACGGAAATGATGGCCGTCCCCATCCGAAAATCAGGCAAAAGCTTGTCCAGCATGGACTTGAGGCTGAGCTGCAGAATGATGATGATCAGGATGTCCGGGAGCGAATAGAGCACCTCGCAAAAGCGCATGAGCAGATTGTCCACCCACCCGCCCAAGTATCCGGATACAGCGCCGATGACCGTGCCGATCAAAACGACCGTCAGCGCGCAGAACAGGCCGATCGCCAGCGAAACCCGGGTGCCGATCATCGTGCGCACCAGCATGTCGCGACCGAGGTTGTCCGTACCAAACGGGTGTTCCCAGTTTGGCGTCATGCGCTCGTGGCCGCGCACCTGCTGGTCGTAGGTGTATGGGCAAAATATGGGCCCCAGGAAGGCGAACAGCGTGATGAGCACAATCAGCACGAGCGACGCCATCGCGACCTTGTTGCGCCTGAACCTGCGTCTGGCGTCCTGCCAGTAGGTGGTGCTCTCGCGCATGACAATGCGCTGGGTCTTCTGCTCCTCAGTCGCGGGTTCCATGTCCTTGATGTTCAAATGGAAGCTGCCGGGCCTGGTAAACCGGCCGATGGTCAAGTCGCCTGAGCGCTTTTCCGCCTCCGAAATATGAGGCTTCTTCATCATGGTATCGCCGCCTCCTCAGTATTTGATGCGCGGATCGACAATAGTATAGAGGATGTCGACGATCAGGTTGGCAATGATCAGGATCCCGGCCAGAAAAATCGTGGTGCCCATGATCATCGGATAGTCGCGGCCGTTGATGGAGGTAATGAAGTACCCGCCCAACCCCGGCACGGAAAAAATACGTTCAATGACGAAACTGCCGGTCAGTACCGCCGTCACCATCGGCCCCATGTAGGTGATGACCGGAATGACGGAGTTGCGCAGCGCGTGCTTGAACAGCACCACGCCCTCCCCCAGTCCTTTTGCGCGGGCGGTCTTCAGGTAGTCCTGCCCCATCACGTCCAGCATGCTCGATCGCATAAGCCGGGTGATGTAGCATGTGGGAGAGAGGGACAGGGCGAACACCGGCATGAGATAGTTGGCGGGCGTTTTCAGCCCGATGGTAGGCAGCCATTTGAGCGACATGCCCAGCACGTACAGAAGCGTGGTGGCAATTACGAAGCCGGGCAGGGCGATGCCCAGCGTGCAGACAAACATGATGATTCGATCCACCAGTTTATTGCGTTTATACGCGGCCCAGATCCCCAGGGGGATGCCCATGATGAGGCCTACCAGAATGGCGCATATACCGACCTTTGCCGATACCGGAAATTTTTCCGCGATGATTTCAACGACGGTATACCCCTTGCGTTTGAAGGAGACGCCCATGTCCCCCTCCAGGAGCTTGCCCAAATAGTTTTTGTATTGAATATACACGGGCTGATCAAGGCCGTAGTTTTTGTTCATGACTTCGAGCACCTGCTGCGGCACCTTTTCGCTGAGGAACGGGCCGCCGGGTACCAAAAACATGATGAAAAAAGTAATTGTGATGATGACAAAAAGCGTTACGGCCGCCATCAGTACGCGCTTGACTAAATATCTGGTCATCTCTTTCCGCTCCTCACACATCCCGCTTTTTCTATTATAGAGTTTGTATACGCCTTTTGTCAATGCGCGCAAACCTTTTGTGGGCAGGAAATGCAGGAGGAATGGATCGGCCCTTCATTATTATTGTGATTTGCATGTTGTGATTTCCGCAAGATTCCGGCGGCGGCGCCCGGAAAACGAAGCGAAGGGTGGGGACAGCGTGACATCGGGAATCAATTCGGCCGTCTGGTTATCCCAGATACCTTGGTTCCGTAAGCGCAGGCCTGTTGAACGCAAGGCGCCGTTGCCGCGAAAACCGCCCCAGAGATAAAAAAGCGCGCCAGGCCATAAAGACTCGGCACGCTTTTGCTTTATGAAAAACCACCGCGAATGAGGACTACATCGACGCCTCGCAGTACTTGCAACGGTACACCGCGGGCGTCTCTCCGCTCAGGTGGAACACCTGATCGAGGCCCGGCTCGGTCGTCGTGATGCAGCGCGGGTTCTTGCAGGTCAGGACGTTAACGATCTCCTTCGGCAGCGACAACTTTTTCTTTTCGACCGTCTCGCCGTTCCGGATGATCGTCACGGTGGCGTTGGGGTCGAGGTAGCCGAGCGCTTCGAAGTCCACGTCGAGCAGCGTGTCGACTTTGATGATGTCCTTGAAGCCCATCTTGTTGCTCTTGCAGTGCTGAATGATCGCGACCGAGCACTCAAGCTGGTCCATGCGCAGATAGTTGTAGATGCGCATGCTGTTGCCGGCCTTGATGTGGTCGATGACGATGCCGTTCTGAATGCTGTCGATGTTCATGCCGTTACCCCCAACATCTTGAGAATCAGCGCCATGCGCGCGTGTTTTCCGCACAGAACCTGTTTGAAATAGCATGCGCGCGGATCGTCGTCCACCTCGACCGCGATCTCGTTGACGCGTGGCAGCGGGTGCAGGATCGTCAGATCCTTTTTCGCGGTTCTCAGCGATTCCGGCGAGAGGATAAAGCTGTTTTTGAGGCGGACATAATCGGCTTCATTGAAGAACCGCTCGCGCTGCACGCGGGTCATGTACAGCACATCCAGTTCCGGCATCACCCGGTCCATGTTCGTCACTTCGCGCCACTTCTGGCCGTCCCGGTGCAGCACGCCGCGCTTGATGTAGTCCGGAACCTGCAATTCTTCCGGGGAGATCAGCACGAACTCGACGCCGTCGTACCGCGCCATCGCGTGGATCAGCGAGTGCACCGTGCGGCCAAACTTCAGGTCGCCGCAGAGGCCGACGACCATTTTGTTCAGGCGGTTCTTCTCGCGGCGGATCGTCAGCAGGTCGGTCAGCGTCTGCGTCGGGTGGTTGTGCCCGCCGTCGCCCGCGTTGATGATCGGCACGGGGCATTTGAGCGAGGCTGCCATCGGCGCGCCTTCCTTCGGGTGGCGCATCGCGATGATGTCGGCGTAGCAGGCGACCGTCCGAACCGTATCGCTGACGCTCTCGCCCTTGGCGGCGGACGACGACGACGCTTCCGAAAAGCCGATCACGCTGCCGCCCAGTTCCAGCATCGCGGCCTCGAACGACAGGCGCGTGCGGGTGCTCGGCTCGAAGAACAGCGTCGCGAGCTTCTTGCGTCGGCAAGCCTCGGCGTACGTTTCCGGGTTCGCGACGATTCGGTCCGCGAGGTCCAGCATGGCGTCGATCTCTTGGATGCTCAGGTCTTGGATGTCAATCAGGTGGAACATCGTCTGCCTCCTATGCGCGGATTTGGATCCAGGATTCATCGGCCGGGTTGTCGCGGAAGGCGGTCAACCGCGCGATGTCCGCCGCCGGGATGTACCCTTCTTCGGCGGCCACGCGCAGCAGCGCGTCATAATTTGAAAGGCTGTGGTTGACGACATTCGCCTCGCGCAGCCGGTCGATGCCTTTTCGCATGCCGTAGGTGAAGATGCTCGCGATGCCGAGCACGGAAGCGCCGGCCTCGCGCACCGCGTTGACGACCTCGACGACGCTGCCGCCGGTGGAGATCAAATCCTCGACGACGACCGCCTTCTGCCCGGGCAGCAGTTTGCCCTCGATCAGGTTCTCGCGGCCGTGCGTTTTTGCGCTGCCGCGCACATAACCCATCGGCAGGCCCATCAGGTGGCCGACGATCGCCGCGTGGCCGATGCCCGCGGTCGAGGTGCCGATGACGATCTCGCAGTCCGGGTAGTGGGCGCGGATCAGCGCGGCCAGGCCTTCCTCTATGTGTGTGCGCACCTCCGGCGCGGACAGCGTCAGCCGGTTGTCGCAGTAAATCGGTCTTTTGATGCCGCTGGCCCAGGTGAACGGCTCCTCGGGCCGAAGGAACACCGCGCCGATGGACAGCAGGTCTTTCGCGATCGCTCTTTCCATGGTTGCACCTTCCCTTTCAATTGTACCGTGGATCATCCGACGAACTCGCGGACGCAGCGTTTCCACGCGGCGACCGGTTCATCCGCGCCGGTGATCGGGCGGCCGACGACGATGTAGTCGCTGCCGATTTCACGCGCCTTTTCGGGTGTCATCACACGCGCCTGGTCGTCCGCCGCCGCGCCCGCGAACCGGATGCCGGGCGTTACGGTCAGGAACGCCGCGCCGCAGGCTGTCTTGACCAGCCCGGCCTCGAGCGGCGAGCAGACGACGCCGTCCAGTCCCGCTTCTTTCGCGTTCTTCGCGTAGGCGGCGACCGTTTCCGGCATCGTCGCCTGAATCAGCAGCTCCTTTTGCATCCTCTCTTCGCTGGTCGACGTCAGTTGCGTCACCGCGAGCAGCAGCGGGCGCGTCCCGTCCGGGCGCGTCAGCCCGCGCAGCGCCGCGCGCATCATGTCGGCGGTTCCGGCCGCGTGCAGGTTGACCATGTCGACGTCCAGCCGCGACAGCACGGCCATCGCCTTCTCGACGGTGTTGGGGATGTCGTGCAGCTTCAGGTCGAGGAACAGCGAAAGCCCGCGCCGCTTGATCTCGCGGACGATGGACGGCCCTTCCGCGTAAAACAGCTCCATGCCGATCTTGACAAACGGTTTTTCGCCTCCGAACCGGTCCAGGAACGCGAGGGCCTCGTTTCCGCCGGCAAAGTCCAGCGCGATGATGACGTCCTTGCCCATGATGCCGCCTCCTTCTTGTGGGTTCCGTCTATTTGTAACCTGCCCCGATGACCTCCCGGAGCGATCGGATCCCGTATTGCCGCATTACGTCCGGCAACTGTTCGACAATTTCCTTGCAGGCGAACGGATTTTTCAGGTTTGCCGCGCCGACCTGCACCGCCGTCGCACCCGCGAGCATCATCTCGATCACGTCGCGCGCCGACGACACGCCGCCCATGCCGATGACCGGGATTTTCACAGCGCTTGCCACCTGCCACACCATCCTGAGCGCGACCGGGAACACCGCCGGGCCGGACAGCCCGCCGAACATGTTGGCGAGGATCGGTTTTTTTGTTTTTAAGTCGATCCGCATCCCGAGCAGCGTGTTGATCAGGCTGATCCCGTCCGCGCCGGCGGCCTCGCAGGCCGTCGCGATCGGCACGATGTCGGTGACGTTCGGCGTCAGCTTGATGAAGACCGGTTTCCTCGTGACGCTCCGCACCGCGCGGGTCACTTCGGCCGCGCTCCCGGCGGAGGTGCCGAACGTCATGCCGCCGTGTTTTACGTTCGGGCAACTGATGTTGATCTCGAGCATGTGCGCGTCCGGCGACGCATCCGCTTTTTCGGCGGCCTCGACATAGTCGGCGACCGAGAACCCGCTGATATTTAGGATAACCGTTCCATTATAATGTCGTGTCAGGGCCGGCAGCTCGCGCGACAGCACCCGGTCGATCCCCGGGTTTTCCAGCCCGACCGCGTTGAGCATGCCCGCCGGGCATTCCGCGACGCGCGGCAGCGGGTTACCGGCCCGCGCCTCCGGCGTCGTCCCCTTGACCGATATGCCGCCGAGGATGTTCAGGTCGTACAATTTGGCGAACTCCGCACCGAACCCGAACGTGCCGCTCGCCGGGATCACCGGATTTGAAAGCTCCCTGCCCGCCAGCGTCACCGAAAGGTTTACCATAGGATTTCCTCCTTCCGAAACACCGGCCCATCGGCGCAGACGCGCTTGCCGCCCGCGACCGTCTGGCAGGTGCAGCCCATGCACGCGCCGAACCCGCACGCCATCCGGGCCTCAAAGCTCAGTTGGCCGTCCATCGGTAGCGTCGCGTGCACCGCGCGCAGCATCGCCTCCGGGCCGCAGGCGTAGTAGTGGTCGCGATCCGCCCGCGTGTCCGGCAGAATGTCCGTTACAAGCTTGTTTTCGGAGACCAGCGCGACGCGGACATCGCAGCCGAGCGCAGCGAAAGCGTCCGCGAGGATCTGGTCAGGCCTGTCCGCGAACCCGAGCGCCACCATGGGCGTCGCGCCGCGCGCGGCCAATCTTTTGGCAAGGCCGTACAACGGCGGCGTGCCGACGCCACCGCCGACCAGCAGCGGACGGTCGCCTTCGGACGCGTCAAACCCGTTGCCGAGGCCGACGAGCAGGTCGAGCGCCTTGCCTGGCGCGTATCCGGAGAGCGCCTTCGTGCCCTCGCCGAGCACTTTGTACAGCAGCGTCATGCCGCTTCCGTCCCAGTCGCAGACCGAGATCGGACGGCGCAGATAGAAGCCGTCCAGCTCGATGTTGACGAACTGTCCGGGCGCGGTCAGCGCTGCTGTGTCGCCGGACAGCCGCATCTGGTACACGTCGCGCGCGACCGGGCGGTTTTCGAGAATGCTGTAAGTCCCTTTACGCAAGGCTTTTTCCTCCTTCGCGCGCGTCCCAGACGATCCGCCCGGACACCATCGTCAAATCGCAGCGGCCGCGAACCGGGAGGCCGTCGAACGGCGTGCTGCGGCCCATGGACAGGAACGTCGCGGAATCGATTGTATACTGTGTGTCAAGGTCCAGCACCGCGAGGTCGGCGGGCGAACCTTCCGCCATGGGTTCCGGCAGGCCGAGCAGCGCGCGCGGCCGGACGCACAGCCGGTCGAGCAGCGTTTCCATCGGCACAATCCCGGGCAGCGCCAGCTTTGTAAAAAGCGCGGGCAGCGCGGTTTCCAGCCCGACGATCCCCATCGCGCTGCCCGAAAGACCTTTGTTCTTTTCGTTTTCCGCGTGCGGCGCGTGGTCGGTCGCGATGCAGTCGATCGTGCCGTCGTTGATTCAGTCGATCAGCGCAAGCATGTCCTCACGCGCGCGAATCGGCGGGTTCATCTTGAACCGGCCGTCCTCGCGCATGTCCTCGTCGCACAGGCACAGGTAATGCGGCGCGGTTTCGCAGGTGACGGGCAGCCCTTCGGCCTTCGCCGCGCGGATCAGCGCGACGCTCTCTTTCGTCGAGATGTGCAGCGCGTGGTACGGGCAGCCGGTCTCGCAGACCAGCGCGATGTCCCGCTCGATTTGCCGCCATTCGCTCTCGCCCGAAATGCCCGCGTGGCCGTTCGCTTTCGCGTACGCGCCCGCGTGGACATACCCGCCCTCAAGCAGCGCGTTGACCTCACAGTGCGCGGCGATGCGGCGGCCGACAGCCTTCGCCCTGACCATCGCGGCGCGCATCGTCGCGCCGTCTTGCACGCCGCGCCCGTCGTCCGAAAACCCAGCGACGTACGGCGCAAGCGCTTCCATGTCGGCGAGCGTCTCGCCCTTTTCGTCCCGCGTGATCGCGCCGAACGGGTAGACGTTCACAACCGCGTCGCGCCGGATCGCGTCGAGCTGCTGCGCGAGGTGTTCGACGCTGTCCGGGACCGGGTTCAGGTTCGGCATCGCGCAGACCGCGGTGTATCCGCCGCGCGCGGCCGCCATCGTGCCGGTTCTGATCGTTTCTTTCCACAAAAAACCGGGCTCCCGAAGATGTACATGAACATCAACGAAGCCCGGAACAATTGCTTTCGTGGAACAATCAATCAAAAAATCGACGCCGTCCGATGGGAATACGGGAGAAACCTTTGCGATTCGTTCGCCTTCGACCAAAATGTCCGCCCTGGCAAACCGGCCTTGCCTGAAAACCGTGCCGCCCTTGAGCAACACCCGCATGCGAATCACCCCTGTCGGCGCATTTCGTGCGATTATAACAGCACATGGTGTGGTTGTCAAGGGGGCGGAA
>JAVBOQ010000026.1:0-3994 GCA_031550455.1 Eubacteriales bacterium
GCAAGTTCCGATAGATGCCAAAGGAAAGCGGCGCGTCGGCGCTCAACCACCGGTTTTGCGGGAGCAGGCACAGGACGACGCGCGCCGCCGCCAGCGCATAGACGATGGCGGTGAGCGTCCCTGTTTGCGGTTTCTTGTATCTGGCTTGCCAGACATGATACAGCAGCACATAGAAAACCGTCATGGTGATGGAGGTGACCAATTTGCCAAAGCCCAGGGCGGCAATGTGGTTCGACAGCCCGTCGGTGAGCAGCGCGTACATTCTCGGAACCAGGTGAAAGGCGTCGCCGCAGCCCAGGACGACGGCCATGACGCCAAAGAGCGTGAACTGCCGGTTGCCCTTTGCCATGCGCAGGATCAGAATGCCCAGCGTCACCACGCCGAGGAGATACGGAATTTCGAAGATCGGCTCCATGATTGCCTGCATATGCTTTCCTCCTATGCGTTTTCCGCCAGCGACCGCACCATGCCGGCCTGGGCAAACAAGGCGCATCCGCCTGTGTGTTCCGCGAGCAGGGCGCCGCTGTCCCGGAGCTTTGTAAACAGCGGCGACTTTAACGCGTCCCGCAGCGAAGCGGTTCGAAGATTCGTGTCCGAATACGGTGAAAACGGGCAGGGCTCCGCGCCTCCGGCTGCGTTGATGTGGATGAATCCGCGCCCCGCCGCGAGGCATCCGCCCGATTCCTTTTCGTCGCCGGGAAACGAGATGATGATCATGTTTTCGCGCTCGCGCAGGCGGGAGACCCGTTCTGACAAAATGTCTCGCTGCGTGTCGCTGAGCGCCAGGGCGGGGTTTTCCACCGGCACGTACTCCACAAACACCGCCGCCCGGCAGCCCGTTTCCTGAAGCCCGGCCAGAAAAGCGTCGTCTGTGACGGCATGGATGTTTTCGCTGGTCACCGTAATGGACGCGCCGAACAGCAGCCCCCTTCGGGAAAGCTCCGCCATCGCGGCCTTGACGCTTCCGAAAACGCCCTTTCCGCGCCGCGCATCCGTTTGGCTTTCATCGCCCTCCATGCTGAGGATGGGGATCAGGTTCCGGCGCCGCTCAAACAGATCCAGCGTGGAAGTGCTGAGCAGGGTGCCGTTGGTAAACACAGGGAACAGGATAGCCGGATGCCGCGCGGCTTCCTCGACGACATCCCGGCGCATCAGCGGCTCCCCGCCCGCCAGCAGGATCACCGAGACGCCCAACGCCTCCGCCTCCGCAAAAATCCGGTTCCAGTCGGCCGCGCTCAGTTCGGTCTGGCTTTTGCAGGCATGGTTGGCGCGGTCGTAGCATCCCGCGCAGTTCAGGTTGCAGCGGCCCGTGATGCTGGCGATCAGAAAGGAGGGAATGTGTTCTCCGTTTGCCTCCATGCTGTGCCTTCGGCGCTCCGCTTTGCTCGCGGCCAGCGCGTACCGGGCGAAAAAAGCGCTCCCTTTGGGATCCCTGAAGCTCGCCTTCAGTATGTCGTGAACCAGCGCGTTCATGCCGTCGCTCAGATACTTTTCCAGTTCAAATTGGCTTTCCATCTTCCAACCTCACATCTGCCCCAGCAGCTTGTATAAAAGCGTGTACAGCGTCCCGGCTTCTTCACTGCTCAGGTGAATGCATTGCCCGAGGGCCTGAGGGATGCCAAGCGCCTGTTCACGCAGCGCGGCGCCTGCGTCCGTGAGGGTGACGATCAGGCTGCGCTCGTCCTCCGCCGAGCGTTGGCGTGTGACCAACCCTTGCGCCTCTAGCTTTTTCAGCAGCGGCGTCAGCGTTCCGGAATCCAAATGCAGTTTTTCGCCCAGCCGCTTGACCGACAGTTGCCGATGTTCCCACAGCAGCATCATGGTCACATATTGGGTGTAGGTCAGGCCGATCTTGTCCAACAGCGGCGTATATAGCTTCACCACGCCCCGCGCCGCCGCGTACAGCGGAAAGCACAGTTGGTTTTCGAGTTTCAGCGGATCCAATCGCGCACCTCCCACGATCTTATGCGGCAAGTGTACCACAACAAAGAAATATAATCAAGCGAAATTTAATTTTATAAAATCAATATCGCATGGACGCGTGAAATAGATGAACGGGCAGCGGATCAGGGCGGTTTGCGTTTCGAACAAAGTAGGTGTATAATTGCCTTAACATTCTCGGGAGGACTTGTTTTTGCCTTTTTTGAAATTCAAATGCGGCGCTTGCGAAACGGTCTTTGACGAGCTCGTACCGGCGTCACGGATCGACGCGGTTCGGTGCGCGCGCTGCGGCGGGCTGGTCAGCCGCGCGTATGAAGGCGCGTGCCTGTTTGGCAATCCCGCGTCGTCCGCGGGCCGCGGCGGCTGTTCGGGCGACTGCGGCGGCTGCTCCGGCTGCGATAGCAAAAGCCATGGATCCGGCTGCTCATGTGGCGGATGCCACTGAGCGGCGAAGGAGCGTTCATGCCGGCAAAGGTAGAAAAATGGATCGTCCACGGCGGAAAGCGCTTGGTCGGCGACGTGTCTGTTTCCGGCGGAAAGAACACGTCGCTGCCGGTACTGAGCGCGGCTTTGCTCTGCGATGAACCGGTCGCGATCGAAAACCTGCCGGACATCAACGACGTGCACCTGCTGTTTACGCTGTTGCGCGGTCTGGGCGCGCGTGTCGACGTGAGCGGCCATACCGTCGTCATCGACCCGAAAAACCTGTGCAGCACAACGCCCGACAGCGCGCTGTGCCAAAAGTTTCGCGGTTCTTACTATTTATTAGGCGCGCTGATCGGCAAGACCGGCGAAGGCGCCATCCCGTACCCGGGCGGCTGCCAGTTCGGCGACAGGCCGATCGACCAGCACATCAAAGGGTTCCGTGCGCTGAACGTCGACATCGACGAGCGAGACGACGGCGTCGCCGCCAAAACCACCGCGCTGACCGGTTCCGAGATTTTTTTTGACCTGGTGACCGTCGGCGGCACGATCAACGTCATGCTGGCCGCCTGCAAGGCGCAGGGCAACACGATGATTTACAACGCGGCGAAGGAACCGCATGTCGTCGATACCGCGAACTTCTTAAACAGCATGGGCGCGCACATCCGCGGCGCGGGCACTGACGTAATCCGCATCCGCGGCGTCAATCGGCTGCACGGCTGCACGTACACCGTCATTCCCGACCAGATCGAGACCGGGACGCTGATGATCGCGGCCGCCGCGACGCAGGGCGACGTCGCGATTCACGGCTGTATCCCGGCGCACATGGAGTCGCTGACCGCGAAGCTGCTCGAAATCGGCGCGCGCGTCGACGAGCAGGACGACGTGATCCGCGTCCGGTCATTCGGCGGCCATCGCGCCGTCAACATCAAAACACAGGTGTATCCCGGGTTCCCGACCGATCTGCAGCAGCCGATGTCCGCGATGCTGACGACCGCGGTCGGATCGAGCACAATTACCGAGACAATCTTCGACCAACGGTTCCGCCATTTGACCGAGATGACGCGTATGGGCGCGCGCGCGCAGGTTTTTGAGCGCGTGTCGATCATCGAGGGGATGCCCGGGCTGGTCGGCGCGCCGGTATACGCGACGGATCTCCGCGCCGGCGCGGCGCTGGTCATCGCCGGCCTGATGGCGTCCGGCGCGACGGAGATCCATAATCCGCACCTGATCGATCGCGGCTATGAAAAACTGGACAGGCGGCTTGTGTCGCTTGGCGCGGATATCCAACGCGCCGTCGAGTAGCGCGCCGGCGAATGCCGGGTTCCAGCGGTAGCTTTTGCCCGGCATTTTTATGAAAATGCGCGGGCGCTTTTTTTATGCCCGTCCTATGCATAAAAAGCGTCTTTTTTCCGAAAAATGGGGTTGACAATTTTGTGTTGCGGTGATATTCTAATAAGGCACATTTGCGACGGGTGACCGATGCAAACGTCCCGCACCTTGAAAACGATACAGGGAAAACAAGAAGAGAGACAGTCAATTAGTTTTGAGTAACTGTTTGTCGGGAGCGAAAGCGAGCGGCGGACAGTAAAGAAAAAGGATTAAACACAAGAGTTTGATCCTGGCTCAG
>JAVBOQ010000041.1:0-10871 GCA_031550455.1 Eubacteriales bacterium
ATCATCACCTTTGTGAAATGCTCGTGGCTGATGCCGAGTATCTCCACGAATTTCGCGTCGACGCGCTCCTTGCCCTCAATTGTTTCGCCGTCCGGCAGCGTCAGCGCGGCGCTTGGCGTCAGCCTGCCATCGCCCTTGGCCATCGTCAGCGTCCGTTCGGCCGCGTACGTCCGCCCCTGGTGGTCGAACTGGAGCCGGACGAGCGTCTTGACGGAGGCCGGCGCGGTCTCGCAGCGCAGCACCTTGCCGTCGCCTCGGGTTTCGCCGCTCGCGGCGCCGTACAGCGCGAAGCAAATCGCGTCGAACAGCGTCGTCTTGCCCGCGCCGGTGTCGCCGGTGATCAGGTACAGCCCACGGTCGCCCAATTTTCGCATGTCAAGCGTCGTCTCATCCCGATAGGATCCAAACGCGCGCATCGTGACCGCCAGCGGTTTCACGCGTTCACCTCCCCGAACACCTTCTGCATCGCGTCCGAGACGGCGTCACGGATCGAATCCGGCATCTGTCTCCCGGTGCGCATCGTATAAAACGCCTCGAAAAGCGACAGCCGGTCGCCGCGTTCCGCGGCTGCGGGCGGCGCGTCCGGGCAGCCGTCCGACGCGAAGTCGAGCCGGAGCACGTTCGGATACGCCCGGTCAAGCCGGTCGCGCGGCGACAGCGGAATCGGCGTGTCGGTCAGCGTGACGCGCAGGTAATCGTTGACGTCGCCCCGCGCGAGCGCTTCTTCGGACAGCAGCGAATCGAGCGCGCCGGTCAGCGCGCGCATGCCGTGCGGCTGCGGAACCGGAACCAGCGAAAACGAAACGCCGCCGTCCGCGTCGATTTCGCCGGAAACGAACGACTTCACATGGTTGATTTCCGAAAACGAGTATTTTAGTGGGGAACCGGCGTAGCGCGCCGTGTCGCGTCCGACGCGCTGCGGGCCGTGCAGGTGGCCGAGCGCGGCGTAACGGAACGGTTTGAGCAGCGCCGCGTCGACCGCGTCCAGCCCGCCGACAGGGTTAATTTCCGAATCGGACAGCACCTGCGATTCGCCTGCCGCTCGGAAAAACTGGTGCGCGACCAGCACGCCGCGCCGCGCCGGGTCGATGTTCTCCCGCGCGATCGCGAGCCGCACGGCGTCTTCCGCCGTCTCGACCGGCTCGTCAAAGAACCGCGCGGCCTCGCGCGGCAGCATGTGCGGCAAAAGCCACACGTCCACCTCGCCGAACGCGTCCTCCAGCGTAACCTTTTCGATCCGCCCTTCGTACCGCCCGGCGATGTGCAGCCGCTGCCGCGCGAGCACGGACTTCGCGAACGACAGCCGCTCGTCGGAATCATGGTTGCCGCCGATCGCGCATACCGTCACGCCAAGCGCGGAAAGCGCGGAGACAAACCGGTCGAACAGCCGCACCGCCTCTTCGGACGGAACCGCCTTGTCGTACACGTCGCCCGCGATTAACGCGGCGTCCGGCCGGATCCTGCCAATCTCCGCGAGGATCGCGTCCAGCGCCGCCGCCTGATCGGGAAGCAGGCTCAGGTCGTGAAGCCTTTTGCCGATGTGCAGATCGGCCAGGTGAACAAACCGCATCGGAGCGCCTCCCTTGCGTTCGCGTTGTAACAGAATTATACCGTACCGACCGCCTTGACAGCAAGACCACGCCAGCCTATACTCACGGCAAACGCGCGGATATATCAACAAAAGGAAGTGCGCAGATGGCTTACACGGATGAAATCACCCGCGAGCTTTCGCGATACCTGCCGGAACTGACGAAGCGGCCCGACTTCGACGCCTTTTGGGACGACACGAAGCGCGTCACGCGGGGAAACCCGCTTTTGCCGGAACGCGCGCGGGTCGATTCGCCGATGCCCGGCGTGTCCGTACACGACATCCGATACAGCGGCTTTGACCAAACGCGGATCCACGGCTGGCTGCTCGTTCCGGAACACCCTGTCGGGGAAAAGTACCCGTGCCTGATCCACTACCACGGCTTTGGCGGCAACCGCGGCTACCCGTGGGATTTCGCGCACTGGATGACGCTCGGGCTGGCCGTGCTGTCGGTGGACTGCCGCGAGCAGGGCGGCATGACCGGCAACGCGGCCGCGTACACGGGCGGCATGGCGACCAACGTCGCGAGCAAGGGCCTCCTCGACAAGGAACAGTATTACTTCCGTGCGGTCTACATGGACTGCGTCCGCGCGATCGATTTCCTTGAAACCTGTCCTGAGATCGACGCGGGCCGCATCGCCGTCGAGGGCGGCAGCCAGGGCGGCGCGCTCGGCATGGCCGTCGCGGCGCTCGACAGCCGGCCGAAGATGGCGCTCGTCGACGTGCCGAGCAACTCGGACCTCGCGGCGCGCGTCGCGGGCGCGCACGGCTCGTTCTCGGCGGTCGCGGACTATCTGAAGATCCGGCCCGATCACACCGATCGGGCGATGGAAACGCTGAGCTACTTCGACACGATGAACATGGCGGAGAAGATCACGTGCCCGGTGGTCGCCTCGGTCGCGCTCCGGGACAACGTCTGCCCCGCGAAGTGCTATTTCGCGACATACAACCGAATTCAATCGCCGAAGGAGATTTTCGTCTATCCGTTCAACGGCCACGAGGGCGGCGGCTCGCGGCAGACGGGCGTCAAGCTTTCAAAGCTCCGCGCGTGGCTCAATCCAAATCAGGCTATTACCAATTTCTAATGCCGCGCCTTCGCGGTCGTGCTATAATACGGTACGATTGGCATGTTCTCCCATTCCGCAACAGGAGGGCCGTATGTTCAAAAAGCGGGAAAAGAACGCGGACACCAGCTATCCGGTCTGGGCGACCATGAAGCGACTGATTCAAAACGTTACGATACAGGACAAAAAGATATACGCGTACTTCGCCGCGTACACGCTGCTCGGCGGCGTGTACCCAATGTTCGCGGTCGCGATGCCGAAGCTGACGCTGGACGAGCTGACGCGCGCGTCCGGCGCGCGGGTTGACGCGCTTTTGTGGATCGTCGCGGCGGTCTTTGTCGCGTCGGCGGTGTGTGGGTATGTCAAGACATACCTCACCAACAGCGCGTATTTCCGGCTGTGCGCGGTCCGGCTGGATTACATCCGCGACTGCGCCGCGAAGATCATCGGGATGGACTACCAGCACATCGAGGACGCCTCGTTCTACAACGACCACGAGCGCGCGATGAGCGCGGCAAACAGCAACCAAAACGGCATCGAGGGCGTGTATCATCAGCTTTTCGAAGCGCCCGCCGAGGCGCTGACCGCGCTTTTGCTGATCGCGGCGCTCGGGACGCGCGCGCTGTGGATCGTGCCCGCGCTGATCCTCAACATCTGGGCGACGATGGCCGTCTCCCGAAAGACGCACGCGTACCGCCACTCGCTGCACAAGGACATCGGCAAAGCGCACCGCCGCATTGGCTATTACCTGAACACGACGCACGACTTCGGCTTCGGAAAAGACATCCGCATCTACGGGCTGAAGGACCGCGTGACGGCCAACTACCGGCGCGAGATCGACGCGTACGTCGCGATCCAGCGCGCCATCGCGCGGCGTGAGTTCGCGCTGTCGTTCCTCGCGCTCGGCGCGATGCTCGTCTCCGACGCGGTGACGTACGGCGTTTTGATCGGCGAGATGTTAAACGGGCTGCCGATCGCCGATTTTTCGATGGCGTTAACGGCGGTGACGGTGCTTTCCGCGACGCTGACGGGCCTTTCAACCCGGTTCGGCACGATCCTGAACGAAGGCCACTACGCGCACGATTTTTATCAGTTCATGGACACGGATTTTAACGCGCCGACCGGGTCGCTGCCCGCGGTCACGGGCGACACGCTCGAAATCACGTTTGACAATGTCAGCTTCAAATATCCAAAGACAGACCGGTATATCATCCGCAACCTGAACTTCACCATTCAAAAAGGCGAGCGCGTCGCGATCGTCGGCATCAACGGCGCGGGCAAGAGCACGCTGGTCAAGCTGATGACCGGGCTGTTCCGCGTGACAGAGGGCGAGATCCGGATCAACGGCATTCCGATCGGTCACTACGATCCGAAGGCGCGGTATTCGATGTTCTCGGTGGTGTTCCAGGATGTCAACGTGCTGGCGTACCCGCTTGCTGAAAACGTCGCCTGCCGCGAGGGCGGCGACCGCGACCGTGTGACGGCCGCGCTTGACCGCGCGGGCCTGGGCGACAAGGTCAGAAGCCTGCCAAAGGGCATTGATCAGCCGATGTTGAAAATCATCGAGGAGGATGGCACCGAGTTTTCCGGCGGCGAGTCGCAGAAGCTCGCGATCGCGCGGGCGCTGTACAAGGGCGCGAACATGGTGATCATGGACGAGCCGACCGCCGCGCTTGACGCGCTGGCCGAGGCGGACATTTACCGGAAGTTTTCAGACCTTGTCGAGGGCAAGACGGCCGTGTACATCTCGCACCGGCTCGCCAGCACGAAGTTTTGCGACCGGATCGCGTTCTTTGACGCCGACGGCCTCAAGGAATGCGGCAGCCACGACGAGCTGATGGCGAAAAAGGGCGCCTACCACCGCATGTTCACCGTGCAGGGGAAATATTACAACCTGGATCCCGACGGAGGCGCGGCATGAAAAAGCAACTGAAGAAAACATCGCTGCTGCTCGGGCTGGTGTGGAGCATTTCGCCGCCGTACGTGCTGACGCTGCTGGCGGCCCGGCTGTCCGCCGTGGCGCAGATCGTATTAAACGTGGTGCTGCCGCGCTTCCTGATCGACGAACTGGTCGGCGCGCGAGACACGGCCCGGCTCGCGCTGTTCGCCGGGATCATCGTCCTTTCAAACGCGCTGATGGCGCTCGTGCGGAACGCGACGAAGCGGTATGTCTCCGTCAAGACGGAGTACATGGCCCATGCGATGCAGCGGCGCATGGGCGAGAAGATCATGAATGTCTCGTACGAGCATCTGGAAACGCCGGCGGATCTTGACCTGAAAGAGCGCGCTGTGTTCGCGATCCGCAACCAGAGCGCGTTGGAGAACATGCTGAACCACGCGGCGGATCTCCTGCAAAACATGCTGACGGCCGTGTCGCTGCTCGCGGTGCTGATGACGCTGTCCGTGTGGCTGGTGCTGGCGGCGCTGGCGATCGTCGCGCTGACGCTTTTGCTGTACGCGATCCAACTGAAACAGCAGTACGCGGCGATGCAGGAAGTCGTGCCGATCAACCGGCGCTACGGATACTATGTCAACAGCGCGTACCAGGACAAGCTGCACAAGGACATCCGGCTTTACGGCATGGACGACCTGCTGCTTTCGAAGATCTCACAGTTCAACCGCGAGATCAACGGCCATTTCATCACGCTGTTCCGCAGCGTCGGCCGGTTTTCGGGCGGGATCAGCGTACTGAACGATCTTGAAGCCGCGCTCGCGTACGCGTACGTCGGCGTCCGGGCGCTGACCGACGCGATCGGACCGAGGATCGGCCTCGGCGCGTTCACGATGTATGTCGGCGCGGTGGTGCAGTTCTCCCGCGCGGCGCAGGCGATCGGGCAGGATGTCGTCAATCTGGCGCAGGTGCTCGGCTACCTCGACCCGTTTATGGACTTCATGGCCATTCCGGACGAAAAGGATTTGGGCGGCGACGCGCCTTTTTCGGGCCGTGTCGAGGGTATCCGGTTTGACCACGTGAGTTTCCGCTATCCTGGCAACGGCCCGCTGGTGCTCGACGACGTGTCATTTGAAATCAAAAAGGGCGAAAAAGTCTCGATTGTCGGGCTGAACGGCGCGGGCAAAACGACGCTGGTCAAGCTTTTGTGCCGCCTGTACAGGCCGACATCCGGGACGATCACCGTCAACGGCCGCGACATTTTCGATTATGACCGCGGCCAGTACATGCGCGAGGTCGCGGCGGTATTTCAGGACTTCAAGCTGTTCGCGTTCACGGTCGAGGAGAACATCACGGGGCGTGACCGGGGACAGGGCGGGGACGTCACGGGCGTCGTCGAAGAGGTCGGGCTTTCAGAAAAGATGGCTTCGCTGCCGGACGGCCTGGGCACGCTGCTTGGCAAGGCGTACAATGAGGACGGCACGGAGTTTTCGGGCGGCGAGCAGCAAAAGGTCGCGATCGCGCGGGCGCTTTACAAGGGCGCTTCGCTGATTGTGCTCGACGAGCCGACCAGCGCGCTCGATCCCCTTGCCGAGGCCGAGATCTACGAACACTTTAACGCGCTGGTCGGTGACAAGACGGCCATCTACATCTCACACCGGATGAGCTCCAGCGTGTTCTGCGACCGAATCCTGATCCTCGACGGCGGGCGGGTTGCGGACTATGACACCCACGCCGCGCTGATGAAAAAGACGGACGGGCTGTATTGCAGGCTGTTCATGTCGCAGGCGGAAAACTACCGGATTGAAAAGGAACTGGAGATGGCGTAGCGCTGCTACGCCTCGTTCCGGCTCCTAGCCGGATGAAAAAATCTCTCGCCGCTTAAACGGGTCATCCCGGACTGTAAACGTCAGGCCGCGCGCCAGCGCGACCGCCTCGGCAAGCGCGAGGTCGGCCGCGCAAAGCGTTCGCACCGGCTCGTCGTCGCGGGTCACGACGCGCTCGTTCATGGCATCAGCCGCCTGTCGTTTCCTCGATCATCAACTGCCACGGCACGCCGAACTTGTCGGTGAGCATGCCGTAGCAGCGGCAAAAAAACGTCTGCTGCAGCGGCATGTCGATCGCGCCGCCTTCCGCCATCGCGGCGAACACCCGGCGCAGTTCGGCCTCGTCCTTGAAATCGACGGTGATCTGGATGTTCGATCCGGCGATCAGGCCGGAGCCCGCCGGAACGTCCGAGAACATGACGATGTCGCCGGTGATGTTGAGGCTTGTGTACATGATCTTGTCGCGGTCGGCCTCCGCGACCGGCCACTGCGGGTTCTCCGGCGCGTCGCCGTATACCATCATCTCCGGAACGGGTTGACCGAACACGCCCGCGTAGAACGTGACGGCCTCGCGGCAGTTGCCGTCGTAGGTGACAAAAATCGAGACTGACATGGTTTCCTCCTTGATTCTTTTTCATTGTAGCATTACACTTCATCGTATGAAGCATACGAGTGAATTCACGTTGGTTCGAAGCCGCCGAAAAACTGTTTCGATTGAGGTCACACCGGCGCTCGAAGTGATCGTGCGGGCGCCGGAGCGCCTCGCGAAACGCGAGATTGACGCGATCGTCGCGCGGCGCGCGAACTGGATCGAATCCGCGAGGGAACGGCAGCGCGGCCGCGTCCGCGCGCCGGAACCGACCGCGGCGGAAGCGCTCGCGCTTTCCCAAAAAGCAAAAGAAACGCTGCCGGAGCGCGTCGCCCTGTTTGCCCGGTCGATGCGGCTTGCGCCGACCGGCATACGAATCACAGGCGCAAAAACCCGCTTCGGCAGTTGCAGCCCGAAAAACAGCCTCTGTTTTTCCTATCGTCTGATGCGCTACCCGCCCGAGGCGATCGACTATGTCGTCGTGCACGAGCTTGCGCATATCGTTCATAAAAATCACGGCAGGGACTTTTACGCGCTGATTGCATCCGTGATGCCGGACTGGCGCGCGCGCCGGGCGATGCTCAAAGCGCCGGAGCGATAAGTATCTTCGCTCCTTTGGCAGGGGTTGGGATAGCGCTCCGCTCACTTCCTATTATCAGGCGGTCGCGCTTCCCTCGTCACACGGTCAGCTTGATGTACTGCGCCTGCACCTCGGAAAAATCGCGGAGCGCGTCGGTCAGGTGCGCGCCCGCATCCTCCGCGCCGCCAAACGTCTCCGCCATGTTCGACAGATGCGCGACGCACAGCATGAACCGTTGGTACAGCCCGTTGAGCGCTTCCAGCTCCGCCCATGTCGTGGTGTCAGGCAATGCCGCGAGCTTTTCGTCAATTTGGGCGGCATAGTAGGCGGCCAGCGCCCTGTGCGCGTCCAGCGAGCGGACGATCAGCGGCTCGTGCTCGGTGCCCAGCAGCGGTTCGAGCACCGCGGTGACCAGTGCCAGCGCCGCGTCGTCCCTGGCCGTGACGCGCGACATGACCAGCGCGACAATGTCGCGGCGGAGCGACGGCACTTCGTCAAACAGCGAGGCGGAAGCCGCGCTTTTGCACTTTTCGCGGTAGGCCGCGACCGCTTTGCGGGCGGCGGGATCCATGCCCGCGCCGTCTTCCAGCATCATTTGCAGGATATCGCCCACGGCCTTCGCGGAAATCTGAACGATCTCGGAGGCCTTGACAATGTTCGACCCGCACGCGATGTCGACGAGTATCGCGACCTGGCAGGCCGTGTAGTCGGAGAAGTATGCCTCGTCCGACGCGCCGTACAAAATCGCGTCGCCCGGCGGCAGGATCGGCATCAGGGCGCCCTTTAAGATGTCCATCGACGTTTGGTCGCCGGTCGGCGTGAGCCCTTCGGTGTACGCGTACGCCGCGGCGCGCGTCTCCGCCGCGCCGAACGCGGCCTTGTAGGCGGCCGTTTCAACCGTGCCCTCGCGAACGGCCGCCTCGCCGCCCGCGCTGTCGTCGCCGCCGATGCCAAACGCGAAGCGTTTCTTTTCTACAGGGAATGTGATCGTCGCCGCGGACGGATAGAAGCCGTCGGCGACCGTTCGGACGGTGACCGAATAGACGCCCGCTTCGGAGAACGCCTTGCCCGGGAACGTCGCGGACGCCGTGTCGACGGTCAGTTCCATCGGGTCGCCCGCGCCCGCCGGCGGCGTCAGTACCGCGACGTACGAAGACGCGCCCGTGACCGAGAACCACCGAACCGTCAGATCGTTTCCGGCCGTGTGCGACGCGACGCCCGCCAGCATCATCGACGGCATGGCCGGCAGCACCTCGAACGTGCGTGAAACCATGGTGGTTGTGCCGTCGCCCGCTTTCGCGACGACGGTGACCTGATATTTGCCCGCCACGGGCATCATGTCCGCCGAGAACGTCGCGGTCGTGTTGACGACGACGCCTTCGACGCTTTGCCCGCCAAGCGGCGATATGGACGCGGTGTAGGAAGCCGCGCCGATGACGGTCGCCCATTTGATTGTCAACGGCAGCCCGAGCGGATGCGCGGAAAATCGCTCAAGCACCGGCGAGGCCAGCGTTTCCGCGTGCGCCGCGCCGTTCGCGGCCGGCGTCGCGCCAAGCATGGCAATCAACAGGCAACCCATCAGAAAGATTGAGAACGCGCGTTTTCTCTTCATCGCGGTTCCTCCATTTTCCATATCTTCACCACAGACATTTCTATCCAGCAAATACTATAGATTTTTTCCCGAGATTTGTCAAGGAAAAGACGGCGGACGGGGCGGTTTCATTATAAAGCGTTCGCCCTCTGCAAGGAATCGGACCTGTGACAGCGAATATAAGGAAGGCCGTACCGATTGGCGAATACAGGGAGGAAGACAGATGATTCAAAAGCGATATGAAATGGCCAGGGAACAATACGCCGCGCTGGGCGTCGATGCGGACGCGGCCATCCGCGCGCTGGACGCGACGCCGGTTTCTTTGCACTGCTGGCAGGGTGACGACGTGCTCGGGTTTGAAGGCGGCGGCTCGCTGACGGGCGGCATTCAGACGACCGGCAACTATCCCGGACGCGCGCGCAACGTCGCGGAGCTGCGCCAGGACATTTCAGAGGTGCTCGCCTACGTGCCAGGCCCGTCAAAGGTCAACCTGCACGCGAACTATCTCGACAGCGCCGCGCCGGTCTCGCGCGATGCGCTGGAGCCGAAGCACTTCGCTTCCTGGGCCGATTGGGCGAACGAAAAGAACGTCGGGCTGGACTTCAACAGCACGTTCTTTTCGCATCCCTACGGCGAAAACGGCTCCCTGACGAACCCGGACGAGGGCCTGCGCGCCTACTGGATCGAGCACACGAAGCGCGTCCGCCGCATCGGCGCGTATTTCGGCGAAAAAACGGGCAAGGTCTGCGTCATCAACCATTGGATCCACGACGGCGAGAAGGAAATCCCGGTCGACACGCTCGCGCCGCGCTTACGGCTGGTCGACAGCCTCGACAAGATTTTCGAAGAAAAAATCGACAAGCGCCTGATGCGCGACGCGGTCGAATCGAAACTGTTCGGCATCGGCAGCGAGGCGTATGTGCCCGGCTCGCACGAGTTTTACCTCGGCTACGCGCTGACCCGCCCGGATATCCTGCTGACGATGGACGCCGGCCATTACCACCCGACGGAGGCGATTTCCGCGAAGATATCGGCCGTGCTGTGCTTTGTCGAAAAGCTTTTGCTGCATGTCAGCCGCCCGGTGCGCTGGGATTCCGACCATGTCGTGCTGCTCGACGACGAGACGCGCCAGATCATGCGCGAAATCGTCCGGACCGGCTCGCTTGACCGCGTGTACATCGCACTTGATTATTTCGACGCGTCGATCAACCGGATCATCGCCTGGACGACTGGCGCGCGCAACGCGAAAAAGGCGTTGCTCGCCGCGCTGCTCGAGCCGGTTGGGCTGCTTAAACAGATGGAAGCGGAAGGCGACAAGTCCGGCCGCCTCGCGATGCAACAGGAACTTCTGACCTTGCCGATGGGCGCGGTGTGGGATCGCTATTGCGAACAATCCGGCGTCCCGATTGGCTATGACTGGGTCGTTGCGGCAAAAAAATACGAACAAAAAGTTCTGTCATATCGTTAATGTTCGTAAATTTTCGAAACGCGCGATTTCCAGGAAATTCCATAAAAAAAGGCGAATAAAAAGGCTTGACAGACAGGCGCTTGTGTAGTATCCTACACGAGCGCCTTTGAGGGAGCGAAAGCAAGAGCAAGCGCGTCCCGCACCTTGAAAACGATACAGGGAAAACAAGAAGAGAGACAGTCAATTAGTTTTGAGTAACTGTTTGTCGGGAGCGAAAGCGAGCGGCGGACAGTAAAGAAAAAGGATTAAACACAAGAGTTTGATCCTGGCTCAG
>JAVBOQ010000013.1:0-10112 GCA_031550455.1 Eubacteriales bacterium
GGATCAAGACACAGTTCTACGAGCAGTATGCTGATGAAGATCTTGTCGATGATTTCTGGCAGCAGTTCCTGGATATGTATGACCTGCCCGATGATTTCGGCGACGACGGATTCGGTCCCATTGCCTAACAAAAATGATATCGCCAGGGCGCAAAGCTCCCTGGCGATATCGTTTTTTGGTTTCCGCTATCACGAACCGCATCCTGCCGCGAGGCGAAACGATGAGTTTCCAAAGGGGAGAAAGTCCCTTCGAGCAGGAGGCTCGGAGGGCTGAAAGCCCTCCGTAAGCGTTCGCCTACCTTCCCATCTCCGCAATTCTCTTCTCGATCGAAGCCAGCGTCACTTTGCTCGTTTCGAGCTTATCCTTCGTTTGCCGCACCAGCGCCGCCGGGGCCTTCGCGAGGTAGGCCTCGTTCGTGAGCATGCCTTCCGCGCGGGTGATCTCGTTCAGCACGCCTTGCTTTTCCTTCTCCAGTCGGGCGAGTTCCTTCTGAAAGTCCACCAGATCGCCGAGCGGGATGTGAATTTCCGCGGCCGGGCACATCACCGCGACGGTCTTTTCGCCGGAAGGTTCCGTTGCGGCCACGATCTCCACCGCGCTCGCGCCGCACAGCCGCTGGAACGCGGTTTCGGACGACTTGAGCGCCTGACGCCAGGCTTCCGTGGTCGGCATCATCAGCAGGCGCACGCGCTTGCCTGGTTCGACCTTCATTTCGGCGCGGATCGTGCGCACGGCGCGGATCGCCTCGATGACGCCTTCTGCGGCCGTGGCCTCCGCTGAAAACGCGAATGCCGCGTCGGCAACCGGCCAATCGGCCAGCATGATCGTGCCTTCCGCGCCGGGCAGCATCTGCCAGATCGATTCGGTCAGGAACGGCATGAACGGGTGCAGCAGCTTCAGCAGCCCTTTGAGACAATGCAACAGTACCGCCTGCGCGGTCTTTTTCTGCGCCGCCTCGCCGTCGAGCAGGCGCGGCTTGGCCCATTCGATGTACCAGTCGCAGAACTCGCTCCACGCGAAATCGTAGATGCGCTGCGCCGCGAGGCCCAGGTCAAACTCGTCGAGCTTTTCGGTCATGTCGCGCGCGCAAAGGTTCAGCCGCGACAGGATCCACTTGTCCGCAAGTTCCAGAGGCTTGCCATCGACCGGCTCCGCGCCGTCCAGGTTCATCAGCACGAAGCGCGACGCGTTGTACACCTTGTTGGCGAAGTTGCGCGCGGCCTCGACCTTGTCGGTGCCGAAATTGAGGTCGTTGCCGGGCGCCACGCCGAACACCAGCGAGAACCGCAGCGCGTCCGCGCCGTACTGCTCGATGATCTCCTGCGGGTCGACGCCGTTGTCGAGCGACTTGGACATCTTGCGGCCCTGCGTGTCGCGCACGAGTCCGTGGATCAGCACCGTGTCAAACGGCGTTTCGCCCATCTGTTCCACGCCGGAGAAGATCATCCGCGCCACCCAGAAGAAAATGATGTCGTACGCGGTCACCAGCGTGGAGGTCGGGTAGAAATAGGCCAGATCCTCGGTCTGGTCAGGCCAGCCAAGCGTCGAGAACGGCCACAGCGCCGACGAGAACCAGGTGTCCAGCGCGTCCTCGTCCTGCCGCATCGGCTGTCCGCACTTCGGGCACTTTCCGGGCGTTTCGCGCGCGACGGTCATTTCGCCGCAGGCGTCGCAGTAGTACGCCGGGATGCGGTGGCCCCACCAGAGCTGGCGCGAAATGCACCAGTCGCGGATATTTTCCATCCAACTGAGGTACACGCGCTCGAACCGCTGCGGCACGAACTTCGTCGCGCCGGTTTTGACCACCTCGATCGCGGGTTCCGCCAGCGGTTTCATTTTCACGAACCACTGCTTCGACACAAGCGGCTCCACCGTGTGGTGGCAGCGGTAGCACGCGCCGACATTGTGCGTGTACGGCTCGATTTTGACGAGCAGGCCGAGGCCTTGCAGCGCCTCGACGACGCGCTTTCTGCACTCGAGCGCTTTCATGCCCGCGTACGGCCCGGCGTTTTCGTTCATCGAACCGTCGTCGCGCATCACGCGGATCGTTTCGAGCCCGTGCCGCTGCGCCACCTCAAAGTCGTTCGGATCGTGCGCCGGCGTCATTTTGACCGCGCCGGTGCCGAATTCCTTGTCGACGTATTCGTCGAACACGACCGGGATCACACGGTTTAAGATCGGCAGGATCACGCGCTTGCCGCGCATCGCGGCGTACCGTTCGTCGTCCGGGTTCACCGCGACGCCGGTGTCGCCGAGCATCGTCTCGGGCCGTGTCGTCGCGACGATCACGCCGTCCCCGCCGTCATCGCCCGGGTAGCGGATGTGCCAAAGCTGCGAATGCTGCTCCTCGTACTCCACTTCAATGTCCGACAGCGTCGTCTTGCATTCCGGGCACCAGTTGATGATCCGCTCGCCGCGGTAGATCAGGCCCTTGTCATACAGCCGGACGAACACTTCCTTCACCGCGCGGGACAGACCTTCGTCCATCGTAAACCGCTCGCGCGACCAGTCGCAGCTCGCGCCGAGCCTGCGAAGCTGCGTGACGATCCGCCCGCCGTACTCCTCTTTCCACGCCCACGCGCGCTCGAGAAAACCCTCGCGGCCGATATCTTCCTTTGTGACGCCTTCCTTGGCCATCTGCGCGACGATGCGCGCCTCGGTGGCTATCGCGGCGTGGTCTGTGCCCGGCAGCCACAGCGTCGGGTCACCCTTCATCCGGTGGTAGCGCGTCAGCACGTCCTGCACGGTGTACATCGCGTGGCCCATGTGCAACTGCCCCGTGATGTTCGGCGGCGGCATCATGATCGTGTACGGCTTCTTGCCGGGGACGCGGTTCGCCTTGAAGTACCCACTGTTTTCCCAATGGGCGTACATCTCGGCCTCGAACTGCTGCGGTTGATAGGTCTTTGGCATTTCCTTCGGCATTCCAGGTTCCTCCTTTTCGGTGACAGCAAAAAGCCGCACGCGTCCAAAGGACGGATGCGGCTCCGTGGTACCACCTTTTTTCCCGGCTAACACCGGCTCATACCGCGATAACGCGCGGACGCGTCCGGGCTGCTTTCGCTGACCCGAAACCCTCCGAAGCGACCTTCCGCAAGCGCTGTCCCGGGCGGCCTTTCAGCCGGTGAACCGCCCTCTCTGGTGGATTCCTTTGCGTACTCCTCTTCTTCACAGGGAAATATGATATTGTAGTATAGTCGGAAACCCGAAAAATGTCAACCCTCCCGCGAGCCTATAATTTAAAGTGTTTTACAAGCATTTCAAACGTGCCCTGCACGGTGCTTTCTTCGTTCCGGACGATGCTGAAAAGGTTGAATTTTCGAACGTCCTCATACATTTTTTCAACGCCGATTCGAAACAGTTCGTCCTGCACCGCGATTTTCTTTTCCGGGTCCTTCAGCGACAGGATGCATTCCAGGAATTCCTTGTGGTCGTCTCTTTTGCCATACTGCTCGCAGGTGACAAACTCGGGCGCGGCAAGCAGACACGCGATCCTGCCGTAGTCGGAAATCTCGGTCAACAGCGGAAGCGGAATGCCGACATCCGCGATCACCCTGGCGTTCTGCGACAGTTTGATTAGCTCTATGATCATAAATTCTATGTATTCGTCGTCTTCGCCATATTCGCCGTTGTCGGCCAAAAACTGCTCTACCGATCTGCCGAAATAGGCTTCCCAGTCCGTTGTTTCTCTCTTTTTTGTCGACTGCGGCTGATACTTTGCACTGCAGATCGACCGGTAGACCCGGAACCGATCCTCATGCCAGTTGTCGTTAAAATGATAGAATCCGTATTTCTTTGCAAGTTCCCGCGCCATCGTCGTTTTGCCGGCCATTGCCGTACCCGTCAGGAAATACACATTCTGTAAGCTGTGCTTTAAGATGTTTTCCGCAATATTCATCGGCTTACCCTCCCGTTCGCTATCCGGCCGCGGTCTGTTCTTCTGGCAATCAGGATGCCGGAACGTTTGGTTGCGCATTCAGCTTTCGCGCCTTGCGCCTCCGCTATTCGATCGTCAGCCGCTTTTCCGCCTGATCCCGGAACCACTGCTCGACCGCCTGGCGGCTGAAATACAGCTTGTCGCCCAGCTTGACATACGGAAACTCCGGCCATTTCCCGGAGAGGATATCGTCCCCCAGCGCGTCCAGCAGGCGCTTGTCCGCGTCGTCGTAGCTGCTCAGGCCGATGGGCGCAGCGGCGCTCTCCTGCGCCGAACCGAACGACTGACTTTCGAAATCGGTCTCGTCGTTCGCCGCGGGATAAATGCCGAGATAGGCCTTGAGCGTTTCCAGGTCCATGATTTCCGGATACGCATAGGCGCCTGACGAAAGGCTCCCCGAAAAAGAACCCACGACCGGCCGGTCGGAGACCGCGCCGCTGTAGATCAGCGCGGCGGCAATCAGCGCGGCAGCGAGCAGCGCGGCGGATAACAGCCTCACGATCAGCCCCATGCCCGAAAAGCGTTTTGTTTCCATGGTCTTTCCCCCTTTTGAGAAACAGACGAATCAGCGGCCTTCCGCGTTGCCGTTTCCGGGTCGGCCGAACAGCGGCTTCATCGGCTTTTCTTCCAGCGGCGACGGGAACACGCGGTTGAGCAGCAGCGACAGCGCGACGCCGATGCCGGTGTCGATCACGCGGTTGACCGTGTACATGATATAGGTCGACTCCGCAACGGTCAGCAGCACGACGAAAAATACGACCGCCCCGGGTTGAACGCCGCCGCCCGCGTTGACCAACTGCGAGACGATCAGCAGCACCGCGAGCCCCAGCGTCAGGTATACCCAGCCCGGGACGCCAAACATCTGGTCATGGTATAGCGGGTACAGCGGGATCGCGATCACCCCGCCGAGGATCGTTCCGATGAACCGGTTGCCGCCCTGTTTCAGCCCCGCGTCAAACACCTGCCCCATCCCAAACACCGCGCCGATGCAGGCAAAGCAGGGGTTGCGCCCGAAGATTGAGTAGACGACCGCCAGAATCGTCGTGGCGGCCAGCGTCTTGAACGTGCGGCGGCCAAACGACAGCCGCTTTTTTCGGCATCCTTTATCCATGGGCGCCACCGGCCTTCTTGTCAGATGAAAACTCCCGGGTTCCTTTCTTCCACGTTACAGCCTTTTCCGCAGCATCGTGAACTCAAAAAAATCCGTATAAAACCCAACCGACTGAAACACGGGACGCGTCAGGCGATAGTAACCGACTTCGTCGATCATCAGCAGCGCCTCGTCGTCCCGCACGTTCAGCTTCGCGCGGATGTCGGGCGGGCCGAGCGTCGGCTTCAGCGACGCGATATCGGTGTCCACATCGAACCCGAGGTGCTCTTCGAGCAGATCGAACACCGGGCGGCTCCAGTCGATCGCGCCGGGCGCGACGCCGTCGAACAGTATCGCCGGCAGGCGGTCGACCGAATAGATGACGGGCACGCCGCTGGCCAGAAGCCGCTTTTCGCAGACGATCAGCGCGTCGCCTTCGCGGATGTTCAGTTGCCCTGCGATCCGGGCGCACGCGGGTTCCCGCCGGAGCGAGACGCTGTCCACGCCGGGCACGCGGCCCATGCCGCGGATCAGCTCATAATACTCGCGCTTCAGGTCAAGCCGCGCGCCAAGGCCGACGATGTCGCGGTGGACGACCGTGCCGATGCCCCGCATCCTTTGCAGGAAGCCTTCGCGTTCCAACGCGGAGAGCGCGTCGCGGATGACGCTGCGGCTGACGCCGTACCGCGAGGCCAGCTCGTTTTCCGACGGCAGCAGTTCCAGCGCGGCGAAATCGCCGGCGGTCAAAGCCTCCAGGATATCCGTGCAAACACGGTGCGAGATTGGTTTCCCGCCGACATTGGGCAACGGATAGCGCACAAAATTCCTTCTCTCGTGTAAAACGCTCGCTCTCGTACGAACACCGCACTCCATTGTATCCGCTGCCCTCGCAAAAAACAAGCGTTGCGGATGAGTATTTCTGTGGTATAATGAAAGCAGTATGTGTGATCTTTGTGAATGTATAACATAATCGCATGAAAATCGTTAGCGATAGGCCCTGCGTATGGAGGTGGCGTGACAATGGGTGTTGGAAAGAGCGTCGAGCGCGTCGACGCCTATGAGAAGGTGACGGGCCGCGCAAGGTTCACGGACGATTTGACGCCGCCGGACGCGCTGGTCGCGAAGATTGTCCGCAGCGCGGTCGCCAACGGGCTGGTTACACGGTTTGACCTGACGGAAGCGCTGAAGATACCCGGCGTGGTGAAGATCGTTACGTGCTTCGACACGCCGGACTGCGTGTACGGCACGGCGGGCCATCCTTGGTCGACCGACCCCGCGCACCAGGACGTCGCCGACCGGCGGCTTTTGAACCGGCGCGTCCGCGTGTACGGCGACGAGATCGCGGCGGTCATCGCCGAGGACGAGATCGCGGCGGCGCGCGCGGCGGCGGCGGTTTTGGTCGAGTATGACGAGTATCCGCCGTTCGTCACACCGGAACAGGCGATGGCGGACGGCGCGACGCTTTTGCACGACGGCGCGCCGGGCAACGTGCTTAAACACACGCATTACGCGTTCGCCGAAAACGGATACAAGGGCGATTTTGACGGCGCGGCGGAACCGGATACCATGCGCGTCTCCGGCACATACCGCACGCAGGCGGTGCAGCACTGCCACATCGAACCGGCGGTGTCCTTCGCCTACATGGAAAAGGGCCGGATCGTCGTCGTGTCGTCGACGCAGATCCCGACGATTGTCCGGCGCGTCGTCGGCCAGGCGCTCGGAATCCCCTGGGGCAGCGTCCGCGTGATCAAGCCGTATCTGGGCGGCGGCTTTGGCAACAAGCAGGAGGTGCTCGGCGAGCCGCTGAACGCGTTTTTGACGGCGCAGGTCGGCGGCAGGCCGGTCAAGCTCGAGCTCTCGCGCGAGGAGGTGTTCGCCTGCACGCGCGTCCGCCACGCGATGGACATCACGCTCGACACGATCGTGCGGCCGGACGGGCGGATCGTCGCGCGAAGGTTTGCCGGGATATCAAACCAGGGCGGGTATGCGTCGCACGGGCATTCGATCATCGCGAACAGCGCAAGCGCGTTCCGCCACCTGTACCGGCAGGAGAAGCTCGTCGAAGGCGACGCCCGCACCGTCTACACCAACATCACGACCGGCGGCGCGATGCGCGGCTACGGCATCCCGCAGGCGATTTTCGCGCTGGAGTCGCACATCGACGACGTCGCGCGGGCGATCGGCATGGATCCTTTGGCGTTCCGCCGGATGAACGCGATGCCGGAAGGGTATGTCGACCCCGCCAACGGGCTGACCTGCCACACGTCCGGGTTGCTCGCGTGCCTTGCAAAAGGCGCGGAGCGCATCGGATGGCAGGCAAAGCGCGCGGCGTACGCGAACCAGACGGGCGCCGTCCGGCGCGGCGTCGGCATGGCGATGTTCAGCTACAAAACCGGCGTGTACCCGATCGGGCAGGAGATGGCCTGCGCGCGGCTGACGCTCAACGAGGACGGATCGGTGCAGTTGCAGACCGGCGCGACCGAGATCGGCCAGGGCGCGGACACCGTGCTGACGCAGATCGCGGCGGAAGCCCTCGGCATCCCGGAGGCGCGCATTCACCTGCAGTCGTCGCAGGACACGGACATCACGCCGTTCGATTCCGGCGCGTTCGCTTCGCGGCAGACCTACGTTTCCGGCATGGCCGTCAAGCAGACCGCGCTGGCGCTGAAAAAGAAGATCTTAGACTACGCGTCGTATCTGCTCAAAGCGTCGACGGACGGGCTGGACATCGCGCGCGGCGGGATCGTGGGACGGGACGGCGCGCTTCTGCTGCCGCTTGACGAACTGGCGACCGAGGCTGTCTACAGCCTGGTGAACGCCGTGCATCTGGCCGCGGAGACGACGTACCACAACAAGGACAACACGTTCTCGTTCGGCTGCACGTTCGCCGAGGTCGAGGTGGACATCCCGCTTGGCAAAGTGCGCGTGCTCGACATTGTCAACGTACACGACAGCGGCGTGCTGATCAATCCGAAGCTCGCGGAGGCGCAGGTACACGGCGGCATGAGCATGGGCCTCGGGTACGGCCTCTCAGAGCAGATGCTCTACGACGATAAGGCAAGGCCGCTCAACGGCAACCTGCTCGACTACAAGCTGCAGACCGCGATGGACACGCCCGACCTTGGCGTGGACTTTGTCGAGACGGCCGACCCGACCGGCCCCTACGGCAACAAGGCGCTCGGCGAGCCGCCGACGGTGCCGGTCGCGCCCGCGCTGCGAAACGCCGTGCTGAACGCCACCGGCATCGCGGTTCACGCGATCCCGCTGTCTCCGCAGCGGCTCGTCGAGGCGTTTACGGCGGCGGGGCTGATACCGGCGGCAAACGCATGAACTGCGGTTTGTGCGTTTGGAGGAAGGGCGGGGAGGCTTCGGGCTCCCGAGCTCTCCGGGATGCGCCTTTTGCATTGATCCCAAAGGAGGGATGAGATGTTTGAATTTTCACGGTACTATCAAGCGCGGAGCATCCCGGACGCGATCGCGGCGCTGGCGCGCGACCCGGACGCGGTCGTCATCGCAGGCGGCAGCGACGTGCTGATCAAGGTGCGCGAAGGCAAACTGGCCGGCAGGCCGCTTGTCAGTATCCACGGGATTGCCGCGCTGGCCGGCGTTTCGATGGACGCAGACGGGACGATCGTCATCGGATCCGGCTGCACGTTCGCCGAGGTGACGAACCATCCGCTGATTCAGGCGCACATGCCGGCGCTCGGCGAGGCGGTCGACCAGGCGGGCGGACCGCAGCTTCGCAACGTCGGCACGATCGGCGGCAACGTCTGCAACGGCGCAACCAGCGCGGACAGCGCGGCGACGCTTTTGACGCTGAATGCGGAACTGGTCATCGAAGGGCCGGACGGGCGGCGGACGGCCGCGCTGGAATCGTTTTACGCAGGGCCGGGCCGGGTGCGCCTGACCCACGGCGAACTGCTGACCGCGATCCGCGTCCGCAAGGCCGATTACGACGGGTTTGGCGGGTTCTACTGCAAGTACGCGCAGCGAAACGCGATGGACATCGCGACGCTCGGCTGCGCGGCGCATGTGCGGCTTGAGGGCGACAGGCGGACGGTCTCCGATTGCAGGCTCGCGTTCGGCGTCGCCGCGCCGACGCCCGTGCGCTGTCATAAAGCCGAGCAGACGGCGATCGGGCAGCCGGTTTCCGAAGCGCTGCTGGACGCGCTCGGCCCGGCGGCGCTTTTGGAGCTTGCCCCGCGGTCGAGCTGGCGCGCTTCGAAAGCGTTCCGCGAGCAGTTGATTCGCGAACTGACCCGGCGCGTCATGTGGCGGGCGATCGAACGCGCGGGAGGGAGCAGACCATGATCATCATCCGCATGAACGTGAACGGAAAAGATACCGAGGTCGCGATCGACCCGCGCGAGTCGCTCGCCGACACGCTGCGCGAGCGGCTGTCGCTAAAGAGCGTCAAGAAGGGCTGCGAGGTCGGCGAATGCGGCGCGTGTACCGTGCTGGTCGACGGCAAGTCGGTCGATAGCTGCATTTATCTGGCCGCTTGGGCCGACGGCAGACGCGTGCTGACCGTCGAAGGCTTGCAGGGGCCAGACGGCGAGCTGAACCCGGTGCAGCGGGCGTTCATCGACGAGGCCGCCGTGCAGTGCGGGTTCTGCACGCCCGGGCTGATCATGACGGCGGTTGAAATCGTCGGCACAGGCAAAAAGTACACGCGCGACGAGCTGCGAAAGCTGATTTCCGGCCACCTCTGCCGCTGCACCGGGTATCAGAACATCCTGAACGCGGTGGAGCGGGTCGTGAACGAGGCGCACAAGGTCGCCGGGGCATAGTGGACGCGAAGAGGTTTTGCGCAGCCCGGCATCGCTTCTATCCAACATACCGCGACAACAAAGTGAGGCTGTCCGCCTATCTCGGACAGCCTCTATCCAATCCATGTTGATGCCTGCATTCCATGCCCCGCCATGCGGCGAAGCAAAAGTTGCCCGATCGGGAAGGGACGCTGGGACGCTGTCCCAGACCCTGCCAAAGGGGCTAGCCCCTTTGGAAACCCTGCTTTTTCGCCTCACGGCGGGTTGGACTTCATGAACACAGAAACCCTTGCCTACAGATAAAGAAGGGATTCTT
>JAVBOQ010000103.1:0-10142 GCA_031550455.1 Eubacteriales bacterium
GTTAGGCAGCCGCTATGCAAGCTCGGGTTATCCGGGTCGCATTCGCAATCCGGTTCTCCAAGCAGCGGGCACAGAGCGCCGCGCGTGGTATATCCGCATGTTGTGCAGCCGTTATGCGCGCACGGGTTATCCGGGTCGCATTCGCAGAACGGCGCACCATGGTAGACTGTGCAAAAAAAGCAACATTGAATGTAGCCGCATGTTAGGCAGCCGCTATGCAAGCACGGGTTATCCGGGTCGCATTCGCAGTCCGGTTCGCCAATACCCTCGCACACGACGCAGCACCTGGTATAGCCGCATGTTGTGCAGCCGTGATGCGCGCACGGGTTATCCGGGTCGCATTCGCAATCCGGCGCGCCAGAGGCAACAGCGCATGCGTAGCAGCATCCGCACATTGTGCAGCCGCTGTGGTTACAGGGCTTCGTCATGCTGCATGAGCAGAAATCGCCATAAAGCAGATAGCACGTCAGGCAACAGAGACCGCGCGCAAACGGGATCTCGATGCCGCCTTTCTGAATCAGGCGCTTTGCGGGATGATCCCCGGTCGGATGTCCCTCACTCGGATGGGTGTCTGTGTAATGCCGAAGATCCTCGCCGCCCTCCCACGGGCGATCGAAATCGGCCAGCGTGCTAACGCTCGACACGACCAACAGGAGGGTCAGTGCGATTGCGCATAATCTCTTCATGGGCTAACCCCTTTCTGTTTCTGGCATATTCATCCATTGATATCATTTTAAGGGGTTTGCTCATAATTTGCAATATGATACTTCAAAAAGATGACAAAATTACAGCTCAATTTCCTGCCCAGGCCTTACAATCAGCCGCCCTGGCACGTCGAATTGCCGTGCGATGCCCTCGTCGAACAGCGAACCGTATTTGGTATGGATCGGAATGGAATGGCGCGCGCCGATACGGGCCGCGCAAATCGACGCGGAGATCGGATTCATGTTCTGCGTGCCGTCCACAGGCAACAGGCAGTAGTCGAGCCGCTGCAGGATCAGTTCGCTCATGGCGTCCGTCTCGGATGTGTCGCCCGCGGCGTAAATTTTGAGCCCGTCCATCGTGATCAGGTAGCCGACGCACTCGCGCGGGTCGTGGTACTCATTCGTCGCGGGCAGCGCGCGGACGCGGACGCCGCGCACGCGGAAAGAACCGTACACGCCCTCCTTGATCGCCTCCCGGTCGGTGATGATCTTGCAGCCGGACTTTTTCGGCACCAGTTCCGGGTGGCAATGGTCGTTATGATGGTGCGTGATCAGGATCAGGTCGGCGTTGCGGTTGTAGCCGTCGCCGGCGAACGGATCGACATAGATCACGATACTTTTGTCGCTGATCAGGCGGAAGCTCCCGTGGCCCTGATAATACAGCTTTGGCATCGCGTCACCTCCCAGAACCAAGGTCGCGGGCCTTCCTGTCAGCCGCGGGCAAACAGCAGCGGAATCGCCGCCGTGTCCGCCGGACAGAAGGCATAAAAAGGAAACGCGTCCGGATTTTCCCAGACAATCCGGTCATGGACGCGGCATTCGGGTTCGCCGGCGAGAAGTTCGGCGGCAAAAAATGTAAACCGCATGCCGGTTGCGGCCCACGGCAGCGTCAGCAACGGTTCGCCGACCGAAAGCGTCACGCCGAGTTCTTCGGCGCATTCGCGGGCAAGGCAGTCAGCCGATGTCTCACCCGGTTCGCGCTTGCCGCCCGGAAACTCCCAAAGGCCGGCGCAACGGCCGCCCGACCGGCGGCAAATCAGCACCTTTCCGCCGCGCGCAATCACCGCCGCGGACACCTCAACCAACGGATACACCCCACTTTTCACGCATAGAATACCATATCGGGGACGGGAGCGCAACGCGGATTCGGCGTTGACATCCTCGAATGCCCCTGCTATAATGGGGGCGCACAAAGGAAGCATCCTGGGGTGTACGCGAGCCGCGTATTTTTACCCACAGTTTCGAAACAGGGACCCGCGTCGGTTCGTCGCTGTCATGCCCCCGTGCTTCGCACGCCAGGGGACGGCAATAAGCGTCCGCAAGGTTCCGACCTGCCAGGAGGCGGGTGAAAAAATTCGTGGTGGACGGCACTTTGGGACCAATTTGGAGACGGGATTCCCGTCTCCTCTTAATTTTTATCAAAATGTACAGATCAGCCGTTCAGGATCGCGTCGATGGCGTCGAGTTCCACCGCTTCGAACGGCTTCGCGCTCAGCACGGCGCCGACATTCTCCACAAGCTGGGACAACCGGCTGACGCCGACGAGCACGGTCGTCACCTCCGGCACGCGCAGCACCCACGCGAGCGCCATCTGGGCCAGCGTCTGGCCGCGCGCCGCCGCGATCACCGCGAGCCGCCGCGCCTTGCCAAGCACATCGGGCGTCAGCCGGTCAGGCGTCAGGAACGGGTTGCCGCTGCCGGCCCGCGAATCCTCCGGGATGCCGTCCAGATACCGCTCGGTCAGCAGTCCCTGCGCCAGCGGCGAGAACACAGCCGCGCCAGCCCCGGCGTCGCGCAGCGCGGCCGCGAGGCCCTGCTCCATCGTCCGCTGGAGCATGTTGTACCGCGGCTGGTTGCAAAGAAGCGGAACGCCCATATCCTTCAGGATCGCGGCCGCGCGCCTCGTCTCGTCCGGCCCATAGTTGGAAACGCCCGCGTACAGCGCCTTGCCCTGCCGAACCGCCGACGCGAGCGCGCCCATGCTCTCCTCCATCGGCGTTTCCGGATCGAGCCGGTGATGGTAAAAGATATCGACATAGTCAAGCCCCAGCCGCGTAAGGCTCTGGTCGAGGCTGGCCAGCAGGTACTTGCGCGAGCCGAAGTCGCCGTACGGGCCCGGCCACATCCGGTAGCCGGCCTTGGTCGAAACGACGATCTCGTCGCGGTAGGCGCGAAGGTCGCGCGAAAGAACGCGGCCGAACGACTCCTCCGCCGCGCCGGGCGGCGGGCCGTAGTTGTTCGCCAGGTCAAAGTGTGTGACGCCGAGGTCAAACGCGCCGAGCGCCATCTCCCGGACGCTGTCCGGCGACGCGCCCGCGCCAAAGTTGTGCCAGAGGCCAAGGGAGACGGCGGACAGCTTCAGCCCGCTATGCCCGCATCGGCGATAGGGCATCGCGGCGTACCGGGATTCGCATGCAATGTATGGCATCCTTCTTTCCTCCTTCTGACGTCCGTCCCGTCATTTGAGCGCGGCCGAAAGCGCCCAGAGCACCGCCAGATGCGCCGGGTACGCGGCGTACATCAGCCACTTGGGCGTTTTCAGCCGCGCGGCGCACGGCCACAGCATCAGCGGCAGCGCGGCGATCGCGCACGTCTGCAGCCGCAGGGTAAAAAATTCCGTCTGCCACACCGCCGATCCGGTCTCGCCCCAGATGACGCAGTACAGTGAGAACAGCACCGAAAGCGCGAACGGCCGGTCACGCGCCGCCCACAAAAGCAGGATGCACAGCACGCCGCGGATGCCATAGTCCATCGAAACCTTGTACGACAGCATCAGCGCGAGGACGGTCATCCATTCCTTTTTTTCTTTCAGGCCCCAAATGCCGATCAGCCCGAGCAGCAGCGTCGCGAAAATGTTCAGTTGTGTCCAGGTGTGGTTCAGCGCGCGCATATAGAAGATCTGCGAGACGACCAGCAGAATCAAAAGCCGCAGCGCGTACCGCGCGATGCTCCGCGTGTGCTCCGCGCCGATGGCGATGCCCCAGGCGAACAGCGGCAGCGCGACGCGCCCGATGACGCGCATCCACAGCACGCCCGGAAAAAAAATCACGCCGACATGGTCGACGATCATGCAAAAGACCGCGATCACGCCGAGCAGGCCGGTGTTGTGGTTGGTATACGCGGGCGCTTTTTTTGGCAACAGCGCGTTTTCCATCGAAAACCTCCGAGCCCTTTTGCTATATAATAGCACATTCGCGCGCGATTGTACACGCGCGCGATTCATGCTATAATGCACAGCGTATAACTTTGAAATCGTGAGGGTTGGTATGCGCATCATCATCGTCGGGGACGGCAAAGTCGGGTTCACGCTGACCGAGCGGCTGGCGGCGGAAGGGCACGATCTTGTGGTCGTCGACAGCAACCAGGCGACGCTTTCGAAGCTCGGCAACGAGCTGGACGTGATCACGGTGCACGGAAACGGCGCGACGCACGCGGTGCTTCGCGAGGCCGGCGCGCAGCAGGCGGATCTGCTGATCGCCGTGACCTCAATGGACGAGATCAACATGCTCTGCTGCCTGGTCGGCAAAAAAACCGGCGCGCGCCATACGATCGCACGCGTACGGAACCCGGAATACGCGGCGCAGCTCGTGCTGCTCAAGGACGAGCTGGGCCTTTCGTTCGCCGTCAACCCGGAGTTGCTCGCCGCCGACGAAATCGCGCGGCTGCTTCGGTTTCCGTCGGCGATCAACATCGAGACGTTCGCGCGCGGGCGCGTCGAAATCGTCGAATACCGGATTTCGGACCACAGCCCGTTGGACGGCCTGTCGCTCCGGCGCATCGCGGAGTCGTTCAAGCTGCACGTACTGGTCTGCTCGGTACAGCGCGGCGACGATGTGTACATCCCGACCGGCGATTTCGTGCTGCGCGCGGGCGATCACATCCATGTGACTGCGACGCCCGCGACGATGCAGGCGTTTTTCAAAAAAATCGGCGCGCACCTGCACCGGACGCGCGACGTGATCATCATTGGCGGCGGCCGCATCGCGTACTACCTCGCCCGGGAAATGCTCGAGCTGAACGTGCAGGTCAAGATCATCGAAAGCGACGAGAACCGCGCGAACGAGCTGTCCGAAAAGCTGCCGCGCGCGCTGGTCATCCACGGCGACGGCACCGATCCGAACCTGCTGGCCGAGGAAGGCGTGGACGGTTCGGAGGCGTTCGTCGCGCTGACCGGCATGGACGAAGAAAACATCCTGATCTCGCTGTACGCCAAGACGCGCACGACCGGCAAGGTGATCACGAAAGTCGACCGGCTTTCGTTCCTGCCCGTCATCGGCGACCTCGGGCTGGAAAGCCTGATTTCACCCAAGGCGATCACCGCCAACCGGATCGTGCAGTTCGTCCGCGCGATGCAGAACTCACGCGGGTCAAACGTCGAGACGCTGCACCGGCTGATGGACGGCCGGATCGAAGCGGTCGAGTTCCGCATCCGCGATACGGCGCGCTACCTGGGCACGCAACTGAAAAACCTGCCGCTGAACCGGAATCTGCTGATCGGCTGCATCGTCCGCAAAGGCCAGACGATCATCCCGGGCGGCAACGATCACATCGAGGCGGGCGACGGGGTCGTCGTCATCGCCGCGGACCGCATGCTCAACGACTACAACGACATCTTCCGCGCGGGCGAATAAAAGAGGCCGGCGATGAATCACCGAATCGTGCTGCGAATCCTTTCGCGCGTCGCGATGGTCGAAGCGCTTTTGATTGCCCTGTGTTCCGGCGTGGCGGCCGCCTACGGCGAGCCGTTCCTCATACCGTTTCTGCTTCCGGCCGCGATCCTCGCCGCGGTGTCGCTGCCGCTTGGGCTGGTGAAGCCGCGGTCCAAGGACTTCTTCGCGCGCGAGGGGCATGTCGCGGTCGCGCTGTCGTGGCTTTTGCTGTCCGTTTTTGGCGGGCTGCCGTTCCTGTTCAGCGGTGCGATCCCGTCGTTCGTCGACTGTTTCTTCGAGACCGTGTCCGGGTTCACGACGACCGGCGCGTCGATCCTCAAAACTGTCGAGCACCTGCCCCGGGGCATTCTGTTCTGGCGCAGCTTCACACACTGGATCGGCGGCATGGGCGTGCTGGTGTTCCTGATGGCGCTGATGCCGCTGGCCGGAGACCGGTCGATCCACCTGATGCGCGCGGAGTCTCCCGGCCCGTCTGTCGGCAAGATGACGCCGCGTACGCGCTCGACGGCGAGTATACTGTACCTGATCTATCTCGGCATGACGTTCACACAGGTCGTTCTGCTGCTGCTGGGCGGTATGCCGCTTTACGACAGCGTCTGCACGGCGTTCGGCACGGCGGGCACCGGCGGATTCAGCGTCAAAAACGCCAGCATCGAAGCGTATCAAAGCCCGTACTGCGAATGGGTCATCACGATTTTCATGCTGCTGTTCAGCTCGAACTTCATCGTGTTCTACTGGATTCTGTTCGGAAAGTTCCGCGACGCGCTGCGCTGCGAGGAGGTCCGCTGGTACTACGCGACCTTTGCCATCGCCACGGCGATGATCGTCATCGACATCCTGCCGCAGGCGCGGAGCCTCGGCGTGGCGATCCGGCAGGCGGCGTTCCAAAGCTCGACCATCATGAGCACGACGGGCTTCGCGACGACGGACTTCAACCAATGGCCGGAATTCTCGCACGTGGTGCTCGTGCTGCTGATGATCATCGGTTCCTGCGCGGGATCGACCGGCGGCGGGTTCAAGATGTCGCGGCTGGTGATCCTGCTCCGGTCGATCCGCCGCGAGGTGTCCCGGATGCTGCACCCGCGGTCGGTCGGCAAAATCAAGTTCGAGGGCAAATCGGTGGATCCCGAGGTCAGCCACGGCGTGCTGGTCTATCTCGGCGTGTACGTTGTGCTGGTCGTCGTCGCGATCCTGATCGTCGCGCTCGACGAGAACGATCACCTGACCACCGTGACCGCCGTGCTCGCGACCTTCAACAACATCGGCCCGGGGCTCAGCATCGTCGGCCCGACGGGCAACTACTCGCTGTTCTCCGGGCTGTCGAAGGTTGTGCTGAGCCTGATGATGCTGCTGGGGCGGCTCGAGATTTTCCCGATGCTCGCGCTTCTGTCGCCCGCGCTGTGGCGGATTCGCGGCAAGCGGACGCAATAGTCAGAACAACCGGCACGCCCACGCGCTGGCCAGGCCGCCGACGAGCCACGCCAGCAGCGCGGCGGGCAGCGCGTGCCGCGCGCGCCGGACGCCCGCCGCCGCGAGGTACAGCGACGCGGTGTAGAAGATGGTTTCACTCGATCCGGTCATCGTCGACGCGGCGCGGCCGGCCGGGCTGTCCGGCCCGAGGGTTTGCAGCGTCCGCTCCAGCACCGCAAGCGTCGCGGACCCCGAAAACGGACGGATCAACAGCACCGGCAGCGCGCCTTCCGGAACGCCGAGCGCCCGAAGCGGCGCGGACAGCAGCGACAAAAGCGCGTCGAGCGCGCCGGACGACGTCAAAAGCGCGACGGCCAGCAGCATCGCGGCCAGACACGGCAGAATGCTGACCGCCGTTTGCAACCCGCTCTTCGCGCCCGCCAGGAATGTGTCGTATACCGGCACGCGCCTGACAATGCCGGAAAGCAGCATTGCGCCGAGCACAGCCGGAACAACCCACTCATCCATGCCGCAGCCTCCCGAGCCGCGCCAGCAGCGCGCAGGCCGCGACGCCCGTCACAGTGGAAATGGCCGTGGCGATCAGCGTCGGCAGCACGACGGAACCCGGCGACGCGGAGCCCGCGGCCGCGCGCAGCGCGACCACCGTCGACGGGAAAAGCTGTACCGAGCTCGCGTTCAGCACCAGAAACATGCACATCGCGTCCGTCGCCACGCCGCCCGGCGGCATGTCCTCGGACAAAAGCCGCATCGCCTTGAGGCCCATCGGCGTCGCCGCGTTGCCCAGCCCCAACATGTTCGCGGCGACGTTCATCGCGATCGCCTCGCGCGCCGGGTGACCGGCGGCAACGCCCGGAAACAACCGTGACAGCACGGGCGACAGCACGCGCGTCGCCGCGCGGATCGCGCCGCTATTTTCAAAGATGGCGAGCATCCCGCTCCACAGCGCGAACCCTCCGGCCAGCCGGATCGCGGCCTGCACCGCGTCCACGCCCGCCGCCAGCGCGGCCTGCGTCATCACCGCGCCGCGCCCGGCGGCCAGGCCCCAGATCAGCCCGACGCAACACAAAAAAGCCCAAACCGTGTTCATCATGGCACAGCATATGCCGGAGCGGAACGGGTTAGGGCTGTGAAAGGGGCCGCCCCGATGAAACATGCCGCCGGACAAAGCCGCGCGGCGGATCCAGAAAGCCTTTTCTTTGCAGGGCAAAGCCCCTTGGCGTTCCCCACCCTCAGGGCGTCCCTATCCCTCTACTCGTTCAACCCCCGTCACCAGATCGTCCATCAGCGCCATCACGTACATCTGTCCCTTGCCGGCGCGCGCCTCGATGTGCACATCCTCGGTCGAAAAGTATGTCGGCGGGCTGCTCTTTTGGAAGATCGCGAAGCGGAACGGCTCGCGGACGTACAATGCGCCCGCGATGCAGGCGCCGGACGCGCCCTTTTTCTGGAATGTAAAGCCTTTGACGCCCTTGCCGGCGCGGTTTTGCGCCTCAAAGTCGAACAGCAGCGCCTTCTTCGCATAGCCGCCGTCGGTGACGAGCAGCAGCTCGCCCTCGTCCTCGACGGTCTGGAACGCGAAAGCGACGCGGTCGTCATCGTCGAGGCCCATGCCGCGCACGCCGCCCGCGACGCGGCCCATCTCCGGCACCTGATCGAGTGGAAACCGGATCACCATCCCGCGCGACGATACCAACAGCAGCGTGCTGTGGGCGATCGGCTGCACGTCGAGCAGCGCGTCGTTTTCCTTGAGCGTCAGCGCGGCGAACTTCGCCTTGCGCACGTCGTAGGCCGCCGACCCGGTGCGCTTGACCATGCCGCCCGCCGTGATGAACAACAGGTCGGCCATCGATTCGAGCTCGCCCGGGCGCAGACAGAAGAGCCGCGACGGCGTCTCGCCCTTTTCAAGGCCCGCCAGCAGGCCGCCGAGCATCGTGCCGCGGTCCTTCGGCCGGTTGGCCTCGGGCAGCGACGCGACGGGCAGCGTATAGCAGTTGCCGAGGTTCGTGAAGAAGAACAGCGTCGCGTCGGACAGCGTCTGGAACACGGTGCAAGGCCGGTCCTTTTCATCCTCCGGCGCGCCGAGCTTGTCAAAGAACTTCGGGTGCATCCGGCGAAGCTGGCCGCCGAACGTCAGGAACACAGCGGCCTCCTCCGGCTCCGGCGTCTCGTCCGGCAGTTCGGCGGGCGCGCCGTCCTCGCAAAGGAGGCGCGTGCGGCGCGGATCGGCGAACTGCTTTTTGATGTCGAGAAGCTCGGATTTGATGACGCCCATCAGCTTTTTATGGCTGGCGAGGATCGATTCGAGCCGTTCGATTTCCCGGCGCACCTTCTCGTGCTCCTCGCGCAGCGCGAGGATTTCAAGGCCGGTCAACCGGCGCAGCCTGAGGTCTAGGATCGCCTGCGCCTGAATCTCGGTCAACTTGAACCTGTCCATCAGCGCGATTTTCGCCTCTTTGTCGTTCTTCGACCGGCGGATGATGCGGATGACCTCGTCGAGGTTGTCGACCGCGATGATCAGGCCGTCCAAGATGTGCAGACGCGCTTTGGCCTGTTCCAGTTCGTACTGCGTGCGCCGCGTGACGACGTTCTCCTGATGCCGGATGAAGCACTCGATGGCTCTGCGCAGGCTCATCAGCTCCGGCTTGCCGTCGACGATCGCCATCATGTTGACGCCGAACGTGACCTGCAAATCCGAATATTTATACAGAAACGCCAGCACACGCTGCGGGTCGACGTCCTTTTTCAGCTCGATCACCGCGCGCATGCCGGTGCGGTCGCTCTCGTCGCGGATGTCGTGAATGCCCGCCAGCGCGGTCTTCTTTTCCTCGCTGAGCCTTAAGATTTTTTCGAGCATCGCGGCCTTCGCGACCTGATACGGCATTTCGGAAATGACCAGCAGCGACCGGTCGGACGGGCCTTTTTCAATTTCGACCTTCGCGCGAAGCGTCAGCTTGCCGCGGCCCGTCTCGTACGCCGCGGCGATCTCCGGTGTGTCTAGCAGCACGCCGCCGGTCGGAAAATCCGGGCAGGGAAGCAGGCGCATCAGTTCTTTGGTCGTGATTTCCGGCCTGTCGATCGTCGCTATGACCGCGTCGACCGCCTCGCCCAAGTTGTGCGGCGGAATGTTCGTCGCCAGGCCCACGGCGATGCCCGACGCACCGTTGACCAGCAGGTTCGGGTAGCGCGCGGGCAGGATATCCGGCTCTTTTAAGCTGTCGTCGAAGTTCAGCCGGAACGGCACGGTGTCCTTGTCGATGTCGTGCAGCATTTCCATCGCCAGCGGCGTCATGCGCGCCTCGGTGTAGCGCATCGCGGCCGCGGTGTCGCCGTCGATGGA
>JAVBOQ010000156.1:0-12099 GCA_031550455.1 Eubacteriales bacterium
CGTCAGCGGCGCGCTGGCGCAAAGCCGCGGCGTCCGCGTCCGGCTTGTCGAGGCCGGGTTCGCGTGCCTGCTCGCCCTCGTCGTGATGCTGTCGATCCGCTGGGTCGGCGTGCTGATCATCAGCGCGATGCTGGTGCTGCCGAGCGCCGCGGCGCGGAACGTCGCGAAAAACGTCCGGAGCTATCATTTGCTTGCTGTTTTGATGGCACTTGTCTGCAGCGTGGTCGGGCTGCTTCTGTCGTTCGCGCTGGGCACGGCGTCCGGTGCGACGGTGGTGCTTTGCCTCGCCGTGTGCTACGCGGCGACGCTTGCGCGGAGGAAAGGGACGCTGTGAAGCCAGGGCCCGCCTCTTATCAACCTTTAATCCTTCGTTTAGCGAGTTCACAAGCAGGCGATCCATGCCCGTGGTATCATGCGATTGTCAAACGGGAAAACTAAGCGGACACAAAATCGAAGGAGGATCTTTACATGATGAACGATGATACGCTTCGCAATATCGAGTACCTGCGCGAGAAGGCCGACGTGACGTACGAAGAGGCGTTCAACCTGCTGACAAAGTTCGACGGCAACGTGATGCGCGTGCTGGTCGAGCTGGAGCGCCAGGGCCGCGTGTATCCGACGGGCGGCTACGGGCGTCCGGACGCGCAGCAGGCCGATAAATGCGCCGAGAAGGAACAGAAGGCGAAGGCTAACAAGAAAAAGGTTTCGGAAGTGATCGGCGACGCGCTGTCGCACAGGCTGGTCGTCGAAACGGGCACGGGCGAAAACAAAAAGACGATCGCGAATTTGAGCGCGCCGTACGCGGTGGGCGCGTCGATTCTCGCGCCGTACGTGTCGATTCCGACGGTCGCTCTGATGTTCGTGCTGGGCCACCGCGTCCGGATCGAGAAGGACAAACCGGTCAAAATGCCGGAAAACGTCGAGACCTTTGTCGACAACGCGGTTTCCAACATCAAGAAGACGGCCACCAGCGTCGCGGACGCTTTCCACACGGAAGTCAAGCCCACGAAACCCGCGGATCAGAGCAAGCGCGACGATGATGACGACGAGGGCGGAGAGATCACGATTGAGTAAAATCCTGGTGATCGAGGACGAAGCGAAAATCGCCCGCTTCGTCGAACTGGAACTGAAGCACGAAGGATACGACGTGCGGACTGCCGGCGATGGAATCGGCGGGCTGCAGGCTGCGCAAGCCTGGCAGCCCGACCTGCTCGTTTTGGATCTGATGCTGCCCGGCATGAGCGGCATCGAGATCTGCCGCAGGCTGCGCGCCGCGTCCGCCACGGCCGAGCTGCCCATTCTGATGCTGACAGCCAAGGACGATGTGTCCGACAAGGTCATGGGCCTCGACATGGGCGCGGACGACTACATGACCAAGCCGTTCGCGATTGAGGAACTGCTCGCCAGGATCCGCACGCTCCTCAAGCGGCGCGGCGCGCGGGCGGCGGCCGAGGCCGAAAAAAAGCTGGCCGACGGGCCGGTTTCGCTCGATCCTGGCGCGCGGGCCGCGTTCTGCGACGACCACGCGCTGCAATTGACCAAGACAGAATTTGACCTGCTCGAATGCCTGATGAGAAACCGGGGCCGCGTGCTCTCCAGGGACGAACTGTTGGAAAAGGTTTGGGGGTGGTCCTATGACGGAGACACAAACGTCGTCGACGTCTACGTGCGCTACCTTAGGCAAAAGCTCGACGAAAGGTTCAAAGTCAAAACGATCCACACGATCCGCGGCGTCGGCTACATGTTCAGGCATGAACCCGCCTGAGACGGACAATCTGTTCAACCGGGCCAGCGGCCGCGTTCACGGGTATTCGTCGCGGGCCGCTCGGTATGTCCGGCTGTCGATCAGCCTGCGCACGTCCGCCGGGTACGCGCGGCTTTTGCTGCGCCAGTTTATCCCGTGGGCGCTGCTGTTCACGGCGCTTTTCGCTTGCCTGCAGGCGCCCGCCTACGGCACGCTGCGCCGCGAGGCGCTGGAACTGATGCCGTCGCCCGAGGTCGAGGGCGTCGAGGCGGTGATCGTGCCCGCGGGCGCGGACCCGGGCGGCTTCCTTGTCTACGACGGCTGGGGCGTCTATTGGGAGCGCGCGCCGTTCCGGGTGTACGCGCAATACATCGAGCCGTACGGGGACGGTTCCGTTCAACTGTTGTTCTCGCTGCAGAAGGACGGCCGCCTGCTCGGCGGGCTTTTGATCGGGCTGTTCTGCCTGCTGATGCTCACGTCGGTGACGTTCTTAACGCGCGGGCGCAAGCTGAGCAACCGGATCCTGCGGCCGCTCGCGGACATTACGGAGACCACGCAGCGGATGAACGAAAAAAACCTGTCGGCGCGGATCAACGTCGCGGGTACGCAGAACGAGCTGCGCGACCTGGCCGTCGTCATCAACGACATGCTCGACCGCATCGAGGCCGCGTACAACCGCCAGAAGCAGTTTGTTTCGGACGCTTCGCACGAGCTGCGCACACCGATCGCGGTCATCCAGGGCTACGCGGGGCTTCTGGAACGCTGGGGCAAGGACAACCCGGACGTGCGCGATGAGGCGATCAGCGCGATCACAAGCGAGACGCGCAGCATGAAAGAACTGGTCGAACACCTGCTGTTCCTCGCGCGGCATGACAAAAAATCGCTGTCGCTGACGTTTGAACCGTTCGACAGCGCCGAGATGCTCCGCGAGTTGGTCAAGGAAACCGAAATCATCGCCACCGCGCACCGGATCGTCACCGGCGACATCGCCGCGCGCACGCTGGTCGCGGACCGCGCGTCCGTCAAGCAGGCGGTGCGCGTGTTCGTCGACAACGCGCTGAAGTACACGCCGGCCGGCGGGACGGTCACGATTTCCAGCCAGTCGGGCGGCGACACGCTGCGCATCACGGTGACAGACACCGGCATGGGCATCAAAAAGGCCGACCTGCCGCGCGTGTTTGACCGGTTTTACCGCGCGGACGAGGTGCGCGGCACAAGCAGCGGCGGACACGGGCTCGGCCTTTCGATCGCGCGGATCATCGCGGTGTCGCACGGCGGCAGGATTCATGTCAAGTCGCAGCCGGGCCAGGGCAGCGCGTTTTCGCTGGAGATTCCGTTCGGGAAAGAAGGAGCGCCGAAAGCCGCCTAATACCAATTCCAGTTACGGATTGCCCGCATCTCGCGGATCTTTTGCCGCATGGCTGCGTCGGTCTCCAGTCAGCGTAGCTTCCGGCTACGCTTCCTTCCGCCTCCTTGCCATGCGGCACAATCTCTCGCGATCTATCGTGCACTCCCTAACTGGACTTGGTATGACGCGCCTTTCACGGGGCGTCGCGACAAACCCTGGCTGGAATTGGTCCAAAGCCGCCGGTGGCCGTTCTCGAAGGCAAGGCAGATCGAGACGGCCGCCGGTGGATTGTTTTGCCACAATTCTTGATAGCCATTTTCCGCATCAGCGAACCCGGGAAGGGCCGATGTGACAGTACGCAAGCGATACATCGCGGCATCAGTCGTTTGTCATAAATCAGCACATGCGAAATTTGTACAAAAACGGACAAAAATCGCACCCAAAAGTCGAAAAAGTAAATGCGGTTTCATCGAAAAAAGGTCGGCCCGGATTGCCTACGGGCATTGTTTGCTGAGCGAAAATATGGTATCGTAAAACTGGATTTTTCATCGGAGCATCATATCTTTCCGTTTGACCGCATAGGAATTCGTGCACGGAAAGGAGGGATGCAATGACGTTGCTGCAGCGGCTGCGCCCGAGGATCGGACGGATGCAATCCCGCATCGCGGTTCCGCTGGCCGCGTTGACTGCGCTGGCGGTGTGTTACGGGGCGTTCGCGCCGGGCGGGGATGTCATGGCGGCCGCCCGCACACGGCAGTTGCCGGTGTATTCGGTGGAACGAAGCGACAAAGTGCTGGCGATCAGCTTTGACGCGGCGTGGGGCGGCACGCAGACGCCCGCCATTTTGGATATTCTTGACGAGTATGGGATTAAGACGACGTTTTTCCTCGTTGGTATCTGGGTGGAGAAATATCCGGAACTTGTCAGGGAAATCGCGCGGCGCGGACACGAGATCGGCAATCACTCGACGTCCCACCCGCAGATGAGCAGGCTTTCAACCGACGGGAACCGTCAGGAACTTAAGGCAGTCTCAGACCGGATCGAACTGCTGACCGGCGTGCGTCCGACCCTGTTCCGGCCGCCGTTTGGCGACTATAACGACACGGTGGTCACCGTCTCGCGCGCGGAAGGCTATGAATGCGTTCAGTGGAACGTGGACTCGCTCGACTGGAAAAACCGGGGCGTCGAAGACCTGGTCAGGAACGCGACCAGAAACAACCACCCGGGCGACATCGTTCTTTTCCACAACGACTCGCAGTATATCGTCGACGCGCTTCCAAAGGTTCTCAAGGCATATCAGGACGCAGGGTATCGCGTCATCCCCGTATCGGAACTGTTGCTGGAAGGGGAAACGGTCATCGATCACACAGGACGGCAACACCCCGCGCAAAGGGAGACGAAACCGACTGAACAGACACTATGAGAGAGGTACGCGATGGATAAGCCTGTCAACGCACTTAGTCTTGCCGGAACGATAGCGGAATTGCCAACCTTCAGCCATGATGTGTTCGGCGAGTCTTTTTACCAGTTGATGCTCGCGGTGCCGCGCCTTTCGGGCGTGCACGACATGCTGCCGGTCACCGCCAGCGAAAGGCTCCTGGACATCGTGCAGCCGGCGCTCGACCTGCCGCTGCACCTGGAAGGTCAGGTTCGCTCGTATAACAAAATGGTGGACGGCGTCGGACGCCTGCTGATCACCGCGTTCGCGCAGCGGCTGGCAACGCCGCAGGGTGACGAAAATCCCAACAGCGTCACGCTGGTCGGCGCGCTTTGCAAACCGCCCGCGTACCGGACAACCCCGTTCGGGCGGGAGATCGCGGACCTGATGCTGGCCGTCAACCGCGCGTTCGGCAAGAGCGACTATATCCCGTGCATCGCCTGGGGACGCAACGCGCGCTATGCCGCCCGGATGGCCGTCGGCGATCAGATCATTGTCGAAGGCAGGCTGCAGAGCCGCCCGTACCAGAAGCAGATGCCCGACGGAGCGGTCATTGACAAGGTCGCCTATGAGGTCAGCATCAGCCGCATCGACAAAAAGACAGCCGACAGCCCGGTGGGCGTCGTCAGCGAGGAACGGTAGCGCCGATCCTTAACCGGATTGGGCATCACATCGCAGTTGAAAACGGGCTGTCTTCCGCGCCTCACGTCGCGGAGGGCGGCCTGTTGGTCTCTTCAACGTCCATGTCCCGGGTCGAAGGGCCATTGATGAGCCGACCCGCGCGCGAAAAGCTGGATCCATGGCAGGGGCAGTCCAGGGTGCGCGTGTCCGGATTCCATTCAAGCGCGCAGCCCATGTGCGCGCACCGGGGCGACTTTACGTCGAATTTGATGAACGGCGTCACGCCGGACAGCCGCTGCGGCCGAAACACGTCCGCGTACGGGTATTCGCGCGCGCCTGTGACCATGTCCGCGATCAGTTCGGCGGCAACCATCGCGTTTGTCATGCCCCATTTTTGAAAGCCGGTGGCGACATAGACGTCGGGCATCGTCCGCGCGTAGCGGCCGATAAAAGGCACGCCGTCGGACGGCATGCAGTCCTGCGCGGCCCAACGCGCGACGATCCGCGCGGACGGATACCATGCCTTTGCCGCGCCGCGCAGCTTCTGAAAACACGAGACGCCCGGGTGCTCGCCGGTTCGGTGTCCTTCGCCGCCGACGAGCAGCAGCCCGCCCGCGTTGCGGAATGAATACCCGTTTCCGCCCGCGTCCAGCCACATGCCCTGCACATCCTGCGCGTTTTCCAGCGCGGCGACATAGCTCCGCGACTGGTGCATCCGCGCGAAGTAAAAGCCGGGCACGTTGCGGATCGGGAAATGGGTGCAGACGACGATCTTTTTGGCGCGCACGTCTCCGGCCGCGGTGCGCAGTGTGTGGCCGGAAATGGCCGTGACGCGCGCCTGCTCGCGGATGTCGAGCCGCGCGGCCAGCGCCGCGCCGAACTTCAGCGGGTGAAACTGCGCCTGGTCCTCAAAGCGCAGCGCCTGCGCCGCCGGGAACGGCAGCCCACCCGCGCCGGTCATCGAGGCGGGCAGGCCGAGCCGCTCCGCCGCGCGGCATTCGCGCTCGAGCGCTTCCGACAGTGTGATGGAATACAGAAACGCGTCCTTGCGCTCAAAGTCGCAGTCGATCGATAGGTCGCGGACGAGCGCTTGGTACATTTCGATCGCGCGCTGCTGCGCTCCGGCGTACTGGCGCGCTTTTTTGATGCCTTTCTGGTGAATCAGCCGGTCGTAGATCTGCCCGTGCTGCGAGGTGATTTTCGCGGTCGTGCCCTGCGTCGCGCCGCTCAGAATGCGCTGCGCCTCCAGCACGACGACCTCACGGCCCGCGCTCTTGAGCATGTACGCCGTGAGCAGCCCGCAGAGGCCTCCGCCGACGACCGCGATCTCGGTTTCCATGTCGCCGCGCAGCGACGGAAACGCGGGAATGGGGCAGGTGGAACGCCAAATCGAATCCATACGAATCCCTCGCACGCTCTTTTTGATAGTTTTCCCGGTGTGGCGCAAAATAATGTCGGAATTCGTGCGTTTGGTTGACAAGGTACTTTTGAGCACCTATAATTGAAATGTTTGGGCAGCCAAACGACGAAATATGTATGCCCGCGGTATCTATGAAGCGGTCCGGGGGTTAAGGAGGACATCAGCCGATGGCAACCAAGATGACAATCGACGGCAATACCGCCGTCAGCCACGTTGCGTACGCGTATAGCGACGTAGCGGCTATTTTCCCGATCACGCCTTCCTCGACGATGGCTGAATCCGTCGACGAATGGGCGGCGCAGGGCCGCCTGAACCTGTACGGGCAGACCGTGCGCGTGTCCGAGATGCAGTCCGAGGCCGGCGCGGCGGGCGCCGTGCACGGGGCGCTCGTCGGCGGCGCGATGACGACGACCTACACGGCCTCCCAGGGCCTGCTGCTGATGATCCCGAACATGTACAAAATCGCGGGCGAATTGCTGCCCGGCGTATTCCATGTCAGCGCCCGCGCGCTCGCGACGCACGCGCTGTCGATCTTCGGCGACCACCGCGACGTGATGGGCTGCCGCATGACCGGCTTCGCGATGCTGTCCAGCAACAGCGTGCAGGAAGCGATGGACATGGCGCTTGTCGCGCACCTTGCCTCGATCGAGTCCAGCGTGCCGTTCCTGCATTTCTTCGACGGCTTCCGCACCTCGCACGAAGTGCAAAAGATCGACGGCATCGACTACGAAGAGATGCGCTCCATCACCAACTTTGACAAGATCCGCGCCTTCCGCGACCGCGCGATGAACCCGGAGAAGCCGCACCAGCAGGGCACCGCGCAGAACCCGGACGTCTATTTCCAGAACCGCGAGGCGGCCAACAACTTCTACGCGGCCGTTCCGGGTTATGTCGAAGAAGTCATGGCCAAGGTCGGCAAACTGACCGGACGGCCGTACAAGCTGTTCGATTACGTCGGCGCGCCGGACGCGGACCGCGTCATCATCGCGATGGGTTCCGCCTGCGAGGCGATTGAAGAGACGATCAACCTGTTGTCGAAGCAGGGCGAAAAGATCGGCCTCATCAAAGTGCGCCTGTACCGCCCGTTTGCGGCCGACCGCTTCCTCGCCGCGATTCCCGCGACCTGCAAGAAGATCGCCGTGCTCGACCGCACGAAGGAACCCGGCGCGCTTGGCGAGCCGCTGTACGAGGACGTGCAGTCGGTGCTGCGCGAGTACGGCAACGTTGACATCAAGGTTGTCGGCGGCCGCTACGGCCTCGGCTCCAAGGAATTCAACCCGACGATGGTCAAGGCCGTGTACGACAACCTCAAAAACGCCGCGCCGAAGAACCACTTCACCGTCGGCATTGAGGACGACGTCAGCAACGCCTCGCTCTCGCTGGGTGAGCTGATCAACGCCGCGCCCGAGGGCACCATTTCCTGCAAATTCTACGGCCTTGGCTCCGACGGCACCGTCGGCGCGAACAAGAACTCCATCAAGATCATCGGCGATCATACAAATCTATATGCGCAGGGGTACTTCTCCTATGACTCGAAGAAGTCCGGCGGCATCACCGTCAGCCACCTCCGCTTTGGCAAGAAGCCGATTCAGTCGACCTACCTGATCGACATGGCGGACTTCGTCGCCTGCCACAACCCGTCGTATGTGACGCGCTACGACATGCTGACTTCGTTAAAGCCCGGCGGCGTGTTCCTGCTCAACAGCCCGTGGAGCGCGGCCGACATGGAAAAAGAGCTGCCGGCCGAAATGAAGCGCCAGATCGCGGCCAAGAAGGTTCGGTTCTACAACGTCAACGCGATCAAACTCGCCGAGGAAACCGGCATGGGCAACCGCATCAACACCGTGATGCAGGCCGCGTTCTTCAAGCTCACCGAGGTCATCCCGTACGCGGACGCCGACCGGTACATGAAGGAAGCGGTCAAAAAGACCTACGGCAGGAAGGGCGACAAGATCGTCCAGATGAACAACGCGTCGATCGACGCGGGCGCGACGAACATCGAGGAGATCAAGGTGCCCGCCGCGTGGGCGAACGCCACCGAAGGCGCCGAGGCCGTCAAGGTCGAGGCGACCGAGTATTTCAACAGCACGATCGTGCCGGTGCTGCGCCAGGAAGGCGACAAGCTGCCGGTCAGCGCGTTCCATCCGTCCGGCGTTGTGCCGACCGCGACGACGCAGTACGAAAAGCGCGGCATCGCCGTCAACGTGCCCGAATGGATTTCCGACAACTGCATCCAGTGCAACCAGTGCTCGCTGGTCTGCCCGCACGCGGCGATCCGCCCGGCCCTGGTCACGGACGAGCAGAAGGCCGCCGCGCCGAAGGCGTTCGGCACCGTTCCGGCGATCGGCAAGGAATTCGCGGGCCTGACCTACCGCATGCAGGTTTCGCCGCTGGATTGCACCGGCTGCGGCAACTGCGCGCAGGTCTGCCCGGGCAAGAAGGGCGCAAAGGCGCTCGAGATGAAGCCGCTGGATACGCAGCTTTCCGACCAGGAGCCGAACTGGAACTACGCGGTGAAGCTGCCGGACTGCGCGATCGAGGTCAACCGGACGACCGTCAAGGGCAGCCAGTTCCTGCGCCCGCTGTTTGAGTTCTCGGGCGCGTGCGCGGGCTGCGGCGAGACGCCGTATGTCAAGCTGTTGAGCCAGCTTTTCGGTGACCGCATGATGATCGGCAACGCGACCGGCTGCTCGTCGATCTACGGCGGATCGTCGCCGACCTGCCCGTACAGCACCAACGACAAGGGCCAGGGCCCGACCTGGGCGAACAGCCTGTTCGAAGACAACGCCGAGTTCGGCTTCGGCATGCAGCTCGCGATGCTGCAGCGCCGCGAAAGCCTCGCGCAGAAGATCGAAAAGCTCGCCGACCTGTGGAAGGAATGGGACGAGGGCAAGGCCGCCTGCGAAGCGTGGCTGAACGGCAAGGACAACGCGGAGGAAAGCAAGGCCGCCGGCGCGGCGCTCCGCGCGTGCCTCGAAGGCTGCATGCACTGCGGCTGCGACATGGACGCGTTCGAGCAGGAGATTTATCAGGACGCCGACCTGTTCACCAAGCGCTCCGTTTGGGCGTTCGGCGGCGACGGTTGGGCGTATGACATCGGCTACGGCGGGCTGGATCACGTGCTCGCGCAGGGGCTCGACATCAACATCCTCGTGCTCGACACCGAGGTGTACTCCAACACCGGCGGACAGGCCTCCAAGGCGACGCCGACCGGCTCGGTCGCGAAGTTCGCGGCGGCCGGCAAGCGCACGCGCAAGAAGGATCTCGGCCTGATGGCGATGGCGTACGGTTATGTCTACGTCGCCTCCGTCGCGATGGGCGCGAACCAGGCGCAGTTGCTCAAGGCTGTCAACGAGGCCGAGGCGTATCCGGGGCCGTCGCTGATCATCGCCTATTCGCCGTGCATCAACCACGGCATCAACATGGGCGCGACGCAGCTCGAAGAAAAGCGCGCGGTCGAGGCCGGTTACTGGCCGCTGTACCGCTACAACCCGATGAACGAGGAAAGCCCGCTGACGATCGACAGCAAGGATCCGACCGCGAGCTATCAGGACTTCATCCGCAGCGAGGTTCGCTACCAGACGCTGCTCAAGCAGTTCCCCGAGGCCGCGGAGACGCTGTTCGTCGAGGCCGAGAAGGAAGCCGCCAAGCGGCTGGATGTGTACAAGAAGCTGGCCGCGAAGTAAGGACGGCGTACGGCATATCTAGAGGCTGTCGTGGTAGGAACGAAGGAACGCCAAAGGGCTCTGCCCTTGGCAGGTCTGGGACGGGGTCCCGGCGTTCCTCCTTCCCGCGCCAGCCTCATTTTTGATCAACGGAGGATGTATCCATGCACGCGGACAAAGCGGAAGCGTTGTACCAACAGAATTTCAACTGCGCGCAGGCGGTGTTCGGCGCGTTCGCGGCGGAATTGGGCGTCGATTTTGAGACCGCGATGAAGGTCGCGTCGTCGCTCGGCGGCGGCATCGCCCACACCGGCGAGGCGTGCGGAGCGGCGATCGGCATGTGCCTGGCGGTCGGCATGGCGAAGGGATACGCGGACAACCCCGACAAGGAGACCAAGGATGCGCACAACGCGCGGGTCAAGGCGATGATGGAGGCGTTCCGGGCGAAGTTTGGCCACATGGACTGCGACGACCTGCGCGCCCCCGGCAACCGCGCCGTCTGCTTCCCGTATGTGCGGTACGCCGCCGAACTTGTCGAAAAAGAGATAAAAGCATAGGCATGGGCGGCGATTGCTTTTTGGCCCGTTTTCAAGTATAATAAGCTATCAAACCTGAAGGGAGGCCGATGCAATGAAGTTGATCATCGCGATCGTGCAGGATGAGGATGCGTCCCGTTTGGTAAGCAGCCTGATGAACGAGGGGTACAGCGTCACTAAATTGGCCACGACGGGCGGCTTCCTTCGCGCGGGGAACACAACGCTGCCGCTGGGCGTCGAAGACGATCGGTTTCAGGGCGCGCTGTCCGTGATCGAGCGTATCTGCAAAAGCCGCAAACAGATCGCCACCTCGCCGTCGCCGGTTGCCGGCACGTCCGGCGTCTATGTGCCATACCCGATCGAGGTCATGGTCGGCGGCGCGACGGTGTTCGTGATGAACGTCGAGCAGTTCGTCAAATTCTAGCAAGCGATGCGGGTTACCGACTTCTCAGGACGTGGCGCGGCGGTCCGAAGCCTGCTTACGGCGTATCGGGTCGGCGCGCCTCCGCATGCGGCGCTGCTGTTCGGCCCGCCGGGCGTCGGGAAGCGTTCGCTTGCCGCCCTGCTGGCGCGGAGCCTGCACTGCGCGGGCGACGAGAAGCCGTGCGGCGTCTGCGGCGGATGCAGGCGGTATCTGGCCGGAAGCCACCCGGACGCGTACCGGATCCCGGCGCAAAAGAGCGTCGGTGTCGACGAGGTGCGCGCGCTGATCGCGAAGCTGCACGCGGCCCCGTATGAGGGCGGCTTCCGCACCGTGATCGTCGAGGAAGCAGGCGCGATGACGCCGCAGGCGCAGAACTGTCTGCTCAAAACGCTGGAAGAACCGCCCGCGAAAACCTGTTTTTTACTGACGGCGACTTCCTTGCCGCAACTCTTGCCGACGATCCGCTCGCGCTGCGCGCTGGTGCGCGTGCCGCCGATGAGCACGGACGCCGTTGCGGAAGCGCTGGTGCAAAACGGCGTCGACGCGGCCCGCGCGGCCGAGTTGGCGGCGCTCTCAAACGGCAGCGTCGGCGAAGCCCTCGCGATGCACGGCGACGAGGCCTTCTGGGCGCTGCGGGACAAGCTTCATGGGACTATGCGCGCGGTACGGGGGCCGTCGGATGTGCTGACCGCCGTCAACGCGCTTCGGGACGACAAAGAGTTATCGGCGCGCGTTCTGACGCTCATCGAGGCCGAGACGCGCGCGGCGCTTTGGGCGCGCCTGAACGGGCAGCAGGGCGGCGGAGGCGCGTGGAGCGAGATCCTGCGAACAGCAGGCCCCGGCGCGCTGACCGCGATGCTCGAGCGCGTCGAGCTCTCCCGCCGCATGCTTGCCGCCAACGTG
>JAVBOQ010000158.1:0-32199 GCA_031550455.1 Eubacteriales bacterium
TTTTGTGGCGGAGCATCCCCGGTGGGAGGAGGCGATCCGGATCTTGTTGCGGGACTGGCCTCTGTGCATGCATCCCTATCCCCGCAGTGAGGCCACGCTTGCGCGGCTGCGGGCCGAGGGCTATGGGCTCTACCTCTTGAGCAACTATCACAAACCCTTTTTCGACCGCGTGTCCTGGCACAGCCGCCTGATGGACAGTGTGGACGGGGCCGTCATTTCCTCGGAGGTGGGCCTGCTCAAGCCGGATCCCGCCATCTATCGCAAGCTCTGCGAAACCTATGGGCTTGAGCCTTCGGAGAGCCTGTTTTTGGACGACAGCGCGGCGAACATTGAGGTGGCCGCGTCCCTGGGCTTTGGGACCCTGCACGTGCGGCATCCGGAGCAGGTGGCAAAGCTGCTGTTACAGCGCAGCGGGGAGGCTGGGCATAAGGACACCAAGAATTTGGGCTGAACTTGTGAGGGAAGGGTTACTGTCCGGCGGGGAGGACGCTGGGACGCTGTCCCAGACCCTGCCAAAGGGCCAAGGCCCTTTGGAATCCCTTCTTTTTCGCCTCACGGCGGGCTGGATCATCAAACCCCGCCTCAAAAAGGGATTCTTAAGGGCCAATGGCCCTTAAGCGGAGGTCCAGGAGGCGGAGCCTCCTGGCGTTCCCCTCATCTCTCCCGCGACAGTCTCCGTTCCGTTCCCCGTTACGCCTCCGGTTCCAGCAACCCCAGGTTGCCGTCGTTCCGGCGGTAGATGACGCACGCCTTGCTCGATTCGGCGTTGACAAAGATGAAGAACGAGTGGCCCAACATCTCCATCTGGTCGATGGCGTCCTCGACGTTCATCGGCTTCATCGGGTAGCGCTTGGTGCGCACCAGCTTCGGCGTCGGCTCCTCGGGTTCGAACTCCTCGTAGAACTCCGGCACGTCGTTTTCGAACGCGTCCTCGCGCAGGCGCTTTTCCAGCCTAGTGCGATGGCGGCGAATCTGCCGCTCAATTTTGATCAGCGCGCTGTCGATCGACTGGTACATGTCCTGGGTGCTCTCCTCCGCGCGGAGGATACCGCCCTTGAACGGAATGGTGATTTCCGCGATGCGCCGGCGCGCCTCGGCGGAGAGCCGAACCTGCGCCTCGACATTCGGGTCGAAGTACCGCGACAGTTTGTTGATCTTGCGTTCGATCCGGGCCCAGAGCGCGGGGGACACGGAGAATTCCTTGGAACTCATGCGGATATTCATCGTTTCGACCTCCTCGCAGCATTGTGACCTGTACCAAAGACCTTCGACTTTCAGTCGCTTTTTCCTTCTTTGCGGAACGTATTATAGCACCTTATTGAGAAAATCCTGTGTCCTTGGCTCTTTTGGGCTGCCGAGGACTGCCGCGGGCGTTCCCTCCTCGACGATCAGCCCTTCGTCCATGAACAGCACGCGGTCGCCGACCTCGCGCGCGAAACCCATCTCGTGTGTGACGACGACCATCGTCATCCCCTGCAGCGCCAGCCCCTTCATGACCTCGAGCACCTCGCCGACCATCTCCGGGTCGAGCGCGCTGGTCGGCTCGTCGAACAGCATCACGTCGGGCTTCATCATCAGCGAGCGGACGATCGCGATGCGCTGCTTCTGCCCGCCGGAGAGCCGCCCCGGGTACTCGTCCGCCTTGTCGGCAAGGCCGACGCGCTGCAGCAGCGCGGCCGCCTCTTCCCTCGCCTGGGCCTGCGTCATCAGTTTGAGCCGCGTCGGCGCGAGCGTCATGTTCTGCGTCACCGTCAGGTGTGGAAACAGGTTGAAATGCTGAAACGTCATGCCCATCCGGCGGCGGATGCGCGGCTTGTCGCACTTGGGCGCGGTGATGTCGGCGCCGTCGAACAGGATTGTGCCTGCGGTCGGCGTTTCGAGCAGGTTCAGGCAGCGCAGGAACGTCGATTTCCCGCTGCCGCTCGGCCCGATGACGACGACCTTTTCACCGCGCGCGATGCGCGTGTCCACGCCGCGCAGCACCTCGAGCTGTCCGAACGACTTTCGCAGGCCTTTAACGTCGATCACTTTCGCGCAGCCTCCTTTCGAGCTTCTTCAAAAGGAAAGACAGGATCTTGACGATGATATAGTACACCAGCGCGACCGCCAAGAGCGGCAGGAACGCGTCGAGCGTGCGCGTGCGAATTTGCTCACCCGCGCGCGTCAGGTCGACGACGCCGATGTAACCCAAGATCGACGTCTCCTTGATGAGCATGATCAGCTCGTTGCCGAGCGCGGGCAAGATGTTCTTGATCGCCTGCGGCAGCACGATCAGCCGCATCGTCATCGCGTCGGTCAGCCCGAGCGAGCGGCCGGCCTCGGCCTGCCCCTGATCGATCGACAGGATGCCCGCGCGGACGATCTCCGCGACGTACGCCGCGCTGTTGCACCCGAACGCGATGGCCGCGATGTACACCTTGTCCAGCCCCGTCGTCGGGCCGAGCAGCACGAAATAAAAGATCATCAGTTGCACAACCATCGGCGTGCCGCGAATCGCGTCGATATAGCCGCCCGCGAAGAACGAAAACGGCTTGAACTTCGACAGCCGCATCAGCGCCAGCAGCACGCCGAGCGCTATGCCCAGCACCACCGCGAGGCCTGACACGATCAGCGTCGTCGAAAGGCCGCCCAGAAGCAGTTTCCAGCGATCCGCCGTGATGAAGTTGCGCGTGAACTGATCGATAAACGACACCGCGCCCAGCGCATGCGCCGCATATTGCATGAAAGCACCTCCTCATGCGTTCCGAACGGGTACAAAACCCTGACTTTCACTATACGGTATAATTATGCAGATGTCAAGAGTTTGCCGAATGATTATGAACCGATTGCGCGCGTATGCGCTTTGCGATACAATACGGAGGATCAAACGGCCGGGGAGGAAAGCAAATGAACATGGGCGACGCGGGCCGCGCGGTGCGGGTCGGAATTATCGGGCTTGGCAACCGGGGATATGAACAGTTGAATGTGCTGCTGCCGATGGCGGATGTTACGATCGCCGCCGTCTGCGACGTTTATCCGGACCGCGTCGAACGCGCGCGGCAAAGGGTGCTGGAGGCGCGCGGCGAAACTCCGGACGGCACGACGGACGCGGGCGCGCTGCTTCGGCGCGGCGACCTCGAGGCCGTCATCATCATGACGTCGTGGGAGACGCACATCCGGCTCGCCGTCGACGCGATGCGGCAGGGCGTGATTCCGGGCATGGAGGTCGGCGGCGCGGCGTCGATCGACGAATGCTGGCAGCTTGTCCGGGCCAGCGAGGAAACCGGCGTGCCGTGCATGCTGCTGGAAAACTGCTGCTACGGCCGCGAGGAAATGGCCGTGCTGAACATGATCCGACAGGGGCTGTTCGGCGAGATGGTGCATTGCCAGGGCGGGTATCAGCACGACCTGCGCGACGAGATCGGCCGCGGCGACATCACGCGCCATTACCGCCAGCGCCATTTCATGCGCAGAAACGGCGAGTTGTACCCGACCCATGAGCTCGGCCCGATCGCCAAATACCTGAACCTGAACCGCGGCAACCAGATGGTCAGCCTTGTGTCGATGGCGTCGAAGGCCGCCGGGCAGCGCGCGTGGCAGGCGGAGCACCGCGCGGGCGAGCCGTGTGCCAACGCGGTCTACAACGAAGGCGACGTCGTAACGACGATGATCCGCTGCGCCAACGGCGAGACCATCGTGCTGACGCATGACTGCACGCTGCCGCGCCCGTACTCGCGCGGAGGCCGCGTGCAGGGCACGCGCGGTATCTGGATGGAGGACAACCGCTCGATTTACCTCGAGGGCCGCTCGCCGGGCGATCCGACGCACTGGACACACCGCTGGGAGAACGACAAAGCGTACATGGACGAGTTCCGCCACCCGCTCTGGGTCGAATACGAGGCGTTTGGCGCGCGCGGCGGCCACGGCGGCATGGACTACCTCGTGCTGCGCGCGTTCGTCGAGAGCATTCAGCAAAAACAGCCGTTCCCGATCGACGTGTACGACGCGGCCGCGTGGATGGCCGTCACGGCGCTGTCCGAACAGTCGATCGCGACAGGATCGGCCCCGGTGCCCGTACCGGACTTCACCGACGGGCGGTGGCTTTGCGAGAGAGAGAAGCACCAGGGGCGGTATGGGCTGGATTGAGCGGGAGGAACGAGGAGACGCCAGGAGGCTCTGCCTCCTGGACCTCCATGTGTTACAAAAATGAAAAACTTGCTACAAAACCGCGTCGGTGGTATACTATAGTATCTGCCCGACCGGAGGTGTTGTCTGATGCGCCGTTCCGTCGCCCTGGTTTTGCTGATCGCGTATTTCGTTCTCGCCGGCATTGCGCTGGCCGACAACGCGACGCGCGCCCCGAACGATCCCGCGGGCGACGGCGAAACATACTTCAGCTTCGGTGAAACCGCGTCGCCCGCGCCGCGGGCGGAAGCCTCGGCGACGCCGTCCGCCGAACCGCCGGCCCGGACGGAGCTGATCGTCACCGCGGCGGGCGACGTGACGATCGGCGGCAACATGCGCAAGAACCCGAAGTCGAACTGGTACACCAAGCTGATCGACGGGCGGCAGGGCGATCTGCGCTTCTTCTTCGCCAACGTGCGGGACATCTTCGAAAACGACGACCTGACGATCGTCAATTTTGAAGGCACGCTGACGGACGCGACGAAGCACAAGGACAACGAGTTCGTGTTCAAAGCGCCGCGGGATCAGGTCGCGATGTTGACGCTCGGGTCGGTCGAGGCGGTCTCTTTCGAGAACAACCACGTAATGGATTTCTACGAAAAGGGCCGCGACGACACGATCGAGGCGTTCCGGCAGCACGGCGTCGTCTACGCGCGCGACGGCGAAATCGGCGAATACGCCGTCAAAGGCGTGTCGGTCGGGATGCTCGCGTACCAGACGTTTGACCGGTACGACGACCTGTTCGCGCGCGTGCCCGGGGAAATCGCGGCGGCGAAGGCGAAATACGATCTGGTGATCGTGTCGTTTCACTGGGGATTCGAGAAGGACTACGCACCGCGCGAGAACCAGATCAAGCTCGGCCGCATGGCGGTCGACGCGGGCGCGGACCTTGTGCTCGGCCACCACAGCCACCGGATCAACCCGATCGAGCTGTACAACGGCCGGTACATCGTCTACTCGCTGTCCAACTGCAGCTTCTCCGGGAACACGCAACCCAGCGACATGGACACGTTCCTGTTCCAGCAGAAGTTCTTCGTTGAGGACGGCGCTGTGACGGGCGGCCCGTTCCGGATCATCCCGTGCTCGATTTCGTCCGCGACCGGGCAGAGCGGCGAGATGAGCGGCAAGAACGACCTGATGATCACGCCGTTCGCGCCGGACGGCGACGGCGCGAGGCGCGTGACCGGGACGATGCTTGAAAACGGCCAAGGCCTTGCGTACGCTGTGCCGTCCTACCCGACCGAATGGCCATGAGGTGCAAATGAAACGTTTCTTCGCTTTGCTGGCGGCCCTGCTTGTGACGCTGTCTTCCGCGGCGGCGGAGACATATTTCAGCTTTTCGCAGGACGCCGCCATCCCCTCCGCCACGCCCGCCGTGACGGACAGCGGGGAGGACGGCTGGCCGCGCACGATCGTCGTGTCGCTCGGCGGCGACTGCACGATCGGCTGCACCGACGGCCAGCGCAAGCGCGCAGAAGGGTTTTTCAACGTCGTCAAGGAGAAGGGCTACGCCTGGCCGTTTTCGGGCCTCGTCGACGTGTTTTCAAAGGACGACCTGACGCTGGTCAACTTTGAGGGCACGCTGACCGAGTCCACCGACAAGGTTGAAAAGCTGTTCAACTTCAAAGGCCCGGCTGAGTACACCGAGATCCTGAAGCTCGGCGCGGTCGACGCGGTTAACCTCGCGAACAACCATTTCGGCGACTACGGCAAGCAGGGCAAAGAGGATACGATGGCCGCGCTCGACGCCGCGGGCATCCCGTACTGCGCGCCGGGCGCGCCGGCTATTGTCGAGGTCAAGGGCGTCAAGATCGGCCTGATCGGCAACACGTTTGACTACAAGGACGGCAAACGCGACATCAGCAAGGATGTCAAGGCGCTGCGCGAAGCCGGCTGCCGGATCGTCATCGCGTCGTTCCACTGGGGCAGCGAGTATGAGGAATACACGCGCGACCAGCGGAACATCGGCCGCGCGGCGATCAAGTCCGGCGCGGATATTGTCGTCGGGCACCACCCGCACATCATTCAGGGCATCGAGCTGTACGAGGAACGCTACATCCTTTACAGCCTCGGCAACCTCGTGTTCGGCGGCAACACCGATCCGGGCGACCGCGACGCGTACGTCGCGCAGGCGACGTTCACCGTGGGCGAGGAAGGCGAGGTCGCGCCACCCGCGCTGAAGATTCTGCCGGTGCGCACGACTAGCCTGGCCGACGGCACCGATTACCGCCCGGTGTTCGCCGAGGGCGAGCGGTACGACCGGATCCTCGCGAAGGTGCTGGGCAGCGCGCCCGCGCTCAAGGGATTCGAAAACCCGCAATAAACACACCAAAACAACAACCTTAAGGAGAAAATACTATTTTTATGAGTACATCGCGTTTTGCGATTTTTGTCGACCTGGAGAACTGCGGCGCGAAGGCCGAGATGCTCAATTACATCATCGAGCGCGTCAAGATCCGAGGCGACATCCTCCTCGGCCGCGTATACGGCTACACAGACCGTTACACATCGCTGAAGGAGCTGCTGCTGTCGAACACGTTCAACGTCGTGCCGTCGCTCCGGTTCGGCCATCACCAGAAAAACAACCTCGACATTCAGCTTGTCATCGACGCGCTGGAAGTCGCCTACACCAACGACTTGATCGACAGCTACTGCATCGTGTCCGGCGATAGCGACTACACGCCGCTGGTCGGCAAGCTGAAGGCCATGGGCAAGTTCGTGCTGGGCATCTCGCGCAGCGAGGTCGCGTCCAACGTCTTCATCAGCGCGTGCAACGAGTTCATGTTCCTGGAAAACGTATCCAGCAAGAAGAAAAAGGAACCTGTGCGCAATGCGGAGGAGCCGCTGAACGCCAGCGACCTCGCCAAGCTTGTCGAGACGATCCTCGAGGAGGCCGAGGAAGACGAAATGTACGCCTCGGAGCTCAAAACGACGCTGCTTCGCCTGCGCCCGGATTTTAACGAAAAGGCGTTTGGCTACGCATCGTTCGGGAAGCTCTTGACGCACATCGCGTCGCTCGGCAACATCCGCGTTGTCAACGACAATTACAACATGATCATCAGCTTAAAGCGCGACGAGGGCAGCAAGAAGGAGATCAACAAGGACAACTTCATCGATATTTTCACAGCGCAGCTCAAGGCGTACAAGGATTCCGGGTTTGACTGCGTCAACCCGTCGATCTTAAAGGGCGACGTACAGGCCGAGTACCCGACGTTCATCGAGAAGGCGGTCGGGTTCAAGCGGTTCTCGGACCTGCTCAAGGCGCTCGAAAAGCGCGGGCTTTGCAAGGTGGAGATGGACGAGCAGAACACGATGCTTGTCCGGGTGCTCTGATGCGCGCGCGGCTTCTGACATCGCGGGACGTGAACCCGCACAACAACCTGGCGCGCGAGGAAGCGCTGCTCCTGTCGTTCGACGGCGGGCAGCGCGACGAGGCGATGCTGTACCTGTGGCAGAACGCGCACACCGTCGTCATCGGGCGCAACCAGAACGCGTGGCGCGAGTGCCGGACGGAACAGCTCGAGGCGGACGGCGGCACGCTCGCCAGAAGAACGAGCGGCGGCGGCGCGGTCTATCACGACCTTGGCAACCTCAATTTCAGCTTTATCCTGCCGCGCGCCGCGTACGACCTGGAGCGCCAGCTTTCGGTCGTGCGCGCCGCGGTGCGCTCGTTCGGCGTTGACTGCGAGTTTTCCGGCCGAAACGACCTGACGGCGGAGGGCCGCAAGTTTTCCGGCAACGCGTTTCGGTTCACCAAGGACGGCGCGCTGCATCACGGCACGCTGATGGTCGCGGTCGACCCGGAAAAACTTGCGAAGTACCTCGCCGTTTCCAAGGAAAAGCTCGCCGCCAAGGGCGTCAAGTCGGTGCCGTCGCGCGTGGTCAACTTAAGCGCGCTGAACGAGTTTATCACCGTCGACGCAATGATGAACGCGATGCGCGCGGCGTTTCAGGCGGAGTACGGCAAGGCCGCCCTCGCCGAGGACGCGGACGCGCTGGATCTGCCCGAAATGCCCGCGCTGGCGCGGCGCAACGCGCGCTGGGACTGGAATTACGGCGCGACGCCGCCTTTCGACGCGACGTTTGAAAAGCGGTTCGAATGGGGCCGCGTCGAGGCCGGCCTGTCGCTTGCCGGTGGACGTATTCAGCAGGCGACCGTGTACACCGACGCGATGGACGCGGAGCTTCCGTTCGCGATCGAAAAGGCGTTGACGGGCTGCCCGTTTACGCGGGAGGAGATGCGCGCGCGCGTCGGCGGCGAGGTGGGCGAATGGCTGGGGACGGTTGATGTGTAGGGGAATCCAAGGGACTTAGCCCATTTGGCGTTACTACGGAAAGGAACAAACGATGAACATTTGGCATGATCTGGCGCAGGAGCGCGTGACGCCCGCGCGCTTCACGGCTGTCATTGAGATCTCCAAGGGCGGCAAGAACAAGTATGAACTGGACAAGGAAACAGGGCTGCTTCGGCTGGACCGCGTATTGTACACGTCGACGCACTACCCGGCCAACTACGGGTTCATCCCGCGCACATGGGCCGACGACGACGATCCGCTCGACGTGCTGGTGCTGTGCCAGGAGGCGATCCTGCCGATGACGCTGGTCGAGTGCCGGCCGATCGGTGTGATGCGCATGGTGGACAACGCGTCCCGCGACGAAAAGATCATCGCCGTGCCGGTGCATGACCCGTCCATGGAAGAATACCAGGACATCGACGAGCTGCCGATGCACACAATGGACGAAATGCAGCACTTTTTTGAGGTGTACAAGACGCTCGAACGCAAGGTGACCGTCGTCCGGTCGTTCGGATCCGCCATCGAAGGCGAGCGGCTGATCGGGCGCAGCATCGAGGCGTACCATGCGCGTTTTGTGCAAAAGGACGGCGGCGGCTCGGCGACCTGACAACTGGTTTGGTATTATTGAAACGTGACGATTTGCGCGGCAAATCGTTTTTTTTTGCAATGCCGTAAACGTTTGAATTGAAACGATTTTTTAGAAGATTTGGAAAGGTTTTCATTGAAGGTTCCCTAAAATCTGTTCATTTCCAAGAAAGCAATTGACAATATTTGTAAACAAATATACAATAGTATGGGTCTAAACCTGAATTTATTCCATTTTTCGGCAGGGAGGGTTGCCAACCATGATGGCGCGATCGCGCGGTGGGGGCGAACCGTGTCCACTTCTGCCGCTTTCCCGCAGCCAGGAAAATATTTGGAATCTTGAAACGGCGCACCCCGGGCTGCCGATCAACAACATTTGCAGCGTGCTGGACATCGGCGGCCGGCTCGACATACCGCTGCTGCAAAGCGCGGTGCAGATGCTGAAGCAGACGACGCCGCAAATGCATACCCGCGTCATGCTCAAGGACGGCGTTCCGCTGCAATGCCTTGTTCCGGATGAACAGGAACGAATCCCATATTTCGATTTTTCGCTGACCGGCAGCGAGGGCATCGACGAATGGTCGCTGTCGATCGCCCGCGAGCCGATGCCTCTCGACGCGCCGCTGTGTTATTGCGCCGTTTTTAAGCGCGCAAATGGCACGGGCGGCGTTTTGATTAAGACGCACCACCTGATATCGGACGCCTGGTCCCAGGGGCTGATGCTGAACCGCCTTGCCGAGATCTACTTAAACCTCCTCTCCGGCCAGGAACCCGACCTGACGCCGTCGCCGCCCTACGAGGCGCACATTCTGGCCGAGCAGGCCTACCTTAACTCGCAGCAGCACGCGCGCGATCTGGCGTACTGGGCGCGCACGCTGGTGGACCTGCCCGGCGCGCACGCGAAGGAGCACGAGTACGCCACGATCAGCCCGATCGGGCGGCGCATGTCGTTCCCGCTGTCGGAGCGGCTGAACCGGCTTGTCGCGTCGTTCTGCGACCAGAAAAAAGTCTCGCCGTTCGCACTGTTTTACCTGGCGCTGGCGGTGTACCTAAAGCGCGTGCGCGGGCAGGAGCGGTTCTGCATCGGTGTGCCGGTGATCAACCGGCGCACATACGAAGAAAAAAAGACCGTCGGCATGTTTGTGTCCACGCTGCCGTTCGTCAACTCCCTCGACGAGGGCATGTCGTTCTCCGAATGCAACGAAAAGCTCAAGGCCGACTGGTACGAGCTTTTGCGCCATCAGCAGCTCCCGTACGCCGAAATCCGCGCGATCGCGCTGGAAAACGGCTACACATCCGGCAAGCTTTTCGACATCGCGCTTTCGTTTCAAAACGGCAGGATGCTCGACAACGGCGACTCCAGCATTTCCTTTGAAGGGCGCTGGCAGTACTCCGGCTATCAGGCGGAAGCGCTATGCGTCCACATTTCCAGCCGTTCGGGCGACGGCAGTTTCCTGGTCGACTACGATTACCTGACGCAGTTGTTTTCCGCCGGCGAGATCGACGTGCTGCACGCCTACCTCGTCAACCTGCTGACCGACGCGCTGCAAAACCCCGACAAGCCCGTGCGGCTGCTGCGCATCCTCGGCGAGGCGGAAGAAGAGCGCGTGCTGTACACGTTCAACGCGACGACCGCGCCGCTGCCCAGGGAGTCGCTCATCGAGGCGCTGCGCAGACAGGCGACCGACTACGCGTCGCGCGTCGCCGTCATCGCGGGCGGGGAGCGCATCACCTACGAGGTGCTGTGGGCGCGGGCGAAGGCGCGGGCCGAGGCGCTGCGCAACCTGCTGCCCGGCGCGGGCTGCATCGTCGCGATCCGCCTGCCGCGCGGCATTGAGCTGTTCACGGCCATCTGGGCGGTCATAGAGTCCGGCAACGCCTGGCTTTTGATCGACGACGACCAGCCCACCGCGCGCGTCAACGCGCTGCTGCGCCAGTGCGGCGCGAGTGCGCTGCTGCACGAGGACGGCGTGACGCTGCTGGACGTCTCCGGCGAGTTCACGAAGCCGCCCGCGGACGACCCGATCGCCTACATCGTCTGCACCTCCGGCTCCACCGGTGAGCCGAAGGCCGTGCAGGTGGGCCAGCGGTCGCTGCAAAACTTCGCGCGGGCGATGGCGCCGATCTACGGGCGCGGCGGCGTGCTGTCGACGTGCAACGTCGGGTTCGACGCGTTCGTGCTGGAAAGCTCCGCGGCGCTGTTAAACGCCCGGACGATCATCCTCGCCAATGAAGCCGAGCGCAACGATCCGGTCGCGCTGTCGCGCCTGATCCGGTCGTACGCCGTGGGCTTTTTCGCGATGACGCCGTCGCGGCTTTCCGCGTATATCAAGGAACCGTCGTTCGCGGGCGCGATCGAGCGGCTGGAGTCCATCGTCTGCGGCGGCGAGAGCTTCCCGCTGGATCTTTTGCAAAAGCTGCCGATGCTCTGCGACGCGAACATCTACAATCAATACGGGCCGTCCGAAGCGACGGTCGCCGTGACGAGCCTGAAACTCAACGACGCGCCGCACATCACGATCGGCAAGCCGCTGCGCAACTGCCGCGTCTATGTGCTCGACGCGAACCTCCGGCCGCAGCCGCTGGGGACAATCGGCGAAATTTTCGTCGGCGGCGCGTGCCTCGCGCACGGGTACCGCGGCGACGCGGCGCTGACCGCCGCGCGCTTCCTGCCGGACCCGTTCGGCGAGGGCCGCATCTACCGCACCGGCGATCTGGGCTGGTGGAACGAGCGCGGCGAGATCGTCTACGTGGGCCGCGCGGACAACCAGCTCAAGCTGCACGGCTACCGCATCGAGCCCGCCGAAATCGAGGCGCGGCTTTTGATGCATCCGCTGGTGACCGGCGCGGCCGTCACGGTCGCCGACGGCCGGAAGGGCAGCCGGATGCTCTCCGCGTACTACACCGCCCGGGAGCCGCTGTCCGGTTCGGACCTTCTGTCGTTCGCGTCCGCGTACCTGCCGCGCTACATGCTGCCCGCCTATACGGCGCAGCTTGACGCGCTGCCGCTGACCAGAAGCGGCAAAATCGACTATCACGCGCTGCCCGCGCCCGTCCTTGAATTTGGCGAGGAGCAGCCGAGGGACAGCGCGGAAGCGCTGCTGCTGGAGATCTGGCGGAACGTGCTGAACAACCGGAATGTCGACGTCAACGCCGATTATTTCCTGTCCGGCGGCGACTCGCTCAACGCGATCGAAATGCTGCTGGCCGTCGAAAAGACGTTCGGCGTGACGCCGGGTGTGACGGATCTCTATGCCAACAGCACGGTGCGCAGGTTCGCGCCGCTTTTGAAGGCCGCGGACGAGCCGAGGCAACCCGCGCTGACGGAGATTCCGACCGCGCCGGACAGCGAATGCTATCCGCTGACGCCGACACAGCAGCGGTTCTTCGTGCTGCACCGCCTCGACGAAACCGGCATCGCCTACAATATGCCCGGCGCTTTCCGGCTCTCCGCGCCGCCGGACGAGGCGCGGCTGGCGCGCGCGTTCCGGCGGCTGATCGAGCTGGACGAGCAGTTCCGCACTGGTTTTGCGATGCGGGACACCGCGGTCGTGTCCAAAATAGAACCCTCCGTGCCGTTCGAGATCGAGGCGATCGAGGCGGACACGATTGAGGCCGCGTTCCGCGGGTTTGTCCGGCCGTTTGACTTATCGCGGCCGCCGCTGTTCCGCGCCGCGCTGTGGACGGACGCCGCCGGCGTGCGGACGCTGCTGTTTGACATGCACCACATCATCTCGGACGGCATCTCGGGCGCGCTGCTGTTTGAGCGGCTCGACCAGCTATACCGAGGCGAAACGCCCGACATGCCGCGCGTCCGCTACCGCGACTACGCCTGCTGGCTCGCGGGCCGCGAGGACGCCGCGCTCGATCCGCAGCGCGCCTACTGGCAAAAGCAGCTCGAGGGCGCGCCGCCGTCGACCGACCTGCCGGCCGACCGGCCGAAGGCGACCGTGTTCGACGGCCGCGGGGCGAAGGTGCGGTTCTCGATCAGCCCGGAGATCACCGCGATGTGTGACCGGTTCTGCGAGACGAACCGGATGACGCCGTACGTGCTGTTCGTTTCGGTGTTCGGCGCGCTGCTGGCGCGCTGGTCCGGGCAGAGCGATATCGTCGTCGGTTCGCCCGTGTCCGGCCGCCGCCATCCCGACCTGGCCCGCGTGACCGGCGATTTCATCAACACGATGCCGCTTCGGCTGCATGTCGCGGACGACGAGCCGCTGAGCTCTTATCTCGCTCGCGTGCGCGAGACGGCGGCCGAAATGCTGGACAACCAGGATCTGCGCTTCGACGAGATCGTGCGATTGGCCGGCGTGTCGCGCGAGGCGGGCGGCAACCCGCTGTACAACGTGCTGTTCTCGCTCGTGCCCGTCAAGCCTTCCGGGTTCTGCTTCGGCAGCGTGCAGCTCAAAATGCTGCCGCTCGACTGCGGCATCGCCAAGCTCGACCTCAGCCTTGAAGGCACGCGCACCGACACCGGATACGATTTCGTCTTTGAATACGCCGTTTCTCAGTTTCACGAGGCCACGGTGCAGATTTGGGCACGGGCCTTTGAGGCCGCGGTCCGCACGGCGGTCACGGAAGCGGATCCCGCGGTCTGCGACCTGCCGGCGGTCTCCGCGGGCGACCGGCTGCGGCTGATCGACCGGCCTAACCGGCTGCGCGCGCCGTTTGACGCCGCGCCGGTCGACCGGCAGCTTTTGGAGATCGCCGAGATCACACCCGACGCGATCGCGCTCGAATGGGGCGACAAGGAGCGCTACACCTACGCGGAACTGATCCAGCGCGCGTGCGGGCTCGCCAAGCGGCTGGTCGCGGGCGGCGTGAAGCCGGGCGACCGGATCGGGCTGTTCACGCGGCGTGACGGCGACATGATCGTCGCGATGCTGGGCATCTGGCTCGCCGGAGGCGCGTATGTGCCGCTGGATCCTGCGTATCCCAAGGCGAAGATGCAGTATATGCTTGAAACCGCGGGCGCTTCGCTGCTGGTGTGCGGCGCGGGCGTCGCGCCGCCCGAAGACATGCCCTGTCAGACGGTGGAGGCCGCTTTCGGCGGCGGGTTCGGGTTTGTCCCGCCGGAGCGGGACGAGCATTCCACCGCGTACGTGCTGTTCACCTCCGGCTCGACCGGCCAACCCAAGGGCGTCATGGTCGGGCACCGCGCGCTGTCCAACCTGCTGATCGAGGGCGAGCGCCTGCTGGGCGACTGCCCGCGCGTGCTTTGCGCGACAAGCGTCATTTTCGATATTTTCGTCACGGATGTCTGGCTGCCGCTGGCGCTTGGCAAAACCGTCGTCATCGCGGATGAAGAAGAGCTGTTGCTGCCGTGGAAGCTGGCGGAGCGGATCACGCGCGGCCGGGTCAACGCCGTGCAACTGACGCCCTCCCGCATGCTGATGTGCATCGGAAACGAGGCGTTCTACGCGTCGCTTGCGCGCGTTCGGGCGCTGCTGTTGATCGGCGAACCGCTGACGCTGCCGCTGCGCGACGCGCTGCGCGAGGCGTGCCCGAACGGGCGCGTCGTCAACCAGTACGGCCCGACCGAAGCGACGGTGTTCTGCTCCTTCGCGGACGTGACGCGCGACGAAGTAATCCATATCGGCAAGCCCAACGCGAACTGCCGCTTCTACGCGATGCTGCCGAACGGCCGGATGGCCCCGCCGACGGCGCGCGGCGAGCTGTACATCGCGGGCGAATGCCTCGCGGACGGCTACATCGGCCGCGACGACCTGACCGCGGCCGCGTTCGTGCCCGACCCGTTCGCGCCCGGCGAAAAAATGTACAAAACCGGCGACGTCGTCCGGCTGCGCCCGGACGGCAACTGGGATTTCCTCGGCAGGAATGACCGGCAGATCAAGTTAAACGGCCACCGCATCGAGATCGAGGGCATCGCCGCGCAGATTCTGCGCTCCGGCCTCGCGCGGGAATCGGCGGTCGTCGCGGTGGAAAAGGACGGCGCGGTGCATTCGCTGCGCGCGTTCCTGGTGCCTACGGAAGGCTACGCGGCGGAGAAGCTCGACGCGTACCTGGCCGCGAACCTGCCCGACTACATGCTGCCGTCCGAGACAATCTGCCTGGAGGCGTTCCCGCGCACCGACAACGGCAAAACAAACCTGCGCGCGCTGATGGCGATCGATCCGGCGGAGTACCGGCAGATGCAAAAGCCCGCGGCGAAGGCGCAGACCGTCAACCCGCTGCACGCCATCTGGTGCGAGGTGCTCAAAACGGACGCGGTCGACGACAGCGTTTCGTTCTTCAAGCAGGGCGGAAGCTCCCTGACCGCGCTGATGGCGCTGAACCGGTATTATCAGCACGGCTACACGATGTCGATGAACGATTTTTACCGGCACCCGACGCTTCGGGAGCAAAGCGCGCTGCTCGGAACCGGGCAGTCCGCGGCGGAGGCGCCGGCGCCCGTTGCCGCGTTGCCGCGCCACGTTCCGGCGCGGGCCCATGGCTGCGCCAAGGATGGCGAGTCGTTCGTCACCGGCGCGACCGGGTACTTTGGCGCGCACCTGGTCGAGGCGCTGCTGGCGCGGGGCGAGAAAGTCACGTGCCTGGTCCGCGACGAGGCGCGGTTTCAGGAGATCTACCGGGCCTACTTCGGGCGCATGCCGGAAGGCGTCCGCGCCGTGGTCGGCGACATCGAAAAGCCGAGGTTCGGGCTGGCTTTCGCGGACTACGCGGAGATCGCGCGCCGCGCCGCGCGGATCTGGCACAGCGCGGCGGATGTGCGCCATTACGCGCCCGAGGCAGACATGATGCGCACGAACGTCACCGGCACGGAGACGGTGCTGGCGTTCGCGCAAGACGCCGGGGCGTGGCTCGGCCACGTGTCGACGGCCAGCGTCGCGGGGACGCGCGTCGAGGGCCGGACAGGGCCGGTCGCCTTTACCGAGACCGACCTCGACATCGGGCAGAACTGGCGCGAAAACCCGTATGTGCGCAGCAAGGCGCTCGCCGAGGCGCGCGTCGTCGCGGCGATGGAGAAAGGGCTTCCCGCGCAGATCCTGCGCGTCGGCCGCCTGTCCGCCCGCGCGCGGGACGGCGTGTTCCAGCTCAACGCCGCGTCGAACGCGATGTTCCGCGTCATCAGCGGCCTTTGCGAGCTCGGCGCCGCCCCAGAATCATGGGCCACACTGCCGTTTGAGATGACGCCGGTTGACCAGTGCGCCCGGGCCGCGCTGGCCGGGAGCCAAACCGGCGCGGGAGCGCTGCACCTGTGCCAGCCGAACCCTGTGCAGCCAGCGGCGCTGCTGCGCGAAATCACAGGCGTCGCGCTGCTGCCGGACGAGGCGTTCCGCGCGCTGCTTCAGGCGAGGCTTTCGCGGGATACGTCGTCGTACCTGACCGCGCTGGCGGAGATGTTCTTCGCGGAAACCGCGGCGGAGCGGCAGGTCACGCTGGACACGGCGCGGACGGTTTCGCTGCTGGCCGAAGCCGGGTTCATCTGGCCGTCGCAGGAACCCAAGTCACTGGCGCGCTGCTTCGCGCAGCCGGGAAGGAGGGACTGACCATTTACTCGGATGTGATGATGTTCATCATGATGGCGGACATCCTGATCATCGCCGCGTTTGTCGGGTACAACCTGATGGCGGGCAAACGCAAGTTGATCCACTGGCTGTACGCGGCCATGTCGGTCAGTTTGATCGTGTGGCAGTTGTCGATCATCGCGATGAAGCTTGTCGACCCGGCGGATAATTTCGCGCTGTTTCTGTGCGACGCGTTTTCGAACATCGGCGTCGCGTTCACGCCGGTCGCGACGCTGTTCTTGGCGATCGCGTTCACCCAGAACCTGGACAAACTGCCGCGAAAGTTCCTGCTCCTTTTGATCCCGCCGCTGATCACGGTGCTGGTGGTGTTCACGAACCCCCTGCACCATCTGCAGTACCGCGTTTTTTCGGTCATCGCGAGCGAAATCGTCTTCGGCCCGTATATCATCGTGACAGGCCTGTTCAGCTACGCCTGTCTGACCACCGCGATGGTCGTCTCGCTGCGGTACGGGCTCAAGAGCCGCCACGGGCTGTACCTCAAGCAGTCGATGATGTTCACGCTCAGCATCCTGGCCCCGCTGCTGATCAACATCCTGGCCACGCTGCAGTTGATGGATCTGTCGATCGCCGCGACCCCGCTGGCGTTTCTCGTCACCGTCATCGCGCAGGGCGGCGCCATTTATTATTTGGACTTTTTGAACATCGAGCCGCTGGCGCTGGTGCGCGTGCTGGACAGCATTTCCGACTGTTACGCGGTCGTGTCCGACGAAGGGCGCGTCGTCAGCTACAACAAACCGTTCGGCGATGTGTTCACGCCGCTATACGACTTAAAAATCGGCGCGAGCCTGTACGACGTCGCCAGCCGGCACGACGACCAGACGCGCGGCACCATCTACAACCTGATCACGTCGATCGAGTCCGCCAGGAACACGCGCGGTGTCATCACCTACGAGCAGACGATGCTGACCGACAAGGGCATGAACTATTATGCCGTCGAGATCACGCCGCTGATTGTCAGCGGCGACATCTGCGGGTTCATCGCGATGCTCAAGGATGTGACGCGGCTGCGCGAAGTCATGCTGCAGGAGCAGGACAACCTGTCGCGGTCGATGGAGCGCGAGCGGCTGGCCTCTCTCGGGCAGATGATCGGCGGTATCGCGCACAACCTAAAGACGCCGATCATGTCGATCGCGGGCAGCGTCGGTGTGCTCGACAAGCTGGCGCACGAGTACGACGCGAGCATTGGCGACCCCGATGTCACGGCGGAGGACCACAAGGAGATCTACGGCGAAATGGTGTCCTGGCTCGGCAAGATCCAGTCCTGTTGCGCCTACATGTCCGACATCATCACGACGGTCAAGGGGCTCGCGACGAACATGTCGACGTCGGTCGTCGGCGAGTTCGGCGTGGACGAACTGCACAAGCGCGTGTTCCTTTTGATGCAGCACGACTTGAAGCGCGGCAACTGCACCCTGACGTTTGACAACGAGCTGCCGGGCGGCGTGCTGATTCGCGGGGACATCAACAATCTGGTGCAGGTGCTCAACAACCTGGTCGGCAACGCGGTTGACGCGATGGAGAGCGGCGGCGGCGGCACGATCGCGCTGGCCGCCAGAATGCGTGACAACAGCATTGTGCTGTCCGTCGCGGACGAAGGCCCGGGCATTCCGCCGGACGTGCGCGACAGGCTGTTTAAGGAAATGTACACCAGCAAGGGAACCAAGGGCACCGGGCTTGGGCTGTACATCTCCAATGTGTTGATGCACGGAAAGTTCGGCGGCAGTCTCTGGCTGGAAGACACCCAGAAGGGCGCGACGTTCAGCCTCTCGATTCCGTTGCAAACACCGGATGAGGACGGGCAGGAGCAGCCTGTCGGAAAACTAGGAGGGATCGCCGATGCGAAAGAATAAGGCGGGCGCGAAGCAGAACGGCTTTTCCATGATGACATTGGACGACGATCCGTCCATCACATCCGCGCTGCAGGCGTACTTTGAGGCGTCCGGTTTTTTCGTCGAAACGGAAAACGATCCGGTCCGCGCGCTGGAAAGGCTGCGCGAGAAGCCCTTTGACATCCTGCTGCTGGACTTTCTGATGCAGCCGCTGTGCGGCGACGAAGTCGTGTCGCGCCTGCGCGCGTTTGACAGCGATATCTTCATTATCCTGCTGACCGGCCACCGCGAGATGGCGCCGCCGCTGACCCGGGTGCGCGCGCTGGACATTCAAGGCTATTACGAAAAAAGCGACCGGTTTGACCAATTGGAGCTGCTGGTTGAGTCCTGCGTCAAGTCCATCCGGCAGATGCGGATCATCCGCGACTACCGCGACGGCCTCGGCAGGGTGCTGACCGCCTCGACAAAGATCCACAGGCTCGCGCCGATCATCCAGATCATGGAACAGGCCATCGAACAGGCGCTGCCGCTGGTCGGCACGAACGGCATGTTCATCTGGGCGGATCCCGCCCGGGCGGAGAGCGGGCGGGATGACGCGCCGCTTGACTTTTCAAACGGGCTGTATTGCGGCGACGGGCAGTACCGCGCGAGCCTCGAGGAATTCTGCGCCAGCATTCTGCCGGGCCTGCGCGAGGTGATCGACGACGCGATGATCCGGTGCGAGGCGGTTTCGCGGCAGGGCTACCTGATCGCGCCGCTTCTGACGGTCGAAGGGCGTCCGTTCGGCGTGCTGGTCGCGGACGCGCTCGCCAAGGCGGACGACGATTTGGCGCGGCTGATCGAGCTGTATGCGCGCCAGACGGCTTCCGCGCTGTCGAACGCGACGCTCTACGCGGTCGTTCAGGACAAGAACCGTGCGATCACCGACGCGCTGACGCAGTTGAACAGCAACTACATGGAAATGATCAGCGTGCTGCGGCAAGTGGTTGACGCGAAAGACATCTATACGCGCGGTCATTCCGACCGTGTGTCCTACTATAGCCGGGAACTGGCGGAGGCCGTCGGCCTGTCCGCCGCGCAGCAGGAACGCGTCCGTGTCGCCGGGCTGTTCCACGACGTCGGCAAGGTCGGCGTCTCGGAGCTGATCCTGACCAAGGCGGGCAAATTGTCGGAGGAGGAGTTCGAAGAGATTAAGAAGCATCCCGCGCTGGGCGCAAAGATTCTGGATTCAATGTCCATGTTCAAGGGTTTGCCCGGCATCGTCGGCGCGCATCACGAACGGCTCGACGGGAGCGGATATCCCTACGGCCTCAAGGGCGATGCGATACCGATCGAGGCCCGCATCATCACGATTGCGGACTCTTTCGACGCCATGACGTCGGCGCGGCATTACCGCGCCAGCCTGGGCTACGAAAAAGCCGTGGAGGAGCTACAAAAGTTCAGCGGCATTCAGTTTGACGCCGCGCTGGTCGACGCGTTTATAGGTCTTTTGTCCACGCGATACGATCGCATGCAGGAAGACCTCGCAAGCACCTACGACGCGAATATGGGAGGCGCAACATGAAAGGCAATTATCCATTTTATACTGTGAACCACTTTGATGATTATAAGCAGTGTTTGCAGACCGTTACCCGGCAGTACGCGGATAAAACCCTGTTTGTCACCTACGATCCGGACGGAAACGAGCACAGCTATACGTACAAGCGCTTTGGTGAGGACGTCGCGGCGCTGTCCGCCTCGCTGCTGTCGCTTTCCTGCGCCGGAAAGCATATCGCGCTGATCGGCGAGAACAGCTACGAATGGATGGTTTCGCTCTACGCGATTACGACGCTTGGCGGCGTTGCGGTCACCGTCGATACCGAGCAGTCCGACGAAGCCATCGTCGCGATGGTGCGGCGCGCGGATGCCGTGGCGGTACTCTGCGGCCGGGGCTACATACCGTTGTTCCACGGGGACAAGCGGGCGCGGCTCGGCCTTGAGCACGTGATCCTGCTCGACGGCGATGAGGAGAACGGGTTTCTTTCCTTCGATACGCTGGTTGAGAACGGCCGCCTTCGCACCTGGATGAGCGACAAAATCACGATTGACCCGGATCAGCCGGCGATGATTGTCTACACGTCCGGCACGACGAACACGTCCAAGCCCGTGCTGCTGACGCACCGAAACATGATGTCGAACGCCTGCAACGCGTCGTCGATGGTCGACATGGGCGCGCGCGTGTTCACGTCGCTTCCGCTGTATCACACGTACGCGCTGACGGCCGGCATGAACGCGCACCTGATCCGCGGCGCGACGATCTGCATCAACGGCAGCCTCAAAACCATGATGCGCGACCTGGTTTTGTACAACCCGACCGCCGTGACCGCCGTGCCGCTCGTGATGGAGGCCATTTGGGGCCGCATCCGGATGGAGCTAAAAAAGCGCGGCCAGGCGGCGCAGGCGGAGCAATACGCGGTCGCGCGCAAAAGCACGGCTGTCCGCCAGGGCCCGCCGGAGCCGTCGCCGTTCATGGATGCCGTGCGCACGGTGCTCGGCAAGAACATCGAATTGATCGTCTGCGGCGGCGCGTACCTAAACGCGAAGGTTGCGGACGATATGGAAGCGTTCGGCGTGCAGATCATCGAGGGGTACGGCATCACAGAGTGCAGCCCGATGATTTCCGCCAACCGCAACCGTGCGGCGACGCCGCACTCCGCCGGGCTGATCATGCCGGACATGGAGGTCGAGATCGTCGACGACGAGATCTGGGTGCGCGGCGTTTCCGTCTCCAATGGGTACTACAACGATCCGGAACTGACCGCGGAATTCTTCGAGGACGGCTGGTTCAAGACCGGCGACATGGGCTCGATCGACAGGAACGGCTTCCTGTTCATCAGCGGCCGCAAGAAGAACCTCGTCGTGTTCAAGAACGGCAAAAAGGTCATGCCCGAGGAGATTGAGGGCTATGTCGCGGGCATCCCGCTGATCCGCGAGTGCATGGCGTACGGCGTCAGCACCGGGGACGCGAACGACGATGTCAAACTTGGCCTGATGGTCTACCCAAACCCGGATTTGACCGCCGATATGCAGAGCTATGAGATTCTGCAAAAGGTGCAGGAGGCGATCGAGCCGATCAACGGCAAGCTGCCCGCGTATAAGCAGATCCAGATCGTCAAGATCAAAGAGACGCCGTTTGAAAAAACCGCGCTGAAGAAGATCAAGCGGCATATTGTCTAGGAAACCACGCTTCAGCGAGTTCCCGAACCCTCACAGAAGCAACCGCGGGAGCCTTCGCGCGGCCGCAAGGCCGCGCCTGGGTTCCAAACGCAGTCCCTCTTGGCGCTGAACAAACCGGAGGCTTGCAAGGAGGAATGCACTTGTTCGAGATCGTGCAGGAAATTGTTTTTAGCGTTACCGGCATCCGCAACCTGACGATGGACACCGATTTTGTCCGGGACCTGGCGCTCAACTCGTTCGACATCGTCAATCTGATCGGCGCGTTCGAGCAGCGGTTTTCGATCGAGATTCCCGTTCGGGATATCTGGAACCTGAACCAGGTCAAGGATATTTTGGCGTACATGGGGCAGCGCGGCATCACGGCGTAGGGATGGCGATTTCATGCCCACTGAAATCGCCAACAGGAACGGCGACGGCGCGTTGCATTCAATGGACTGCAAGGCCGCGTGCGCGGCCGCGGGCGGCGTGTTCAGCGAGCAGGCGGCGATGGATGTGCTGAAAGCGGCGTCGCAGCCGCTGACCGCCAACGACATAACCAGCTACACGCAGTGGTCGGTTGTGTACAACATGGACGCGCTGACCGCGTCGGTCGCGATCAAGATGGATTACGACAACCCATACGCGTTCAGCCTGCGGTAACGGCGCGGCGTGGAGGCTTGACCGCCCGGGGACGCGCGGCTGAACGCAATCGCCTGTCCCCGGTGCCCGACCCAGGCGCATGGAATTCCAGATACTCGAGAATCGACAATGGCCTCCATTCCCTTCCTGTTTTTGCACACTTCTTGTAAAACCTGTCATTCGTATTGACAGTCCTTGCGCACACGGTATAATGAACGTGTCAGCCTCCGAATACGCGAATGAAGAGGTCTTATGAAGCGATACATCGACTTTCAGAACGAGCGTTGGCCGGATCGCACGCTCAGCCGGATGCTGGATGCCCGGTTGGAGGCCTGCCTGAACGCTCTTGAAGGCGCGCCGCCGGACGTTGGCGTCATCGACAACTGGCCTGCCGAAGACCTGACAAAGCTGCTCGCCGAAGGTTGGTTGGACGTTCCGCATATGCTGAGCGACGCGTTGCTGCGCCGCGCCGCGCGCCGCCAAATGATGGCGACGCTGTCCGACGACCTGGATTGCCTGTCCCCTACCGAATACGCTTTGGTCGAAAAAATGCTCATCGGCGACGGCGTCGCGGCGCTCGAGACGGGCTGCGAGCTGGAAGCCGCGTTCACGTTGCGGATGCGGCTGTGGTGCGACGCCGGCGTGTCGCGCGGCAGCCCGTGCGCCAGGCTTGACGCGCGTCTGATGACGCCGCTGCCCAAGCTGATGATGCGGCGCGCGCACCAGGATCTGCGTGCGAGGCTGTGCGCGTTTGGCTGCAAACTGCGCGGTCTGCTCTACCTGACCGGGTTTTTGGACGAGAGGCTCGCGCGGCTGCGCTTCATCGAAGAGGTGCTCCGCTGCCCTGAAACGCCCGAGGCAAGCCGCCTCGCGCAGAATTACCTCGAGTCGTCGTTCGATTGTCAGACGGTCTCCGGGTGCCGACTGCTTCTGCACGAGTCGCTGGCCGATCCGGAAGCGCTCATCGGCGCGCTGACCGCGCAGGGCGGGATGCTGCTGCCCGAAATGACCGAGGCGCAGTTTACCGGCGCGATGCTGGGGCTTTTGCCGGAAGAAGAGGCGACGGAGCAAAAGCTTCGCCTGACCATTGAGAACGCGCTCCGCCCCGACATGGACGCGCGCGAAGCGGTGCGCGATCTCCGCCTGCTGAGCAAGCAGGGCGCGTCCCAGGAAGCGCTGCGGGAAGCGCTCGGACGGATGCTGCTCGTGCTGCCGACAGCGTATATGGAAAGCGCGCTGCTTGAGATGAGCTGCGAATCGCCGCGCTGGATCAACCCGTGGACAAGCCCGCCGCAGGCGTCAGGGATTGGCGCCGTGGGGATGCTGCATTGAGGCGGTTTGATTTCATCGTGCCCGAAGGCGCGCCGCCCGCCAGCGCGGAATCCGCGCTGCGCGGGTTTTTGCCGGAGCTGTCGGAACGGCGCGTTCAGGCGCTTTTCGCAGAGAAAAATGTCAAAGTCAACGGCTCGCGCGCCGCGCGGGACACGATCGTGCGTCCCGGCGACGCGCTTCGCGTGTATGCGGACGCGCCGGGAACACCGTTTCCGGTTCTGCTCGACGATGACGGCTATTACATCATCGACAAACCGCCGGGCGTCCCGTCGGAGGGCGAAGGCTCCGCCGAGGCGATCCTCGCAAGCCGCGCGGGCGGCCCGGTATACGCGTGCCACCGGCTGGACGTGATGACCGGCGGGCTGCTGCTGCTGGCCAGGACCGAAGCCGCGCGCGCGGCGGCCGAGCAGGCGTTCCGCGACCACGCGATTCAAAAGACATACCGCGCGCTGGTGCGCGGCTGCCCGTCGCCGCGCGACGCGGTTTTGACCGCGTATCTCGCCAAGGACGCGGCGGCCGCGCACGTGCGTGTCTATGACAGGCCCGTGACCGGCGCGCTGCCGATTGAGACGCGCTACCGCGTCGTGGAGGCCGGCGCGGACGTGTCGCGGCTTGAAATCGACCTGATCACCGGGCGGACGCATCAGATCCGCGCGCACCTCGCGCACATCGGCCATCCGGTGCTCGGCGACGACAAATACGGCGATCGCGCGTTCAACCGGGCGCACGGCGCGCGGCGGCAAATGCTGTGGTCGACGCGCATGACGCTGTGGGACGGAAGGACGTTTGCGGTGGAAGAGGGATTTTGAGGAGGGAACGCCAAAGCAAGATGGAGACATTGCACGCTGTTCTGGATGTGTTCGTTCCGCTTACAATCGGTTCGGCACCGCGAAACGCCGATATCGCCTGCTGCGCCCTTGCGGCAAACCGCTCTTCTCTCTCGTTGATTTCCTTTTGGCACGCGTTGCGACACTCTCCATATTCAGGGCGATTTCATTTACAATGAAATCGCCCTGTCCCCATTTTCGTCTGCCGTTGCTCCGTTCACGGTTTCGTGGTATGCTGTCTTCGTGAACGACTTTTATTCCGTGATCGCGTATATCGCGCGCTACTGGTTTGCCGCGCTCGGGCTTACGATCATCGTTCGCGCCGTGCTGTGGCTGCGCAAGGAATCGGCGGCGGTGCAAAAGGCCGTCGGGCGGCTGCCGGATGCCGGGTTCATCGGCGAATGGGCCGTCGTCACGTCGGACGAAAAGCGGCTGCCGGAAGGCAAAACGCTGCCCGCGCCGCGCGACGGCTGGATCGGCTGCGCGCGCGCGTGTGACGTGCGGCTGCCGGGCGGCGGCGTGCCAAACCGCGCCGCGCGCTTCATGCTGCGCCGGGACGGGCTGCATGTCTACCCGCGCGGCAAAGGCGTGCTGGTCGACGGCGAGCCGGTGCGGCGCGAGGCGATCCTGCGCCACGGCGCGACGCTGTCGGTCGGCGGCGTCACGCTGCAGCTTCGGCTGTTCGCGGGCGTCGTGCTGATCGGCGAGGCGCCGATCCGGCGCGGGCGGCGCGGGTATAGCGCGGACGGCGCGCCGGACATACTGCCCGTAGCGGGCGAACCGCCCGTTTCCACGGAACTGCCAAAACCCGCGCTGACGATCCGCCGGCGCAAGACCGGGAGACAACATGGCACGACAACGCCGGACGCGTGAGCCGAAGGAACAACCGAAAAAGAGACGTGTCAAAAAGCGCGGCGCGACGCGGCTGACGCTCGGTGCGGTCATGCTCTTTGAGATCAGCGGCGCGCTGATGCTCGTGCTGCACAGGCCGCTTGATCTGGCCGCGGCGGTGCTCGCGGCCGCGCTGCCGCTGCTCGCCTGGGTGTCGACCGCGTTCATCGCGCCGAAGTTAAAGGCCGACGCGATGCTCGTGATGCTGATGAACTTCCTGTGCGGCCTCGGCGTGCTGCTGCTGTACGGGCTTGACCCGGCGCGCGGCATCCGGCAGGCCTGGCTGTACGCGGGCGGCCTTTGCATGTTCACCGTCTGCGCCGCCGCCGTCCGGATGATCCGCGACTGGCGCGCGTTCTGCTGGCTGATGATCCCGGCGGGTGTGTTGCTGCTTTTGCTTCCGGTCGCGATCGGCCAGGAAACATACGGCGCGAAGAACTGGATCTCGATGCCGGGCATCGGGTCATTTCAGCCGAGCGAACTGGTCAAGATCTTCCTGATGCTGGTGCTGGCGCAGTTTTTTTCATCGCTCGGCGGCCTGCGCGGGATGCTGCCCGGCCTTCTGTTCTCGGTGATCAGCTTAGGCGCGCTGATGCTGCAAAAGGACCTTGGCACCGCACTTTTGTATTATCTCGTGACGCTGTTCCTGTACTGGGCCGCGTCTTCCAACCTACCGCTGACGATGCTCGGCGGGCTTGGCGGTGTCGGCGCGGCGTACGCGGGCTATATGATGTTCGCGCACGTTAAGACGCGTGTGGCGATCTGGCAAAACCCGTGGTCGGACGCGCTGGGCAAGGGCTATCAGGTCGTGCAGGCGCTGATGGCGATCGGCAGCGGCGGGCTGTTCGGGCTGGGTTTCGGCCTCGGGCAAAGCCGTGTGATCCCGGCGTACTCCACCGACTTCATCTTCGCGGTGCTCTGCGAGCAGTTTGGCATCCTGTTCGGCCTGATGGTCGTCGGGCTGTACGTGATCATCGTGCTGCGCGGCGTGGCGGTTTCGCTTCGGTCGCGGACGCCTTTCCACGCGCTGCTGGCGCTCGGCGTCTCGCTGATGATCGGGCTGCAGACGTTCATCATCATCGGCGGCGTGGTCAAGCTGATCCCTCTGACCGGCGTGACGCTGCCGTTCATGAGCTACGGCGGCACGTCGCTGGTGTCCTGCATGGGGCTGATGGGCCTCTTGTGCGGCGTATCCGCGCGGAACGCCGAGGACCGCGAGGCGGACGAGCGGCTCGCGCACGGATGGGAGGTGCCCGTTTGAAACGGCTTCGCCACAACGTCCGGCTGCTCGCGCTGCTGATGTCGTGCCTGTTCATCGGCCTCGGCGCGTACTTTGGGTATTCCGTGTATTTCTACGGAGGAAGGTGGTTCGCCAACGCGAACAACCCGCGTCTTTCCAATCAAAAACAGACCGTGACCGCGGGCGATATCCTCGACCGGAAGGGTCAGGTGCTGGCGACCACCGTCGACGGCAGCCGCGCGTACCCGCGCCCAACCGGCACGCGGCTTGCCGTGTCGCACGTCGTCGGTGACTTTCGCGGCATCGTCGCCAACGGCGCGGAAACGTTCATGGCGCGCTACCTGCTCGGGTTTGAGTCCGGCGTGATGGATCGCATCCGGCAGGTGTTCACCGGCGACGCGGCGCGCGGCGACGATGTGACGCTGTCGATCGACGCGGCGCTTTGCGAATACGCGGCCGGACAGCTTACCCGCTACGAGGGCGGCGCGATCGCCTTGATCAACTACAAAACCGGCGAGCTGCTCTGCTCGACGTCCTACCCGGACTTCGACCCGCGCGATATCGACGCGACGATGCGGGCGGACGACAACGGCGCGTTCGTCAACCGCGTCGCGCAGGGCCTGTACCCGCCCGGATCGACGTTCAAGATCATCACGATGGCCGCGGCGGTTGAAAACCTGGAAGGCGCGACCGAGCGGACGTTTGACTGCACCGGCTCGATGGTCGTCGAGCGGACGACGGTCACCGAGGCCGCCCAGCAGGTACACGGCCACGTCACCGCCAAAGAGGCATTTCAAAAGAGCTGCAACACCGCGTTTTCGGCGCTGTCGCTGGAGCTTGGCTACGGCGCGCTTTCGAAGACCGCGTCCGCGTTCGGGTTCGGCGACAATTTCCTCTTCCGCGACATGGTCGTGTACAACTCGCAGTTCCCCACGACGAACCAGACCCGCGACGACCTGGCCTGGGCCGGCGTCGGACAGGGACGGGTGCTGGTGACACCGCTGCACATGGCGATGATCGCGGGCGCGGTCGCGAACGGCGGCGTGATGATGGAGCCGAGGCTGATGCTGTCCGCGACGACGCCGCGCGGCGCCACGCGGTCGCTGTTGCCGCCGCGAAGCTACAAGCGCGTCTGCGCGGAAAATGTCGCCGCGATCCTGAAGGATTACATGATCGGAACCGTCAAGTCCGGCACCGCCTCGCAGGCGAAGATCGACGGCTATACCGTCGGCGGGAAGACCGGCAGCGCGGAAGCCAGCGACGACAAGACGATTCAGACGCACGCGTGGTTCGTCGGCTTTGTCGACAACCCGGACCACCCGCTGGCGATCGCGGTCGTTCTCGAACACGGCGGCTCCGGCGGCGGCGTCGCGACGCCGGTCGCGCAGCGGGTGCTGAAACGGGCGATTGAGATGGGGTACTGAGAGAAAAAGAAGGCTGTCGCGGCGGGAAGGAACGCCGGGACTCTGTCCCGGACCCTGCCAAAGGACCTTCGGCCCTTAAGCGGGGGTCCAAGGGGCGGAGCCCCTTGGCATTCCCTGATTTCCCACCGCAACAGCCCGCGATCGTTCCCCCGCGCCTTACAGCGCCTTGGCGAAGAAATCCGCGATGCCTTCCTCGACGGTTTTGGTGACGTCCGGCTGATCGCTATAGAAGCCGTAGCCGTGATCCGCTTCCGGAACGAGGATAAATTCCGTTTCCGATCCGGCGGCCTTCAGCGCGTCGATCGCGCCGTCGCACGTTACCTGGGAGATGACCTCGTCCTTGTCACCGCGCAGCACCAGCGCCGGCCCGCTGAACTTGACGCCGTCGATCGGGTTCGACTCGCGCATTTCCTGGAACCAGCTCTTGCTGAGTTGCTGCACCTGACCGTAGATCGTCGTGTATTCGACATAGCCTTCGGCCGCTTCGTTCGCCTTCTTTTCCATGTCGGCGAAGCCTTCCGCGCCGCCCATCATCATGGCCATGACGCCCGCGCCGTTCTCCGCGGCCGGGGCGAGCAGCGCCATCGCCTTGTACGGGCTCTCGCCGCCGCCGGCCACCATCAGCGCGATCCGGCCGCCCATGCTGTAGCCGAAGATGCCGAGGCGTTCCTTGTCGATCGGGAAGCTGTTCAGCGCGTACTCCAGGCACAGGTTGGAGTCGGAAATCATGTTGGACAGGTAGTTCTCGGTAAACGGGGCCTTCGAATCGCCGCAGCCCGCGAAATCCATCCGGATCGACGCGATGCCCTTTTCCGCCAGCGCTTTGGCGATGCCCGGGAAACCGGTGTTTTCCTGGCGGCTGCCGCCGTGGCCGTGGTTCATCACCACGAGCGGGAACGGGCCTTCACCCTTGGGCAGAACGATCGTGCAGGGCACCGCGCGGCTGCCGTTTTGCAGCTCGCCGGTCAGTTCATCATACGGAAGCGCTTCCGCGGCCGCCACCGCGCCGCAGAGCAGGATCAACGCCAAAGCCAAGGCAAGAATTGTACGCATATGCTCCTCCGATTTACGGGCCTTCGTAAACCGCCAGGCCCGGATTCGGTGTGAGTATAACAAATCGGATAGGGTGTGTCAAACGAGGACGCTCGCCTCGAGGGTGAAAAGCATGAAGAATGAAGCGCTCATCCCGAAGAACTCGAGAGGCGAAACCTTTTGATCTCAATCATTTTCGGCGATATGCGCAGTTCACCGCGCATACGCGTCCGCGACCATCATCAGCGCAAACCCAAGCAGGAGCATGTATGTAGAAACCGCCTTGACGCCGCTCTCGCGCGACTCCGGAATCATCTCGTCGCCGATCACGTAGAGCATCGCGCCGCCCGCGAACGCCAGCGCGAACGGCAAAGTGGACGCCGCGACCGAGACGGCAAAATACCCAAGGATCGTCCCGACGATCTCGATCAGCCCGGTCGTGGCCGCGAGGGCGAAAGCGCGCGCCTTGGACACGCCGACCGCGACCAGCGGCATGATCACAATCAAGCCTTCCGGGATGTTCTGAATCACCAGCCCAAGCGTCACGGACAGCGCGGCGCCCGCGTCTTCCTGCCCCGCCGCGACGCCGGCGGCCACGCCTTCCGGCAGGTTGTGCACCGCGATCGCCAGGATGAACAGCAGCGCGCCGTCCGCCCCGCGCCGCTTATCCATGCCCGCGACGCCGCGCATCCAGGGCACAAGCCGGTACGCGCACCGCAGAAAGATCGCGCCGCAGAAGATGCCCGCCGCGGTCAGCCACACGTTGCCAAGGCGCACCGACGGCTGGATCAGCCCGACGATCGACGCCATCAGCATCACACCGGCCGCGAAGCTGAGCATCGCGCCGTTCAGCCGGTCGGGCAGCCGGCACAGCAAGACGCCCAGCGCCGCGCCGAAAATGCTTGCGCCGCCCACGCAAACCGCAGAGATCAACGCAATCTGCATCTTTCCGCCTCCCGCCGTACGATTTCGCCTTCTCGTTAGCGTACGCGGGCGGCCGAATTTCTGTGAAATGCAAACTTCGAATGTTGCTTCCCGTGCGAAAAAATGGTACACTGCATGCAAACTAAGCAAAGGATGAATTTGATGCCAAAGAAGCTTTTATGCCTGCTCATGGCATTTATTTGCGTCGCGTCGCCAATCGCGACCGGGCTTTCGGCCGAGGCCGGTTCGTCTTCCGATCCGAACACCGTCGCCGACTATACAAAGCTGATCGAGAACAACCCGGACAGCGCCGGAAATTACAGGCTGCGCGGGCAGGCGTACAACGCCCTTTCGGAATATGTGGCAGCCGCCGAGGACTACCAAAAGGCGGTCGAACTCGAGCCTGAGGAAGGCAACGCGTGGTATGGGCTCGGTTACGCGCGGCTGATGCTCGAACAGTACGAGCAGGCGGAAGAGGCGTTCGCGCAGGCGACGAAGCGGATGCCCAAGAACGCGCTTTCGTTTCAGTTTCTTGGCGTCGCACAATACAAGCTTCAAAAGTATGAGCGGGCGATCGAGTCGCTGACCATTGCGATCGTGTTGTCGCCGGGCAGCGCGGGTTCGTATGTCACGCGCGGCGCGGCGCTTGCGGCGCTAGCGTTTTTCGCGGACGCGGAGGCGGACCTTGACAGGGCGATCGAGCTCGCGCCGATGGACGCGGCCGCGTACAACGGGCGCGCCGAGCTCCGGTACGCGCAGGAACAGTACGGCCCGGCGGCCGCGGATTTCCAAAAGGCCGCGGAACTGGATCCCGGCGAAGCGACGCTTTGGTACAACGCGGCGATGGCGGCATCCAAGGCAAACCGCACCGGCGACGCCATCGCCTTGCTCGACAGGGCGATCGTGCTGGCCCCGGGCAACGCGGACGCCTACACCCTGCGCGGAAACCTGTGCGCAAAGATCGGCCGTTTCAAGGAAGCGGTCGCGGCTTTCCGCGATGCGCTCCGCGTCGGCCCGGAAACCGTGGAGGCGCTCGACGCGCTGGCGCAGATGCTGTTCATGACCGCGGATTATCAGGGCGCCGCCGATTGCTTCCGCCGCGCGACGGAGCTGGATCCGGCGACCGCGAAATACCATTACGGATACGGCATTTCGCTCGACGCGCTCGGCCGGGACAACGAGGTCGCGGCCGCGTTCCAGCAGGCGATCGCGCTGGATCCGGCCAACGCGGAATATCACGCCGCGCTCGCCGCGGCGTACGATAACGAAGGGCGGTATGCCGACAGCGCGGCGTCGTGGGCCCGCGCGGCCGAGCTCGCGCCCGAAGACGATTATTACTGGGCGCGGTACGCTTTCACGCTCTACAAACAGGCCTTGTATGTCGAAACGATTGACGCGGCCCAAAAGGCGATCGCGCTGAACCCGGATCAGCCCGTATACCATGCCTACCTCGGCTACGCGCTGCGGAAAGTGCGCCGGTACGACGAGGCGGAGGCCGCGCTGCGAAAGGCGGTCGAAGGCGACCCGACGAACGTTTCATATTTGCAGGAATACACCGGGCTGTTGCGCTCCCACGGGAAGGCCGCCGAGGCGATCGCGGCCTATGAGCGCGCGATCCCGCTGGTCGGCGATAACGCGGAACTGTACGCCGGGCTTGCTGGCGCGTATACGCAGGCGGAGGACATGCGCGGCGCGGTGCTGGCGTGGGAAAAGGCGCTCGCCGTGGAGCCCAACAACGCGAGCTATCTGTACGATTACGCGATGGCGCTGTTCCAGGCGGACAACCGGGACGGCGCGGTGGCGGCATTTGAAAAGGCCCTGACGCAAAGGCCGGACGACACGTGGCTTTTGTCCGGGTACGCGCAGGTGCTTCACAAAATGGCGCGATACGATGAAGCGCTCGCGGCCATCAGCAAGGCGATCGACCTTTCGGGGGACAATCCGATGTTCTTCCGGCTCCGCGCGGAGATTCACATTGCCCTCGGCAACGAAAAGGCCGCCGAGGAAGACACCGCGGCAAGCCAGGCGGCGACGGATCATCTGCAGCCGACGCTGCCCGCGCCGGAGGTTTCGGAACCGCCGAAGTGACGGTTTGAAACGAAAAAGGGGCTGTTTGGTAGAAACGAAAGGACGCCAAAGGGCGCCGCCCTTTGGAATCCCGCTTAAGGGCCATTGGCCCTTAAGAATCCCTTCTTTGCCGCACGGCAAGGGAGGGTTTTATGTTTATACCAATTCCGGTTACAGATTGCCCGTAGCGCGCGGATCTTTTCCC
>JAVBOQ010000212.1:0-21998 GCA_031550455.1 Eubacteriales bacterium
TCCTAGCCGGATGAAAAAATCTCTCGCCGCTTTGGATGCGTTAAGATTTTCCATTGGTATGAGGGCCTGTTCAGGAACTTGAAAATGGGAGAAAAATGCGTCATACTCATCCAAAGGAACGGAGGATGAGGGTATGCACAACTATCCAAGCGATCAAGTGCGGAGGTTGAGGTAGTCAAGCGCAACGAATTGCACAATTTCGTCGTCTTGCCAAGGCGTTGGGTTGCCGTGCGCGCCGTAGGCGTTCCGGAAGTGATGTTGGAACGGCTGTTATGCCAGCCCGTCCGGCAGCAGCCCGCGCCTTTTCAATATCTTCGCGTACCGCGCGACCGTTTCCGGCAACACGTTGGTCATCCGTTCGTTGGCGACGACGTCGACCAACCGCATGAAACGGCTGCCCTTGTTCCAGATATACGGCGCGAACGAGATCACCGGCGCGTCGAGCACGCCGATGAACCAGCCCGGCGCGGTCGGATAGCCGGACTGGTGCACGTCCTCCTCGGACGTGATCCGCACGAACGGCGAACCCTGACACTGTGTGCGGGACGTCTGCGTCAGCACCGGGATGCCGTCGCCGACCAGCCGGTTGCGCCCGGGTTTCACCGACGAAACCGCGTAGGTCAGCCCGGCCGCCCCGACCGCACCGTAAAGCGCGGGCCGAACCGACGACAGCGTGTCCAGGTCGGTGTCGCAGAAGAAATAGTACCCTCTGGGTAGGTTTTCGCGCCCGGCGATGTCCGCGATGCCCGCCATCGCTTTATTGCAGTGCGCCTCAAGCGTCTCCGGCGCGCAACCGTATTCCGCCATGATCCCGAGGCCGCCGGAGTGCAGCAGCGGCTCGATCCGCCCGCGCACACCGCCGCGATCCACCGGCACCTGCAACAGCTCCCACATCTGCGGACAGGTCTGATACCGCGCGAGGTGCGCGCCAAGTCCGAGCTTCAGGCCGGTCATCGAGCACAGGTCGATCAGCGCCAGCATCGCCTCGTTGTGCGCCATTTCGCCCGAGTGAAAAATCAAAGACGACAGCACGCGGCCCTCGTCCGCCCATTTTTCGAGCGTGGCGTCGTCCGGCTCGTCGTCCCAGATCGTGCCGGCCACGCGCGCCCAGCGGTGCGGCAGCGCGGCGACGATCGGAAACGCCGGGCGGTTCGGGTCCATGATCTGGATCGAAACGCCGAGGTTGCCCCATGCGAACAGGTCGGCGTCGCCGGTCTGGCGGCCCACCAGCACCGGGTTGCCGACCGCGTTGGCGAGTTCCGCGACGTCGTCCGCGATCGGGCTGGCGTTCTCGGTGTAGGCGGCCAAAACAACGTCGCGATTCTTTTTGTTCACGCGCGGCGCGAACACCGACACGCGGCCCTCGCGGCACAGCGACGGCAACTGCGCGCGGATCGCGTCCGGATCGCCGAACGCCACGGCGCGCGCCTTGTCCTGCCAGCGGTGGGCTAGCCGCATCGTCAGCGTTCCGTATCCGTCGCCGGGCGCGGCCGTGTCGATCAATTCCGCGCCTTCGATCCCGTTCGCCCAGAGCGCGTACAGGGGCAGGCCGGGATGGCGCGCCTGGTACAGCGCGGCGTCCTCCGCCGGGTAGGCGACGGCCCGCGAGAAGGCGATTTCCGCGTGCAGATACGGCGCGATGTCCAGTTCCGCGCCGTCGACACCGGGCGCGTTATGCATCCACGCGCCGAAATCCTCGCCACTCCGGTCGGGCTGCACCCGCACCGCGCGCGGCGCGAACAGAACGCGCTCCGGTCTGCCGGACATCGCGAACAGCGCGTCATAGTACGCGTCCAGCGTGTCCGCCTCGATCAAGACCTCGTCGCCGAACGCGGCTGCGGACGACGCGAACACGGCGCTGCCGCCGAACACGATCAGCTTGACGTCAAAGCGCGCGTGCAGGTAGTTGAACTGCTGGTGATGGTGGCCGCCGATGACGGTCGACCCGGTTTTGGCAAACAAATTGCCCTGCCGGACGCTCTCGAGATAGCATTCAAACTGGACGCCGGCCTGCTCGGCGACCCAGGCGGTCGTCGGCAGCGCGAAGCACAGGTCCAGATGCGACAGCGGCCCGACGAACAGCCAGAGCGTTGGTTTCTCGCGCATGGTCAGGTTCCTTTCTTCGGGTATTCAAACGCGGGCCCGATGTGCGCGCCAAGTTCGGCCAGAGAGCCGCGCAGCGCGGAAACGTCCAGCGCGCGCGGCGTCACGCCCGCCTTCGCGGCCAGCGCGGCGGCGGCGCCCGCAGCCTCACCGGTGTTGTAGCACGTCGCGAGGATGCGGAAACTCGACAGCGCGATCGTGTCGCCGGAGATGCAGCGCCCGGCGACGAGCAGGTTGTCAAACCCGCGCGGCAGCAGACACCCGTACGAAATGTCGTACGGCTGGTCGAGGTATTCCAGGTGCGACGGTTCGCCGATCGCGGTCGGGTTGTGCGTGTCGATCATGTAGATCGCCCGGGCGACGGCGTCGTCAAAGCGCGCGCCGGACTTGATGTCGGCCGCGGTCAGGGAGCGGTCGCCGAGGATGCGGCGGCTTTCGCGCACGCCGATGTAGGGCGGCACGCTGACGAGGTACGCCTGCTCGTTGCCGATGACGTATTTGTTCATAAACCGGACGGCCTCATGCACCTGTTCGCGGCCGATCATCTCGGCGCGCGTCAGTTGATCCGCGTCGGTCGACAGCAATCTCTGAATGCGCGTGAAGTTGACGCTCAGCGTCTCCGGGTGCGCGCGGTTGACCGGCGTCGCGGCGCAGAAGATGTCGTTCGGGTTGTGTACGATCTCGCCCGCGTTTCGCGCCTCAAGCACCGCGGCCTCGTACCGGTTGCGCGCGTGCGGCGGCAGGTGGCGCTGATCCTCCCAGGGATTGTAAAAAAGCTCCGGCGGCGTGCCGCCGGACACGGTGAAGATCATGCTCATCGGCTGGCAGAACCCGTCCTCGGGGCGGCCAATTTCGTACGGCGCGCCGGCGCGCGCGGCGATGTCGCCGTCGCCGGTGCAGTCGACCGTGACCTTCGCGAGCACCGCCTGCCTGCCGGACTTGCTCTCGACATACGCGCCGCGAAGCGCGTTGCCTTCGACGATCGGATACACCGCGTCGGCGTGCAGGATCACGCGGACGCCGGCCTTAGCCAGCATCCGGTCGAGCAGCAGCTTCATGTATTCCGGGTTTGACCGGATCCAGTAGCAGCCCAGCCCGCCCTCGCGGTATGTCGGGCGCTCGTCCCTTGCGCGGAACACGTCCTCGACGACCGCCGGGTCGCTGCCGCCGATGGCCGCCATGCCGCGCATGATCTCCTCGCCGATGCCGGACGCCAGCGGTCTGCCGTCAAAGTCGTGCTGCCAACCGCCGATGCCGTTGACGCCGGACGCGGTGTTGACGCCGCCCAGGAACCCCATGTGCTCCACCAGCGCGACGCGCGCGCCACGGCGGGCAGCAGCAAGCGCGGCGCATACGCCGGCCGGGCCGCCGCCCGCGACCAGCACATCGACCTCGTCATAGATTGGGATCTCGCGGGAAGGCTCGCGAATTGTTTTTGTGGGCATGGTAAGCCTCCTTTGGTGATGGAAGAGAGGCGCAAGAACGGGGCGCAAGGGTTTTCCCCCTTGCATCCCCGCCAAAGGGACACCGTCCCTTTGGAAACCTCATGTTTGGGTATGTAAGCAAATCACTTCCCGCCGTGAGGCGAAGCAAGGTTTCCAAAGGGGCTTAGCCCCTTTGGCGGAGGTCCAGGAGGCGGAGCCTCCTGGCGTCCCCCTTCACCTCTCTACTTCCCCAACAGCCCGTTGACGATCTCGACGATCCTCTCGCCGCCGTCGGCTTTCCAGTTGGCGACTGCCTGTTCATACGCGGACATCGGCACCGCGCCGGTGATCAGCTTGATCATTTCGGTGTTCCAGTTCACGCTCGCGGCCGCGTTCAGTTTCGCCAACTCGTCGTTCGGCTGCGCCATCGCCAGCGGGTCGTTGACGACGTCGAGGCCTTCCTGCGCCTTCACGCCGAACGTATCCATGTAGCCGCGCTCGACCTCGGGGCTCTTGCGGACGCGGGCTTTCCACCACGCCTGCACGTTCGCCTCGTCGACAGCGGGCAGGAACCACCACACGGTGTCATGCGCGCTGAACGCGGGCATAATCGGGCGGTACTCGCCGTCGACAACCTCATGATCCACGCCTTCCGGCCCGATGTAGATTTCCTTGAAGTTCTCCATGAACTTGTTGATGTAGTCAATCGCGGCTTCCGGGTTCGCGGCGGTTTTCGGGATGAAGCAGATCTTTTCAAGGCCGACGGAAACCTGCACGCCCGCGACGCCGTTCGCGTCCTTGAGGAACGGCAGATAGCCGACCTTCGCGCCGGGCACGGCGGTCTCCAGCGCGCTGTAGAACCCGGGGCCTTCCCAAGAGCCGAAGAACGTCATGACGGCTTTGCCGGACGTGAACTTCGACAGGCGCATCGCGCTGTCGTTCGCCGGGAACTCCGCGTCGAGCAGCCCTTCGGCGTACAGCTTGTTGACATACGCGATGTAGTCCTTGTACCCGTCGCGGAGCTGCACCGGCGCGTACTTGCCGTCCACAACATCCCAGCTCTTGTAGGCGAACGCGCTGATGATCGACGGCAACTGGCAGTCGTTGGAGGTCGTCAGCGGGATCATGTCCGGGTACGCGGCCTTCAGCGCCTTGAGCGTCTCATACAGCTCGTCCGGCGTCGTCGGCATCGCGAGGCCCTGCGCCTCGAGCAGATCCAGGCGAACCGCGATCGCGTTCACCGGGCCACCGGTCGGCGAAAGCTGCGGAATGCCGTAAATCTTGCCGTCCTCGCCGCGGACCCGCGCCCAGCTCGGGCTGTCTTCGGGCACGGCGGCCATCAGCGCCGGCGCGTTCTTCAAAAGGTCGTCCAGCGGCATCACGGCGTGCGCGGCCAGCGCGCGGTCAAAGTTGGCCGGGTATACGTCGACGATGTCGTACGGTGTGCCGCCCGACAGCAGCAGCAGCATTTTCGTGACGCCTTCCTCGCCGGTCGGCAGCGCCTCGAATTCCATCGTGTAGCCGGTTACGTTCTTCAGGATCTCGATGACGGGGCTTCCGGCCAGGTCGAACGTCGCGTCGCGGCCCAGGAAGCGGAGCGTCGGCGTTTCGGCCAGCCCGGCGGTCGCGCCGAGTAGCATACAAACAACCAGTGCCAGCGCCAGAATCGTACGTTTCATGAGAGTCCCTCCCAATCATATTTGTGAAAGGCTGACGCCTATCATCCCTTTACGGAGCCCAGCGTGATGCCGGTGACAAAGTACCGCTGCATGAACGGATACACCAGCAGGATCGGCGTCACGCCGATGACGACCGCCGCCGAGCGCACGGTGTCCGGCGGCACGATCACCTCGGAGGTGATGCTGTCGACCAGGTCGGCCTGCCGGACGAGGTTGACCAGAAACAACTGCAGCGTGATCTTCTTCGGGTCGGACAGGTACAGCATCGCGTTAAAATACGAATTCCAGAACCCGACGGCGGAAAACAGCGCGACCGTCGCCAGGATCGGAAGCGACATCGGCAGCACGATGCGCAGGAACGTCGTGATGTGGTTCGCGCCGTCGATCATCGCGGACTCGCGCACCGCGTCCGGCAGCCCCTCGTAGTAGTTCTTGAGCAGGATCAGGTTGAACACGCTCAGAAGGTGCGGCAGGATCAGCGACCAGAGGTTGTTCAAAAGGCCCAGTGACCGCATCAGCAGAAAGCCCGGAATCAGGCCGCTGGAGAACAACATGGTAAAGACGAAATACAGCATCCAGAACCTGCGCCCGCGCAGCTCCCTCAGCGACAGCGGGTACGCGCAGGCGGATTCGACGCCGAGCGCCAGCGCGGAACCGAGCAGCGTGACGAGCAGCGTGTTTTGAAACGCGCGCGTGACCGGCGTGTTGATGAACGCGAACCGGTAGGCGTTGATGTTGAACCCGCGCGGCCAGAGGCCGACGTTGCCGGCAACGACGTACACGTCGCCGCTGACCGATTTTGCGACGACATGCACGAACGGCAGCAGCGTGCACAGGCCGACGACCGCCATCAGGACATAGTTGACGCCGTAAAAGATTTTTTCGCCGCGCGTGTCGCGCATAGGCCTTCCTCCTTCCGCGCAGGTGCGTTTTTACCAGATCGAGTGCCCGAAGAACCGCCGCGCGGCCCAGTTGGAGCCGAGCACCAATGTCATGCTGACGACCGAGTTGAACAGGCCGACCGCCGACGCGTACGAGAAGTTCTGCTGGCCGAGGCCGGTGCGGTACACATAGGTGTCCAGCACATCGGCGACGCTGTAGACGGTCGGGTTATACATGATGAAAATCTGCTCGAACCCGGCGCTGATCAGGCTACCGAGCCGAAGCACCAGCATTACGACGACCGTCGAGGCGATGCCGGGCAGCGTCACGTGAAAGATCTGGCGCGCTTTGTTCGCGCCGTCAATGCGCGCGGCCTCGTATAGCTGCGGGTCGATCGCGGTCAGCGCCGCCAGATAGACGATGCAGCCCCAGCCGACGCTTTTCCACGCGTCGGTGACGACCAGCACGCCGCGGAACACCGCCGGCCGGATGAAGAACGGAATGCGCTCCGCGCCGAACGCGGCCAGGATGTCGTTGACCGGGCCATCCATCGAAAGCAGCGTGTAGAACACGCCGTACACGATCGACCACGACAAAAAGTGCGGCAGGTACGCCATCGTCTGCACGCCGCGCTTGAACGCGCGGCCGCGCACTTCGTTGAGCAGTACCGCCAGGATCACCGGCATAGGGAAGATGAAAACGAGCTTGTAAAAGCTGATGATGAACGAGTTCCAGAGCGTCGTGACGAAATAGCGATCCTGAAACAGCCGGGCAAAGTGTTTCAGGCCGACAAAGGGGCTTTCCGCGAGGCCGTCGAAGATGTTGTAGTCCTTAAACGCGATCAGGAGACCGCCCATCGGCACGTAACGGAACAGCAGCGTCGCGGCCACGCCGGGCAGCAGCAGCAGGTAGAGATCCCATTGCCGCCACAGCGGCACGCGCGCCTTCCGCAGCCGAACCGTCCGCTCCGGCATACCGCCGCCTCCTTTTTGCGTTTCGTGATTATAGTATACCGCCTGCGCTTGCCAAAGGCACTGCGACCCTGCTATGATTTGGTGGGTATTGCTACGATGTTCATATAAATGTACAGGAATATTGGCCGAAACGACGAATTATCCCGGAAACCATCATGCTATAAGGAAGGGCTTGCCTATGTTGCGGATTGTGCTGGCGGACGACGACCCGATTTTCCTTGGCGGCATCCGGCAACATGTGCAATGGGAGGCGCTCGGGCTTTCCGTCGTCGGCGTCGCGGAAAACGGCGAGGAAGCGCTGGCGCTCTGCATGGCGCACAAACCGGATCTGCTGCTGACCGACGTGCGGATGCCGCGCATGAACGGCCTCGAGTCCGCCCTGCGCATTCACGAGGCGCATCCCGATTGCCACATCCTGTTCATGAGCGCCTACGCGCAGGCGGAGGATTATCGTGCGGCGATCCGGCTGCGGGCCGTCGACTTCCTCGAAAAGCCGATCGACATCGGCGAACTGACCGAAGCGCTTTCGCAGGCCGCCGCGCAGTGCGCGCCGCAGGCGGACGGCGCGGTAGCGCCCGTTTCGCGCGCTGTCCGCGACGTGATGCGCCACATCGACGAACATTTCGCCGAAAACCTGTCCGTGGAGGCGCTGGCGAAGCTCGCTTTTTTCACGCCCAACTACCTAAGCGCGCTGTTTCGCAAGGAGACCGGCATGACGATCAGCCAGTACGAAACCGAGTGCCGCGTCCGCGCGGCGGCCGCGCTGTTGCTCGAAACGCGCCAGACCGTCGCCGAGGTCAGCGACGCGGTCGGGTATCGGGATGTGCGGCATTTTTCGAAGACATTCCAACGAGCGATGCGCGTCACACCGAGCGAATACAGGCGGCGCGCCGGGCGGGAGGACTGAGCGATGCGCGCGTGGATCGCAAACATGAGCCTTGGCCGGCGGCTGATCTGGATCTCTTGCCTGTGCGTGCTGCTGCCGCTGATCGTCGCGAGCGTCCTTTTGTACCAGAGCGCAGTCGAGGCGTATTCGCAGGTCAACCTTCGTGCGGGCGAGCTGTCGCTGCGCCAGGCGGCGGAGGCGATCGAGGCGGCCTGCAAGCAGGCGATCCGCGCGGCCGATACCGTCGTCGCGGATCAGCGGCTGATGGCGATGATGGCGCGCCCGGCGGACGACTATCCGGCGGCGCAGCGCCTGGACGATCTGGTCGAGATCCAGGCGAAGCTGATCGCCAGCCAGACCGAGAACGCGGTGTCCAGCATCCGGCTCGTTTGGGCGCATCCGGTACAGTGGCTTTCCAACAACGGCGTCGCCAGTTTAAGCCTTGCGCGGCTTGACCAGATGCTGTCCGAGAACGGCGTCTCGCGCGCCGACAAGCCTTATCTGACGCCGCAATGGCTGCCGCACAACGAACTGCCCGCGAGCGAGGCGCTGTTCACCTACCGGACGATCGCCTACGCGCGGATGATCCGCAACATCGCGGATTTCGACCAACTGCTCGGGTATGTCGTCGTGTTGCAGACGCGGGACCAGTACGAGACGATGCTGCGCCGGGCGGACCTGTCGGGCAAGGCGCTGCTGGCGCTGTGCGACGCGAGCGGCGCGGTCATCGCGCGGGGCGGCCAGTTTCAAAGGCCGGACGCGCTCTTTGCGCGGTACGCGGACGCCGGCATGCCAAAGGAGCGCTTCACGTTCGAAGGCAGCGCCGTGCTGCCGATGGAGGCGACGCTTCCGACGACCGGCTGGCGCATCGTCCAGTTGATGCCGCTTGGCGAGTATCAGGACAATGTGTTTTTGATCTTCCTGCGGACGGTCGGGCTGGTCGTGCTGCTCACCTGCCTCGCGCTGCTGCTGGCGCGGCTGATGCTCAAGGGCATCCTCTGGCAGATCGACCGGATCATCGGCAGCATGGAACGCGTCGAGCGCGGGGATTTCGCGGCGAAACTGCCGGCCGTCAGCGCGAACGAGCTGGGCCGGATCGAAAGCCATTTCAACCGCATGGTCGAACACATCGGCGCGCTGCTTTCCGAGACGCGCGACATGGCGGCCCGCGACCGGCTGCTGCACATCCGGCTTTTGCAGACGCAGATCAACCCGCATTTTCTGTACAACACGATCAACAGCATCCTCTGGACCGCGATGGACTACGGCGCCGACCGCACCGTCCAGATGCTCAAAGCGCTTTCGGATTTTTACAAAATCGGCCTGCAGCCCGGCCGCGAGGAGACGACCGTCGAGTGCGAGCTGATGCACGCCGAGCGGTACGTCACGCTGCAAAACCTGCGCGGCAAAACGCAGGTGCGGCTGACGGTGCTGTGCGACGAGGCGCTGTACGAGACGAACGTGCCGAACATGATGCTGCAGCCGCTGGTGGAAAACAGCATGCTGCACGGGTTCGCCGACCGGGAAAGCGGCAGCCTGACGATCCGCGTCTGGCGCGAGGGCGCGTCGCTGCTGATCGAGACGACGGACGACGGCAGCGGCATGTCGGACGCGGCGTGTGAGGAGATGCTCGCGCACATGCTGCCCGGCCATGCCTACGGTCTGTACAGCATCCGCGAACGGCTGAAGCTGCGCTACGGCGAGACGGCGGAGCTGCGCCTGTTCCCGAACCCGGGTGGCGGCGTCACCGCGCGGATCACGCTGCCGGTGGCGGAAGGGTGAGGAAGGGGTGTTGCGCCTCTGAAAAACGCATGAACCTCAGTTCATGCGTTTGCCCTGGCTTGGCTACCGCTCCGCCAGCGTCACATGCACCGTGTCGCCCGGCTGCTTGCCGATCCGCGCGCGGATTTCCTTGCGGATGCCGATGATGTGCCCGGGCGTGCCCATCCGAACGAGGCTTCCCTCGTACCGCTCGCCGTCAAACGTCGCGACGACCGGCACACGGCCCGTGCCGTAGGTCTGTCGCACGTCGAACGGGATGTCGACGTACGCGCCGTCGATCCCGTCGACTTTTTGGATCACCGCGTCAAATTCGATAAGGTCGGGCATGGGAGCCTCCTGTGTTGATGAAGATAAGCCGGGTTTCGGGCGGCGATTGCACGCAATCGCTCGCCCTCAACCTTCGCTGCGCTCAGGCGCTTGGAGATCCAAGGGCGGAGCTCCTTGGCCTCGTCCACCCTATATCCCCATCTCTTCCTTCACTTCCTGAAAACACTTCACCGCGAAATCCAGATCCTCCCGCGTATGCGCGGCGCTGACCTGCGTGCGGATGCGGGCTTTGCCCATCGGCACGACCGGGTAGGAGAAACCGATCACATACACGCCCTTTTCCAGCATCCGCGCGGCGAACTGCTGCGCGACCTTCGCGTCATAGAGCATCACCGGGACGATCGGGTGCGTGCTTTCGGGCACGTCAAAGCCGACCTTTCCGAGCCGCTCGCGGAAATACGCCGTGTTGTCGGCCAGCCTGTCGCGCAGCGCGGCGCTTTCTTCGAGCAGGTCCAGCACGCCGAGCGTCGCGGCGCAGATCGCCGGCGCGACGGAGTTGGAGAACAGGTACGGGCGCGAGCGCTGGCGCAGCAGGTCGACGATCGGCTTGCGCGCGGCGGTATAGCCGCCGGACGCGCCGCCCATCGCCTTGCCGAACGTGCCGGTCAGGATGTCGACGCGGCCCATGACACCGCAGTGCTCCGGCGTGCCGCGCCCGCGCGCGCCGACGAACCCGACCGCGTGGCTGTCGTCGACCATGACGAGCGCGCCGTACTGGTCGGCCAGATCGCAAATCTCATTCAGCTTGGCGATCGTTCCGTCCATCGAGAACACGCCGTCGGTCGCGATCATTTTGATCCTTGCGTCCTTCGCGGCCTCGAGCTGGGTTTTCAGGTCGACCATGTCGCTGTTCTTGTACCGGAACCGTTTCGCCTTCGACAGCCGCACGCCGTCGATGATTGACGCGTGGTTCAGTTCGTCCGAGATGATCGCGTCCTCGTCGGACAAAAGCGTTTCGAACAGGCCGCCGTTGGCGTCGAAGCACGACGAGTACAGGATCGCGTCGTCCGTGCCGAGAAACGCGGACAACCGCTGTTCCAGCGCCTTGTGGATGCCTTGCGTGCCGCAGATGAACCGCACGCTCGACAGCCCGAAGCCCCAGTGGTCGTACGATTCCTTCGCGATCGCGATCAGCCGCGGGTCGTTCGAAAGCCCGAGGTAGTTGTTCGCGCACATGTTCAGCACGCCCTTGCGCGTGCCCGCGCCGATGCGCGCGCCCTGCGGCGTGGACAAAAGCCGTTCGTCCTTGCGCGTGCCGGCCTCGTCGATCTTTTGAAGCTGTTCCGAGAAAATGGAAAGCGCGCGCTCGTTCATGGCCGACTCCAATCCAGGATTACCTTGCCGCTCTCCCCTGTGCCCATCGCGGCGAATCCCTTTTCAAACTCGGTAAAATGATACCGATGGGTGATCATCGGCGTCAGATCCAGCCCCGCCTCGATCATCGCGCCCATCTTGTACCATGTCTCGAACATCCGGCGGCCGTACACGCCGGTCATCGTCAGGCTGCGGAAGATGATCTCGTTGAAGTCGACGTCCGCGCCCTTGGCGAGGATGCCCAGCAGCGCGATCTTGCCGCCGTTGCGCATCACGGACAGCATCTGCGACAGCGCCTGCCCGCTGCCGCTCATTTCGAGGCCCACATCGAAACCCTCGACCATGCGCTGGCCTTTCATCGCCTCGCGGAGGTCTTCTTTTAAGACGTTCACGGTCGCGGTCGCGCCCATCCGCCTAGCCATGCCGAGCCGGTAGTCGTTCAGGTCGGTGACGATGACGCTGCGCGCGCCGTTCTTCCTGCAGATCGCCGCGGCCATCACGCCGATCGGGCCCGCGCCGGTGATCAGCACGTCTTCGCCGACGACGTCGTACATCAGCGCGGTGTGCGTCGCGTTGCCGTACGCGTCAAAGAACGAAACGATTTCTTCCGGAAAATCCGGGTTGACAGGCACGACGTTGCAGGCCGGGATGCACAGATACTCCGCGAACGCGCCGTCGCGGTTGACGCCGACGCCCTTGGTGTCCTTGCACCACTGCGCGTTGCCCGCGCGGCAGTTGCGGCAGTGGCCGCAGACGATGTGGCCTTCGCCGCTGACGCGCTCGCCGATCGGGTAGCCGAGCACGCCCTCGCCGAGGGCCGCGATTTCGCCGACATACTCGTGGCCGACCGTCAGCGGCGGATGGATGTTCTTCTGGCTCCACGCGTCCCAGTTGTAAATGTGCAGGTCGGTGCCGCAAATGGCGGTCTTGCGGATTTTGATCAGCACCTCGCCGGGCCCCGGAACAGGCACCGGCTTCCGCGTCAGCGTAAGGCCCGGGCCGGCCTTGTCCTTTACAATCGCAAACATATCGTTCGGCATGGAAACGCCTCCCTTCACTTTTCTATTATACCGCGCGCGCATAAGGGATTCAACCTTGTTTTCCGGCTTTACAGCGGGTATACTGTTCCCATCATGAGCGCTTATGAATCGTTGACACGGCGGCTGTTGTCCTACCCCGGCGCGAGGCCGGAACCGCGCAAAACCTGCATCGGTTTTTACGCGAACCGGGCGTTCGCGTACCTGTCGCCCGGCCTGAGAAAGGGCACGGTGCGGTTGACGCTGCTGCTCCGCCGCCGCCTGGACGACCCGCGCGCGCTCGTCGTCGAGCCCGCGCCTGGCCGTTTCACGACACACTTTGACCTGCCGGACGACGCCGACCCGGACGAAACCCTCCTTCCCTATATCGACGAAGCCTACCTCACTTCAGGCCTGCGCGCCCCAAAGCGCCGCGAATAACAGTCCAAAATGACTTTTCTTTGGTTCTTTCTTCCGAAAAGAAAGAACGCGTCCCCCGCGCCTCCACCCGTTTCTCCATCCCCCACCGAAAGGAGCGTCCCCATGCCCTTCACCCTCCCTACCTACCAACCGCCCGACTTCTCCCGCGTTCCCCGCATCGACGCGTCGCTCGCGCCCGCGCCGCGCGACGGCGTCGCGCCGGACGGGTACCACGCGCTGAGCATCTACCCGGAGTATTTTCGGGCGGGCGGCCGCTGGCTTTTGTGCGAGGAGAGCCGGATGGACTGCGTGCCGGTATTGGAACCGGACGGAACGGTTTCCGCGAAGGAGTTCCGCGCGCTCAGGGCTTGCGACCGCGTGTTTTTAGGCCGCGCCGAGGACGGAAGCGACGGCGTCTATGTCCACACCGGCGGGTTTTCGGAAAACACCGCAAGCGCGGAGGCGTTCGCGTTCCGCACAGGCCGCTCGCGCGAGACCGCGTTCGCGAAGGATTACGACGACCTGGCCGCGCTGCTGTCGCACGAGCGGGATCACGGCAAAATCGTCTGGGTGCTCGGCCCGGCGTGCGCGTTCGACGCGGAGGCGCGGAACGCGTTCGCGTCGCTGGTCGGCAGCGGATACGTTCACGCGGTGCTGGCCGGCAACGCGCTGGCGACGCATGATTTGGAGGCCGCGTGGCTCGGCACCGCGCTCGGCCAGGACGTATACACGCAGCAGGGCGCGCCGAACGGCCACTATCATCACCTCGACCTGCTCAACCGCGTGCGGCGGGCCGGGTCGATCGGGCGCTTCATCGAAGAAACGGGCGTTTCCGGCGGCATTGTCGACGCGTGCCGCCGCCGCGGCGTACCGATGGTGCTGACCGGCTCGATCCGCGACGATGGCCCGCTGCCCGAGGTCTTTGCGGACGCGTACGTTGGCGCGGCCGCGATGCGTGACGAGATCAGAACCGCGACGACCGTCGTCTGCCTCGCGACGACGCTGCACGCGATCGCCACGGGCAACATGACGCCGCTGTTCCGCGTCCGGGACGGCGCAGTCCGCCCTGTGTACTTCTACAGCGTCGACGTGTCCGAGTTCCCGCTGCAAAAGCTGCGCGACCGCGGCAGCCTGACGTGCAAAACGCTGGTGACGAACGCGCAGGACTTCCTTACGAGGCTCGCGGCGCGGCTGCGGTGAAACGGATGGCAGGTATTTCTAATGAAACCAGCCTTTCGCCCGTATTGACCGCGATGGCCGTTTACTATATGATGGTGTGTACGCGAAAGGGAGATGCGAATGCTGTTTACCGGGATATCGGCACTTTTGCCGCGCGGCGTCGGGCGCGATCTTTTTGTCGGCGTGCGCGGCGCGCGGATCGCCTACATCGGCGCGGAAAAGCCCACGGACGATTACGGCGTGGCGTATGACGGGCGCGGAAAGCTGCTTTTGCCGGGGTTTTTCAACGCGCACAGCCACTCGCCGATGGTGCTGATGCGCGGTTACGGCGAGAACCTGACGCTGCACGACTGGCTGCACCGGCGTATTTTCCCGTTTGAGGCGCAAATGACCGGCGAAGATATGTATTGGGCGACGCTGCTGGGCGTCGCCGAAATGGCGCGCTACGGCATCGTGTCGACGACCGATATGTACGGTCGGCTCGATCATATGTCGCGCGCATTCCATGACAGCGGCATGAAGGTGAACCTGTCGAACAGCGTCGCGAACTTTACCGGCGCGCCGTATGAAACGCTCAGGGAAACCGTCGAGGCGCACGCCGCGCTGCGCGACTGGCACGGCGCGGACGACGGCCGGATTCTGATTGACCTGTCGCTGCACGCCGAATACACGTCGGACGAGACGACCGTGCGCGCGCTGGCGGACGACGCGATGGCGCGCGGCTGCCGGATGCACGTACATGTTTCGGAGACGCTGGCCGAGACCGAGGCCTGCAAGGGCCGCCACGGCGGGCGCACGCCTACGCGGTACCTCGCCGACTGCGGCCTGTTTGAACGCCCGGCGACCGCCGCGCACTGCGTCCACATCGACGACCGCGACCGCGAGATCCTCGTGGAAAAAGGCGTGACCGTCGCGACCTGCCCGAAATCAAATTTGAAGCTCGCCAGCGGTGTGTTCGACGCGGGCAAGGCGATCGCGGCGGGCGTCGCGTTCGCGATCGGCACCGACGGCGTCGCCAGCAACAACAATACCAACATGATCGAAGAGATCCGGACTTTCCTGCTCGTGCAGAAAGGATTCTCCGGCGACGCGACGCTGATTACGCCCATGGAGGCGTTCCGCGCGGCGACCCGCGCCGGCGCGCTGGCGCAGGGCCGTGGCGACTGCGGCGAGATCGCGGTCGGCAACCGCGCGGACCTTTGCGTGCTGGATATGTCGCAGCCCACCGCGCAGCCCGTTCATGACCTGCTGAACACCGCTGCCTACGCCTCCTCCGGCTCCGACATCGTGCTGACGATGGTCGACGGCCGTATCCTGTACCGCGACGGACAATACCCGACGATCGACATCGAAAAGGCGGTCGCGGAAGTCGAACGGACACGCCTGCGAATCGTCAAAACCCTCGGCTGACGCGCAGCCCCCGCACCCCTGCACGAAAGAAGGTGACCCTTGGTTGGAACGGGCGGTTGAGGATATTTTGCTCCATGTGGATCAGCTTCCGCCGCTGGCGATCTTTGGATTTTTCTTTCTGTCCGGCTTTTTGCAGATTGCCTTTCCGATCTATCCGGGCGACACGGTTCTGGTGTTCGGCGGCTGCCTGGGCGGGCTTGACATCGGCTCCGCGGCGACGCTTGCGCTTGCCGGCTACCTGAGCGCGACGCTGATCGCGTCGCTGCTGCTGTACGAGTTGGGGTACAGGCTGACGGACCGGATCTTCTCGATCCGGTTCATTCAGCGGATCATGCCGCTGGAGCGGCGCGCGTACGTCGAGGGACGGTACAGGAAGTTTGGCATCGGGCTGCTGGCGGTCTGTAAATTCATCCCCGGCGTGAACACGCTGGTGATCCTGGTCGGCGGTGTGCTGCGCTATCCGAGAAGGCAGGGCATGACGGCGGTGGCGCTGTCGTCGGTCGTCCACAACGTCGTGTTCTTCTACGTCGGCCACACGCTGGGCCGGAACCTGTACGCGATCGAACGGTTTATCCGCGATTACACGATCATCGCGGCGTCCGCTTTCGGCGCCCTCGCGATCGTCCTTCTGACAATCCTGATTTTGAAAAACCGAAAGGGGAAAACGCAACCATGAAACGCATCCTGATCGCCGCGAACTGTACCGAAGGATCGATCTCGCAAACTGTCAAGTACATTCACGCGCTGCGCGGGGCCGGCGCGGTGGCCGTCGCCGGGTACGCCCGCGACGAAGCCGACGCGGAGGCGCTCGCGGGCGCGTTTGACGCGCTGTTGATGCCGGGCGGCGGCGACATTCCGGCCTCCTGGTTCGGCCAGGAGCCGCACCCGCAATGCAACTACGACCATCCGGCGCGCGACAAGTCCGATTCGCTGATTTTTAGCGCGTTCCGCAAGACGGGCAAGCGCATCCTCGGCATCTGCCGCGGCTGTCAGGTCGCCAACGTGTTCCTCGGCGGCACGCTGTACCAGCACCTGCCGGACGCGTTCGACCCGGTGCTGTGGCATCCCGGCAACAGCATGGGCCGCCACGGCGCGGTCATCGAGCCGGACACGCTTCTTTCGAACCTGCTCGGCGCGGGCCCGATCCGGGTCAATTCCAGCCACCATCAGGCGATCGACAAGCTCGGCGAAGGCGTCCGCGTCGTCGCGCGGGCGACAGACGGCGTCATCGAGGCGTGCGAAGGCGAGAACCTGCTGCTGCTCCAGTGGCATCCCGAATGGATGGGCGACGACATGCGGCCGGTGTTCGCGTGGCTCGTCGCCGACGCGTAACGCGCCGTGCGGTATCATCTCGACACCATTCCCGTCTGGGACGCGCTCGGCAGCGATTCGGAATGTTTTCTCTGCGACCTTTCGGCGCGCGCGGAGGCCGCGTACCTGGACAGCTTCCTCGGCGCGTCGGTGATGGAGCCAGCCGTCCGCATTGAGGTCAACGAAAAAGGGTTCTGCGCGCGCCATTTCGCGAAGATGCTGCCGATGCAGAACCGGCTCGGCCTCGCGCTGATGACGCACACGCACCTCAAGCAGACGCTGGAAGAATTGAAGCAACCGGGCCCGGCGGCGAAGCGCGGGCTGTTTGGCCGGGCGGAGGCCGCGGCGCGTGCTGAAACCTGCGTGCTCTGCGACCGGCTGGCCGAAACCATGGCCCGCTACCGGTACACCGCGCTGCACCTGTGGAAGACCGACCCGGAGTTCCGCAGAAAGCTGCTGGCGTCAAAAGGCGTATGCCTGCCGCACTACCGGGCGCTGCTCGGCGAAGCGGAGGCGGCCCTCGGCGGGAAGGCGCAGGAATTTCGCGACGCGCTGTACAAGGTCGAACGCGAAAACCTCGACCGGATCGAAAAAGAAATCGAATGGTTCACGCTGAAGTTCGATTACCGCAACGCCGACAAGCCATGGGGCGCTTCGAAGGACGCGCCGGACCGCGCGATCGGCAAATTGCGCGGCCGTGTATAAATTATCTTTGAACAATGTCGTTTTGGCGGAACTTTCCACGCGCGGCATCCGTCCGCTAATTTTGCAGGGAACCTTGTCGATTGAACGAAATTGACATTCCCAATCGTTCTGTTTACAATGGCATTGTTGTGTATATCGCCAAAGGAGGGATCGGCATGCTGCTCCGCCGCCTCATTTCCCTGATGATTGTTCTTCTTCTTTTCTGCTCGCTCCTGCCGGGCGCGGCTTCCGCGGAGCGCGTTCTTGTGGACACGCGCGTCCTGTATAAAGACGGCAGCGTCGGCGAGGACGGTCAGGAGATCGTCCAGCAGGCCATCCCGGGCGAGCAGTTCGTCATCCACTACCAGGACGCTGAAATGACGCAGTTCTGGCTGCAGACGCTGCCCGGATTTGTATACCAGCAGCTACAGATTGTCTCCGTGTACCAGGGCGACCTCGGCGAGGAAACGTACCCGTACGAGGACGACCTGGGCAACCAGTGGTTCCAGTGGCTCGGGTTTGACCTGCCGCAGACGCTGCACCTGAAAATCAACGGCGTGCCGTTCCTGTCGCAGTCCGTTACCATCTCGCCCAACGCCGTGCCGGAAACTTCCGGGGATCCGGACGCGCCGCCCGAAGAGCCGCCGCAGCCCACGCAGTCCGACGACGTTCAGCCGGCCATCACGATGGAACCGATGCCCGCGGACGCCCGCGACTACATGCGCGTCCTCTACGACAGCACGCCACTGTACGGCTTCCCGATGGGCGACCAGGTCGGCTCGCTTCCCGCGAACACGATCCTGCGCATGAACATCAACGAGGCCGCCTCCGCCCAGCACGACGCCGAGGGCCGCCTGTGGCTGCCTGTGGCGACGCTGGACGGCATGTACAACGGCTATCTCCGGCTGGACGCGTTCCGCTTCATGACCGAGGCCGAGGAAAACCAGGTATTCACGCCCGTCGGCAAGCAGGCAAGCGACTTCGCCGCGATCAACTACGATGAAACGACCATTCTGGACGCGTACGGCAACCCGGTGGGCACGCTGTATTCGACCGACGTCGTCATTTTCAACACCGATCCGGCGCTGCAGGTCGTCGACGCCCAGGGCGTGCGGTGGCTGCAGGTGACGGTGGACCGCGACGGCGGCGTTTCGGGCTATGTCCGCGCCGACCAGATCACATTCTATACCAAGCCGCAGGAAGAGGCGTACATCCAGGCGAAAAATCCGCCGACGACGCCGCCGACGGATAAGCCGACGGATAAGCCGACCGCGCCTCAGCCGACCTGGGATCCCAGGGCGCAACCGCGCTACGCGTACGTCACCGGCAACATTGTTAACGTGCGCAACGACCCGAACGGTAGCGTGATCGGTCAGGTCAAGCGCGATGAAGTCGTGCTGATCCGGGACATCAAAAAGGACAGCCAAAACATCGAATGGTATCAGGTGGAACTGGTCGAGCAGACGAACCGGCAGATTGGATACGCCGCCGCGGGTTATGTGCGGCCGATGACCGATCCGGAACAGGACCGGTACATCCGAGAGCAGCAGAGCAGGGTCACAAACCCGCCGACCAATCCGCCGACCGCGGCACCGGTGCAGCAGTATTCCGGCCTGCTGATCGTCAACACGCAGTACGCGCCGCTGCAGGTGCTGCCGAGCATCGGCGCGTACCCGATCAGCGTGATCCCGCAGAGCAGCGTCGTCTACGTGTACTTCCGCGAGGCGGACGCGATCGGCAACATCTACGACTATATCGAGTATAACGGCACATACGGCTACGTGCTCGACGCGTACCTGCGCCAGCTTACCACGCAGGAATACACCAACTACACGCGCAAGCCCACGGTGCAGCCGACGACCGCGCCGACGTCGTCGCCGAACCAGTTCAGCGGCTTCGGCCTATTGACCGGCGACAAGGTCAACTTCCGCAGCACGCCGTCCATGAGCGGCAACAACCGGCTGACACAGCTTGGCATCGGCACGATCGTCCGCGTCACCGGGCAAACGGATTCCGAGGGCTATACATGGTACAAGTGCGAGAGCAACGGCACAACCGGCTATCTGCGCGGCGATTTCCTCTCGCTATTGACGATTCGCGAATACCAGTTGATCGCCTCGATGCCGTCGTATAACAGCAACGGCAACATCATCACGCCGACCGCCACCGCCAAGAGCCAGCCCGGGTCGAACACCTGGGTCACGCCGCGGCCGAACAGCACGCAGACGATCACGTTCATCACGCTGCCGCCGATGCAGCCGACCGCCGCGCCGACGGCGACGGTTACCGTCAATCCGTACGCGACGCCGTCGCCGGATCCGTACGCCACGCCGACGAATCTCCCGATCATCACCGCGCAGCCGACCATCGGACCGACCGGCGCGATCGGCGTAGGCATCGGAAGCGTGTCGCCGTCGCCCGACCCGTTCGCGACCGTGCCGTCGCCGACGTTCCCGACCGAGGACACGAAGGGCTTTAACCCGCCCGGCATCCTGGTGGTGCTGATTGTCATCCTGGTGCTGCTCGCAGGCGGTTTCTACGGCTTCTCCGTGTACAACAAGGCGAGACGCCGTCAGGCGCAGGAGCAGGCCGCGCGGCTCGCGGCCGAGGCGCGCAGAAAGGCGCAGCAGGAGCGCGGCGGAATGCCGCAGAACGGCCAGCCCGCCGTCAGACGGCCCGTTCCGCCGGCGCAACCCGGCGCGCAGCCGCCGACACCGCCGCAGCAGCGGCCCAGCGCGCCCGCGCAGCCGTCGCAGAACCCGTACATGCGGCCCACGGCGGCGCAGAAACCGCCGACACAGGACGTGATTTCGACGATGCCGCGCGCGCAGGTGGACGGCAAGCCGGTCGCCGGAAACCCGGCGTCCACGAACGCCGCGCCCGCACAGCAGGCACCCGCGCAGCAGACGCAGCCGCGCCCGTCCGCCCCGGCGAACCAGTTTCAACGGCCGGCCTCTCCGCAGCCGCCGACGCGGATGCCGATCGCGCCGCCGCCGACCGCGCCGGACGATGAAGAGAGCTCGCCCGTGCGCAGGCGGCGCAGGGCGCAGCAGAACGGCGACGAGCGCGACGAATAACCCAGTGAGAAACGACACGGCGGGGCGCTTTCGGGCGGCCCGCCTTTGCCATCGCTGCCGAAAAGCGGGAGGGAGCGAAGCCGAAACAATCGAAATCCGGTGGACGGATGCGCACACCTTGTTGGTTGAGGATAAAGAGTATCCAATCAGCGGGTGTTTTCAAAGGAGGATTTTGCGATGACAAGCAACCGGCCGATGGTTTTGATCCTGGCGCTGCTGCTGGCGGTCTTTTTCGGCGTCGCGCAAGTGGAAGGCGGCGCAACGCCCTCCGGAACGCCGTCCGCCGGCGAGGTGCGGCAGGTCTCGGCGTTCGGCGAGGCGCTGTTTGAGGAAGTGCGCGGCAGTCAAAAAAATGCGGTCATCTCGCCGATTTCCGCGTATATGGCGCTGGCGCTGGCCGGCGCAGGCGCGCGCGGCGACACCGGCCTGGCGTTTGACGAAGCGCTGCGCCTTCCCGCGGACACCCGCGCCGACGCGTGCCGGCGCATCGCGGGCCTGTTGTCGGCGAGCGGCGACGGTTTTTCGCTTTCGATGGCGAACTCCGTTTGGCTGGACGACTTGTTCGCCGCCGAGCCGGATTACATGGCGGCGACCGCGCGGGATTTTTTCGTGGAAGCGTTTCAAATGGATCTGCAGAGCGCGGGCGCGCTGGGCGCGATCAACGGGTGGACGGACGAGAAGACAAAAGGCCGCATTCCGCGGCTGCTTGACCGCGTCAACCCGGGCGCGCGGCTGATGCTGATCAACGCGCTGGTGATGGACGCGCAGTGGGAAACGCCGTTTAGCCCGGAGGCGACTTCCGAGAGCCCGTTCACGCGCGCGGACGGCACGGCGGTCGACGCGGCGTTCATGTACGGCAAGTCGGACACGCGCCCGTACATTCGCACCGACGACGTGGAAGGCGTGCTGCTGCCGTATCTCGGCGGCAAGAACGCGTTGCTGGTCGTCAAGCCGATCCACGGCGGCATCGACAGCCTGCGTTTGACGGGCGACACGATCTCGGGTTGGTTGCGTGATGCTGACGTGCGCGACGACGTGGCGCTGGCGCTGCCAAAGTTTGAACAGACTGTTGAGATCAGGCTGCCCGAACCGCTGCGCGCAATGGGGTTGTCCATCGCGTTTGACGACGCGCGCGCCGATTTTTCCGGCATCGGCCACAGCCCCGGCGGCCCGCTGGTTATTTCAGATGTGTTGCAAAAGGTGTATATCTGCGTCGATGAGAAGGGGACAAAGGCCGCGGCCGCGACGGTCATCGACTTCGTCGAAGGCGCGATGCCGCTATCGCAGCCCGTCTACGTCGTTTTCGATTCGCCGTTCCTGTACGCGGTCGTCAACCTGGAGACGCGGCTGCCGGTGTTCATCGGGGTGATGGACGATCCGACATGAGAAATGTGGGGAGGGGACGGGGGGGGGCGGGGCGCCACACACGCCCAAGAGAGAGACACCGCAATTGACAAAGCCAGAAAAAAAACACGCCGCGACGGGGCGAAGTAGTATTAGAGGAGAAAGAGATAGAGTAAAAAGTAGATA
>JAVBOQ010000125.1:0-3559 GCA_031550455.1 Eubacteriales bacterium
ATGACGCTGGTTTTGAATGCGTAACGGCAAGGAAGGTGGGCAGGCTCCGTTTTACGATGGCCTAATGAGCGAAAAAAAATGTGCGGGCCTTTGTAACAAAAAGGAACGTCCAGGGGGACAAAGTCCCCCTGGACCCCACCCCAAAGGCGAGCCCTCTGGAATCCCTTCTTTGCCTGACGGCAAGGGAAGGGATATTTTTTGTATAAAATCCACCCGCCGAGAGGCGAAAAAAGGGATGCTCAAGGGATGAAATCCCTTGAGCAGAGGTCCAGGAGACAGCGTCTCCTGGCGTCCTCCGCGTCCCCTCTTAGTACATCCCGCCCATGCCGCCGCCGCCCGCCGGCATCGCCGGGGCTTCCTTCGCCGGAAGATCCGCGACGAGGCTTTCGGTCGTCAGCATCAGCGCGGCGATCGACGCGGCGTTCTGCAGCGCGCTCCTTGCGACCTTCGTCGGGTCGGTGATGCCGCGGTCGAGCATGTCGACGTATTCGTCGCGCAGCACGTCGTAGCCGTAGCCCTTTTTGTTGGCTTTCTTGATCGTGTCAACGATGATGCTGCCCTCGATGCCCGCGTTGATCGCGATCTGGCGCATCGGCTCTTCGAGCGCGCGCAGGATGATCGCCACGCCGGTCTTGGCGTCGCCTTCGAACTTCGGCAGAATTTTCGCGACTTCGTCGATGACGTTCAGCAGCGCGACGCCGCCGCCCGGGACGATGCCTTCTTCGACCGCCGCGCGGGTCGCCGCCAGCGCGTCTTCAATGCGCAGCTTGCGCTCTTTCATTTCGACTTCGGTCGCCGCGCCGACGGAGATCACCGCCACGCCGCCCGCGAGCTTCGCCAGGCGCTCCTGGAGCTTTTCGCGGTCGTAGTCGCTGGTCGTCTCTTCGATCTGGGCGCGCAGCGAGTTGATGCGGGCCTTGATCTCGGACAGTTCGCCCGCGCCTTCGACGATCGTCGTGTTGTCCTTGTCAATCTTGACCTGACGGGCGGTGCCCATCATGTCCATCGTCGCTTCTTTCAGGTCGAGGCCCAATTCGTCGCTGATGACCTGGCCGCCGGTCAGGATCGCGATATCCTGCAGCATCGCCTTCCTGCGGTCACCGAATCCCGGCGCCTTGACGGCGACGCAGTGGAACGTGCCGCGCAGCTTGTTGACGATAAGGGTCGCCAGCGCTTCTCCTTCGACGTCCTCGGCGATGATCAGCAGCTTCTTGCCGGTCTGGACAAGCTGCTCGAGCAGCGGCAGGATCTCCTGAATGTTGGAGATTTTCTTGTCGGTGATCAGGATCATCGGGTTGTCGAGCACCGCTTCCATCTTGTCGGTGTCGGTGACCATGTACGCGGAGGCGTAGCCGCGGTCGAACTGCATGCCCTCGACGAGTTTCATTTCGGTCTTCATCGTCTTGGATTCTTCAACGGTGATGACGCCGTCGTTGCCGACTTTTTCCATCGCGTCCGCGATCAGCGCGCCGATCTCGTCGTCGCTGGCCGAGATGGCCGCGACCTGCGCGATTTCCTGCTTGCCGCCGATCGGCTTGGAAAGATCCTTCAGCCCGGCGACCGCGGCGGTCGTCGCGGCTTCGATGCCCTTCTTGAGGATCATCGGGTTCGCACCGGCGGCGAGGTTCTTCAGGCCCTCGCGGAGGATTGCCTGCGCCAGCAGCGTCGCGGTCGTGGTGCCGTCGCCGGCGACGTCGTTCGTCTTGGTGGCGACTTCTTTGACAAGCTGCGCGCCCATGTTCTCAAACGCGTCTTCGAGCTCGATTTCCTTCGCGATCGTCACGCCGTCGTTCGTGATCTGCGGCGCGCCGAATTTCTTGTCCAGCACGACGTTGCGGCCCTTCGGGCCCAGGGTGATTTTGACGGTATCCGCCAGGGCGTTCGCGCCCGTTTCCAGCGCCTTGCGCGCTTCCGCGCCGTATTTCAACTGCTTAGCCATTTTCATTCGCTCCTTTACTTATTCAACCACGGCGAGGATATCGCTCTGGCGGACGATGATCATTTCTTCGCCCTCGAACTTCACTTCGGTGCCCGCGTACTTCGAATAGATGACCTTCTGGCCGGGCTTGACGTGCATCGTGATGTCCTTGCCGTCGACGTTGCCGCCGGGGCCGACCGCGATCACTTCGGCCATTTGCGGCTTTTCCTTCGCGGTGCCGGCGAGGATGATGCCGCCCTTGGACACTTCGTTCGCTTCGGCGTTCTTGATGACGACGCGATCGCCGAGAGGTTTAATCTGCATGGAATGTGCCTCCTTGATGTTTTTCGGATTGTTAGCACTCTAATCAAATGAGTGCTAACCGACATGGGTTAGTGTAGTATAGAAACGGTTCGGTGGCAAGAGGGGAGAATCTGGGAAAACGTCCAATTCTTGCATAAACAGACCGATATTCCAGTGATTTCATGTTTTTCCTCTTCCAATCTCCGATTCTTTCCATATTCCAGAATTCTATGCCATGTGCTACAATGCTTTCATGCAAAAAACGTTGTTAACGTGGTACGACGCGGCCAAACGGGACCTGCCGTGGCGGCATACGCGCGATCCGTACGCGATCTGGGTGTCCGAAATCATGCTGCAGCAGACGCGGGCGGAGACTGTCGCGGGCTATTGGACGCGTTTTCTCGAAAAGTTTCCGACCGCCTCCGCGCTTGCCGCCGCGCCCGAAGGCGATGTGCTGAAGGCCTGGGAAGGCCTCGGGTACTATAGCCGCGCCAGGAACCTTCAAAAAAGCGCGCGGATCGTCGCGTCCGAAGGCGGCGCGTTCCCCAAGGACGCGGACGCGCTGCGCGCGCTGCCGGGCATCGGCGACTACACGGCCGGCGCGGTCGCCAGCATCGCGTTCGGCGCGCGCGTCCCGGCGGTGGACGGGAACGTCGAGCGCGTCGTGTCGCGCCTTCGCGGCATCCGCGAAGACGTCGGCGTCCCGTCGGTGCGACGCGCGCTCCGCGCGGAAGCCGCCGCGCTCGTCCCGGAAGACAGGCCAGGCGACTTCAATCAGGCGATGATGGAGCTTGGCGCGCGCGTCTGCCAGCCCGCGCCGCGCTGCGCCGAATGCCCCGTGTCCGCGTGCTGCGACGCGTTCGAAGCGGGTGACGCGGACGCGCTGCCCGTCAAACAGCGCAAAGCGCCGCAGCGGATCATTCCGCTCGGCGTCGCGCTGGTCTTTTACGGCGGCAAGGCGCTCGTGTATCGCCGCGAAGAACGGCTGTTGCACGGTTTGTGGAGTTTTCCGGCGTTTGAAAGGGCGCAAGATGGCGCTTCAGTGGAGAAAGAGCTGGAAAAAATCGGCATTTTCGCGCATTTTATGGATACCGTCGGCCAGGCCCGCCATGTGTTCACACACCTGATCTGGGATATGACGCTACTGCATTTCAAAGCCCAAAGCGACGCCTGCCCCGAAGGCTGGCGCTGGGCCGACGCCGAGGCGCTGCGGACGCTGCCGATGCCGACGGCGGTGAAGGCTGCGAGGGCGTGGGCGGCGGAGGAAACGGAGAACGCCAAGGGGCTCTGCCCCTTGGAACCCCGCCAAAGGGGTTAAACCCCTTTGGAAACCCTGCT
>JAVBOQ010000088.1:0-6150 GCA_031550455.1 Eubacteriales bacterium
GCGACTTGAACTCAAGCGAGTCAAGCAGCGAGGTGAGGATCTTGTTCGTCTGCTCGTCGAGCAGCGGAAGGCCGTGCCATTGCAATTTGCCGCTGACGTTGACTTCACGTCCGTTGGCGATGGCGTCTGTGACGGAAATCACGCCGGCGTTGGCCATGATCGGGGTGAGGGTCATCAGCAGCGCGAGGGAGATGGCGATGATTTTCAAACGAGTGCGCATAATTGTATGCTCCTTTTCGTTTTTATTCTGCGGGTTTTACTATACCATATGTATGTGCAAAAGTAAATTGGCGTTTGGCGGTCTCATCAGATTCCAAAAAACCGGGCATCGCCGGGCGGACACGCCGCGTTCCCAGAATTGATATGTTGGAACGCGCGGCATGTTGCATGGAATTGAAAAAAGTCGTATACTATGATGAGGTGTGGAATCTTTCCAGACCCACCCTGTAAGGAGGACAACCCTATGGAGTGCAAAATCACCAACGATTTAGGCACGATACACATTACGGAAGACGTGCTGCTCCGCATGGCCGGCTATGCCGCGCTGGAGTGTTACGGCATCGTGGCGATGTCGTCCAAGCGCGCGAAGGACGGCATTGTCGAGTGGCTGGGCCGCGAGAACCTGACGCGCGGCGTGCAGATCAAGCTGCGCGAGGACGGCAGCCTCGACGTCGACCTGTTCATTATCGTCGAATACGGAATTTCCATCGTCGCGGTCAGCCAGACGATCATCGAAACCGTCAAGTACAAGCTGGAGAGTATGGTCGGCGCCACGGTGCGCCGCGTCAACGTGTCCGTCGAAGGCATTCGCATTTGAATCTACCAAAGGAGGCGTCCACCTTGGCGCAGTCTAAAATGGACGGCCTGCTCTTTCGCGAAATGCTGATGGCGGGAGCGGCCTTGCTTGAACAAAACCGGGAGGCGGTCGACGCGCTGAACGTCTTCCCCGTCCCGGACGGGGACACGGGTACCAACATGAGCCTGACGGTGATGGCCGCCGTCAAGGAAATGAACCTTAAGGAAATGATCCGGGCGGACGAGGCGACCGAGGCGGTCGCGAAAGGCGCGCTCAAGGGCGCGCGCGGCAATTCCGGCGTCATCCTGTCACAGTTGTTCCGCGGGTTTGCCCGCGGCGTCGCGGGCGAGGCGGAGATCACGCCCGCGGTCTTCGCGCGCGGCCTCAAGATGGGCGCGGAGACTGCTTACAAGGCGATGATGAAGCCGAAGGAAGGCACGATCCTGACCGTAGCCCGCGTCATCGCGGAAAGCGCGGAGGCGCAGGCGAAAAAAGAGCCGAACGATATGGAAGCGCTGTTCCGCGTGATCCTGTCGTCGGGCGAAAACATCCTCCGGCGCACGCCCGAGATGCTGCCGGTGCTCAAGCAGGCGGGCGTCATCGACGCGGGCGGCCGGGGCCTGATGCTGATCTATACCGGCATGAACGCGGTGCTCTGCGGCGAAGAGATCCCGCGCGCGCCGATCATGATGAGCGAGGACGGCGAGGCGTCGTTCGTCGACGACCATGACGCCATCGGCGACATCCGCTACGCGTACTGCACCGAATTCCTGATCCAAAACCTGCCGCCTTCCGTGACCGACGACGACGTCGCGACGTTCCGGAGGCGGTTAAACCGCATCGGCGACTGCGTGCTGGTCGTCGGCGACCTGTCGCTGGTCAAAGTGCATGTGCATACGAACGACCCGGGCAAGGCGCTGCAGGCCGCGCTGGCGCTCGGCGAACTGACCGCGTTAAAGATCGAGAACATGATCGAGCAGCGCCGCGAAAAGCAGCGCGCGGTCAAGGAAAAAAAGCCGGACAAGGACATCGGCATGGTCGTCGTGTCGCTTGGCGCAGGGTTTGCCGCGATCTTCAAGGATCTTGGCGTCGACTGCATCGTCGACGGCGGGCAGACGATGAACCCGAGCATCGAGGATCTCGTCGGCGCGGTCGACAGCGTGCCCGCGAAGACGGTTTTTGTGTTCCCGAACAATTCGAACGTCATCCTGGCCGCGCAGGAGGCCGCGAAGATCTCGCGCCGCGAGGTGCATGTGGTGCCGACGAAAAACGTCGCGATGGGTGTCGCGGGCGTCATCGCGTGCCAGCCGGATCTGCCGCCCGAAGAAAACGCCGCGCATATGACCGAGGCGTCCCAGCGCGTGCAGAGCGGCATGATCACCCGGGCCATCCGCGATTCGCAGTACGAGGCGATCGAGATTCACGCGGGTGATTACATTGGTCTGCACAACGGCAGGATCTCGGTCTGCGACAAGACCGAGCACGAGGTGGCCAGGCAGTTGATGGAGATGCTGGTCACGGACGACGCGTCGCTGATCACCGTGTTTTTCGGTGAGGAGGCGTCGGAGACGGACGCGAAGGCGCTGGCCGATGAATTCTCGGCGCAGTACGGCCTTTGCGACGTAGAGATGCACAACGGCGGACAGCCGGTGTACAGCTATATTTTGTCGGTCGAATGACCGGCGGAAAACGAAAGGAAGGCGAACACACTTATGAAGAAACTGGGAATCATCGCGCTGACGCTGCTCTTGGCGTTGTCGGCCTCCATGGCCGCCGCCGAAGGCGTGGAACTCAAGCCGGGCGGGTTTACCTACGCGTTCACATGCGGCGACGCCGTGCTTGTCACCGCGAAGGCGGACTTCCCGATTGTCACAGGTCTGGCTGACGAAGCCGCGATGCTGGCCATCAACGGCACCATCCGCGAAACGATTGAGCGCGAGTTTGCTTATGACGAGCTGTGCAACTATGCGACGGTCGACCATCTCGTGTCCGCAAGGGATTTCAGCGAGTACCCGTACTTCACGAACGTGACTGTCCAGACCGCGAAACGCACCGCCGGGCTGCTGAGCCTCTGTTTCCTGTTCGAGGGTGATTTTGGCGGCGCGCACGGCGATTACTGGGAGTGCGTTGAATATTTCGACCTGAGCAACGGCGCGGTCGTCCCGCTCGGCGACATGGTCACCGATCCGGAAGCGTTCCGCGCGTTCCTTGTGGATGAAGTGCTCGCGCAGATCACAGCCGGAGAACTCGACACGAAGAATGACTATTTTGGCGACTATGAGAACCACGTGCGCGAATGGACGTTGGACGACGGCATCCTGGCCGAAGAAGGCCTGGTCGTGTACTTCTACCAGACGACCATCGGCCCGTATTCGAGCGGCCCGCAGTATTTCACCGTTCCGTACGACAAACTTGCGGGCTACTGGAACGACACCGGAAAGGCGCTGCTGGAGCTGTAAGCGGATGCTGAGCTGGGATACTGTCAAAGGAATTGGGCCCGCCCGCCGCAAGGCACTGCTTGAGGCGGGCCTTTTCACGCCCGAAATGCTGGCCGAGCGGCTGCCGGTCGGGTATCGGGACTCGACTGAGGCTAGGCCGATCGGGTCGCTCACCGCCGGTGCGGAGGTGTGCTTCGAGGGCGTCGTCGCGCAGCAGGCGCGCACCGTGCGGATCAGGGGAGCTGTGTATGTCACCACCCAGATCGCGGACGCGACGGGCGCGCTCAAATGCACATGGTTTTCCGCGCCGTGGATGGCGAAAAACCTGCCGACCGGGCGGCGCGCGCGGTTTTTCGGCCGGATCACGCGGCAAAAGGACGGCAGGCTGCTCTGTGTGAACCCGGGCATCGTCACCGAGCCGGGTATTCAACCAGTCTACCGCCCGATTGAGGCGATTCCGCAGAAAACGATGCGCGGCCTGATCGAAAAGGCGCTTGACGCGGGCCGGTTCGACGACGCGCTGCCAGAGACGTTCCGGAACCGGTATTCGCTGTGCCCGCGCCAGTTGGCGCTTCGGCAGGCGCACTTTCCGTCGTCGCCTGACATGCTCGCGGACGCGCGGCGGCGGCTCGCGTTTGAGGAACTGACGCTGTTTCAGACGCATTTGCAGTCGATGCGGCTGCGCGGCGCGGAAGGCGTTTGCATCGGTTCGGCGGCTTCCGACGCTTCGGCGTTCTGGGATTCTCTGCCGTTCCGCCCGACCGGCGCGCAGGCGCGCGTGCTCGAAGAGGTGCGCCGCGACATGGCGGCCAAAGCGCCGATGGCGCGGCTGGTGCAGGGCGATGTCGGCTGCGGCAAGACCGCGATCGCGTTCGGCGCGCTGTTCCTGTGCGTGAAAGCCGGGTTTCAGGGCGCGCTGATGGCGCCGACCGAGGTGCTGGCGATTCAGCACGCGCGGACCGCTGAAAAGCTGCTCGCGCCGCTCGGTGTGCGCTGCGTATTGTTGACCGGAAAACAGCCCGCAGCGGAGCGCCGCGCCGCGCAGGCCGCGATTGCGGACGGCACCGCGCAGGTGGTCATCGGCACGCACGCGCTGATCTCGGCGGGCGTGCGGTACAAAAACCTCGGCCTGTGCATCACCGACGAGCAGCACCGGTTCGGCGTCCGGCAGCGCACCGCGCTCTCGGACAAGGCGGAAGGCCCCGCGCCGAACGTGCTGGTGCTGTCGGCGACGCCGATTCCAAGGACGCTGTCGCTGATCCTATTCGGCGACCTGGACGTGTCGGTCGTCGACGAGCTGCCGCCGGGACGAAAGCCGGTCAGGACGCGGATCGTGCCCGAGGCCAAGCGCGACGGGCTGTACGGGTTCCTGCGCGCCGAGGCCTCCGCCGGGCGGCAGGCGTACATCGTCTGCCCGCTGGTCGACGAGAGCGACATGGTCGAGGCGGTGTCCGCCGAGGAGATGTACGAGACGCTGCGAAGCGGCCCGCTCGCCTCGCTGCGCGTCGGATTGGCGCATGGAAAGCAGCGCCCGGACGATCAGGACGAGATTCTCGGCGCGTTCACCCGCGGAGAGATCGACGTGCTCGTCGCGACGACGGTGATCGAGGTCGGCGTCGACGTGCCGAACGCGTCTGTGATGGTGATCGAGAGCGCCGACCGGTTCGGCCTGTCGCAGTTGCACCAGTTGCGCGGGCGCATCGGGCGCGGCGCGGCGCAGGGCTATTGTTTCCTGATGGCCGCGCCAAACGAGCGGCTCGACGCGGTGGTTTCGACGAGCGACGGGTTCAAAATCGCGGAGATCGACCTCGAGCAGCGCGGCCCGGGCGAGTGGTTCGGCACAAGACAGCACGGCGCGCCGGAGTTGCCCGGAGCGCAGCTCGGCGGCAATGTGAAGCTGCTCGAAGAAACGCAGCAGGCGGTGAAGCAGCTGATGAACGACGCCTCGCGCATGTTCGAGGCCGAACGGATGCGCGAGGCGGCAGAGGCGCGGTTTGGCGAGGCGATGGAGAAGATCGGGATCAACTGAGGGGGACAAGGCACGCCGTCACGGCATTTCGGCCCAATACCAGTTGTTTCCGGTTGTTGGGGTATAGACCGGGAGGTCGTCGCCCTGCTTCCAGACGGTTCGCTTTTCGCCGGAGGACTCGATTTGTATCTCTTTGATGACTGGCAGAGTCGTGAGATCCACTTCTTCGACTTCTTCGGCATGCATGCGGTGGCCGCAGTTGTAATAAAATAAATCGGTGAAGTTTCGATCGTAACGGATCTGACCGTCCACAAACATCATTTCACTATAGAAGCTGACAGAGGATCTCCTGTGATACGCCCAGGGCCATTGCAGCGCTGGTTTGTAGTGTTGAATGAGTAACACGCCGCTTCGCTCGTCAAAATCTACACGGCTCATCAAACGCGTGTATTCGCGGTCAAAAACATACTCTATAACGATCATGTTTTCTTCCGTACGCATCACGGATAGCTCCATCGAGGCGATCGGCAGCGGCGTGTTCGTCTGCCAAAATAGCAGGTCGCCTGCGTACGCGAGAAGATAGACCGCCACCAGCGCGATCGCCAGCCCGAGCAGCAGCCATCCGAACCGAATGGTTCGAACCATCCGTCCAAACGCCTTGCGGAATGTGATGTCATCCGTTTCGGAGGACGGCTTCACCGCCACAGGCGTTTTGCTCTGCACATAACCCCAAATCGTCGTGCAAGGTTCGCAGGTTTGCACGTGTTCCTCAATCACCGCGCGGCTTTCCTCGCTGCACAGCTTTTCCGCAGCCAGCGGCATCAGGTCCCGCACGATTTCACATTTCATCTCCCGGGGTTCGATCGTTTCCCGGTGTTCATTCGTCTCCTGATTTTCACTCATGCTGATCACGTATCCTTTCCTGCAGTCGCGTCTTGGCGCGGTAG
>JAVBOQ010000101.1:0-2646 GCA_031550455.1 Eubacteriales bacterium
CGTCACCGCGCGCTATCCGATCAGGCCTTCCTCCCGCATTCTGGCCAGCGACCGGTCGATCGAGGCTTCCAGCTCAGCTTCCACATGATAATACACGGCAATCTGCGCCAGCGCGGCCATCGCCTGCTTGATCTCGGCCGCCAGATCCTCTTTCCTGGGCTCGCCGTGTTTTTGCCGTTTGATGCCGCTGTTCTCGAACAGGTTGACTTCGCTCGCGACTTCGCCGCACTCTTCGAGCAGCCGCGCCACCATCTGAAACGGTTCGACGCCCTTCGGAAACCGCGCGAAGTAGCCCCGCGCCATCCCGTACAGCTTCTCCATCGCTACTTTCCGACGTGCTGCACCGTCACGGATTTCATGCCCTTGCCGGCCAGCGCCTTTTCGACCGCTTCCTTTGATTTGCTCCTGCCGCTGCCCGACGTCAGCCACACCTCGACATCTTTCCCGGCGGGAAGCTGCGCGAGAATCGCGTTGACCGCCGGCGCGGGCCTCCCGGCCCAGACCGGCCCGGCAACGATAATTTTGTCAAAAATTGAAAGGTTCGCCTTGACCGGCTCGATCTTCGCGCTTGCACCGCGAAGCGCGCCGATGCAGCCGGACGTGTACGCCGCGATCTTGCCAAGTTTCTTGACCGTCTTGATCTCGTACGCCGGCGAGCCGGCCTTCTTCGCCGCGGCCAGCGCGACCTTCTCCGCGTTGCCTGTGTACGAATAGTACAGGTATACCGTTTTCATGGTCAGTCCTCCTTCATGTGTAAAAAACCCTCGCAAACAAGCGAGGGTTGCATACATGGATACCGATCAGCGTTTGCTGAACTGCGGCGCGCGGCGCGCGGCCTTGAGGCCGTACTTCTTGCGCTCCTTCATGCGCGGATCGCGCGTGAGGAAGCCTTCTTTTTTCAGCGGGGGCCGCAGATCGCCGTCCGCCTTGCAAAGCGAGCGGGCGATGCCGTGACGGATCGCGCCGGCCTGGCCGGTCAGTCCGCCGCCGAGCACGCTGACAAGGATATCGAACCGACCGAGCGTGTCGGTCAGCACCAGCGGCTGGCGAACGGTCATCTTGAGCGTTTCCAGCCCGAAATAGTCGTCGATCTCACGCTTGTTGATCGTGATCTTTCCATCGCCCGGAACGAGACGGACGCGCGCGATCGCTTTCTTGCGGCGGCCAACGGCCTGATACGAAACCTGTGACATGATGATCCTCCTCTCGCGCGTCAGGACAGTTTGAGCGGTTCGGGGCGCTGCGCCTGCTGCTCATGCTCCGGCCCCGCGTAAACGCGCAGCTTCGTCGCCATCTTGCGGCCGAGCGGCCCCTTGGGCAGCATGCCGACGATGGCGTGCTTCAAAACGAACTCCGGCTTCTGCGCGAGCAGCTTGCGGTACGGCGTGGCTTTCAGGCCGCCCGGGTAGCCGGTGTGATGATAATAGATTTTCTGATCGAGCTTTTTGCCGGTCAGAACGATTTTATCGGCGTTGACGATGATCACATGGTCGCCGGTGTCGACATGCGGGGTGAACGTCGGCTTGTGCTTGCCGCGCAGAATGTGCGCGACCTGGGTCGCGAGCCGTCCGAGCACCATGCCCTCGGCGTCGACGATGTACCACTTGCGCGAGACGCTCTCAGGCGTGGCCATAAACGTATTCACGTGTATTCCTCCCATTTGGTCCGTTGAGGGCGAAGGCTGCGTTGGTCGGGCGCAATCTTCAGGGTTCAAATGACCCGGGGCTAGCGGAGTCAGTTGACGCAAGCGCTATTGTACCAAACGCATATTGGGCTGTCAAGCAAAAAAACCGCAAAACCAGGACAAACGCGCTACGGCGGCGCAAAGAGCGGCGCTGCGCATAAAAATCCGCGAGGACAGCGCGCGGTTGCGCGGTGGCGCATTTACTGAACCACCCCGCGATACGCGGCGTACCTTCCGGTTTCCACGAATCCCGCCCGCCGCGCCGACTCGCGTTCCACGGGCGCGTCGTCGTCAACCATGTACAGCGCATACGGCTTGCCTCTGTCGAACGCGAATTCCGCGGCATGCGACAGCAACGCCGCGCCGGTCGCGCAATCCGACGCCGAAAGTGCATACACCTCCGCCATGTTGTCCGCCATGCACATGAGGACATACGACGCGTGCAGCATGTAGATGCACCAGCGGCTTGGATCCTCCGCGATCCGGTTGGATGTCCAGTACATTCCGCCGCTTGCCCTGTCATGGAGCGCGTGAAACGCGGAGAAGCCACCCCGTGTTACCAGGGTGGCTTCGATCGGGCTGGAATGTGTAAAGTTTTCGCGAAAGAGTCTGGTTTCCACGCAGGACTCAAGCGGAGACATCCCAAGTTCCGCCATCAACGCAACGGGCGCGTTGCCGTCATGGAAGCAGAAATCCACGGTATAACCCAGATATCTGTCCCGCAGCGACTGCCAGAAGGCATACGCGGCTTCCGCGTCATCCGTGCGGATATCGTTGATTTGGAGATGCTTCCCCGCCTCGTCAACGATAGCCGGTACCATCATGTTCCACCTCCGCGTCGGTTGCGCGCGATGGGATCAGAACGTGAAATATGTCTCGCCGTCCTCGGGCTCCTCCTGCGGTATGTCGCCAAAGGCTTCCGGCATCGTGGGCTCATCAGCGTCGTCCGCGGCCGGGTCATA
>JAVBOQ010000006.1:0-25252 GCA_031550455.1 Eubacteriales bacterium
AAGAAGGGATTCTGAAGGGCCACTGGCCCTTCAGCGGGGATCCAGGGGGCGGCGCCCCCCGGCACTCCTCAATTCCTACCGCGACAGCTCCTTCGCCGTCTGAATTGTAGCACGTGGAACCGGGCCTTTCAATCCGCTTGAAGATCTTACTTCGCGAGGTACTCGTCGTAGCACTTCTGGTAGATCTCAACATAACGGTCCGCGCCGACCGACTTCGCCTGATCGAGGAACTTCTGGTACGTTTCGTCGGTCACGCCGTTGACGATGAACGCGGTGATCGACTCTTTCATGAACTTCTCGATCTCGGTGAACAGCCGCTGAATCTCCTGCGACTCGTCGTTCGTCGGCTTCACCATCCGATACAGGTAGTAGAACGACTTCGGCTCGAGCACGCCCGCAGCCTCATATTCCCGGCTGTAGTTGTAACGCTCGACACGGTGCGGCGGCATTTCGTAGATGCCGAAGTAATAGTCACCCGGCGCGAAGAACTGCGCGTGGTACACCGGCACGATGTTGTACAGGCCGTTGTTCTCCGGGATCGAGACGATCTCGTACTTGCCCTGGTCGTTGATCTTGATCGTCGGGGCGATCGGCGCGCCTTCCTGCAGCGGGCCGTTGACGCCGACCATCATCGTCTCGGTTTCGAACTGCGCGTCCAGCCAGCGGAGCGTCTCCGGGATGTGCTTGTTAGCGACGGTGATGCACGCTCCCATCGCCGGCAGTTCCATAATTTCCGGCACCTGCACATCGTAGCCATCGGCTTTCGGCGGCAGGATCGACACGAACTGCTCGACGATTTCCGGCTGCAGCGCGGTGTTCTTCAGGCGCAGGTAGGTCGTGTAGCCGTTGATGTTCGAGTTCATCTTCGTGCCCCAGAGGTTCGAATCCTGGGTCAGCGCCTCCGGATCCATCAGGCCCTCGGCGTACAGCGTGTGCAGCCATTCGCACGCGGCGCGGAAGCCGGGCGCGTAGCCCGGGAAGTACACCTTGTCGTTCGCGTCGATCGCGGCGTACACGAACTTGTTCAGCGGCACACCGAAGTTGGCGAAATGCGTGTACACGCCCTGGGTCTGGTGGGTCAGGTCGGCCGCGTTCATCGGCACTTCGTCCGCCTGCCCGTTGCCGTTCGGGTCGCCGTTCTTAAACGCGCGGAGCACCTCGGTCAGCTCGTCGATCGTCGTGGGCACTTCGAGGCCGAGCTTGTCAAGCCACGCCTTGTTGATGAAGAAGTTACCATCGTGATTGACGTTCTGCGCGGTCAGGTTGCCGATGTAATACGTCTTGCCGTCGGACGACGGGATCGACGCGTTCGCGTTGTTCATCGAAAGGCGGCTGAAGTAGTTCGGCATGTACTGGGGGATCAGGTCGTCCAGCGGCACAAGAATGCCCTGCGCGACACCGTATTCCTCGACGTCCACTTCGCCGCGGATGATCACGTCCGGGTAGTCGCCGGAGGCGAACATCAGGTTCAGCTTGGTTTTCCAGTCACCGTCCTTGACGGCCTCAAACTCGACGTGCACGTTGGTCTTCTTTTCAAGCTCCTGAAAGAACCACAGGTTGTTGAAGTCGACTTGCTGGTTTTCGAGCTGGTACTGGACCGCGCGGATCGTGATTTTTTCATCGACGATCGGGAAGCCTTCCTCGTGGAAGGCCGCCAGCGCGGGCGCGCAGAGCGCCGAAACGAGCAGCAGCGACAGCAGGACAGATACGAGTTTCTTCATGGGTTCCTCTCCTTTCGTGTTATCATCAAAGCCGTTTCGGGCTTTTATGAACGCGGGTCAACCTTTCAGGGAGCCGATCATTACGCCTTTGACGAAGTACTTCTGCATGAAAATATACAGGATGACCGCCGGGCCGGTCGAGACGACGATGCAGCAGTACTTCGCGACCTCGGCCTTGCGCATCGCGTCGGTCATGCCCTTGATGTCGTCGGCATAGGCGCTGAAGAACAGGTCGCTGGAGGTCGACGTCGTCAGCGTCGCCAGCACCTCGCGCAGGATCGTTTGCAGCGGCAGCTTCGCCCGGTCGCGGATGTACACAAGCGCGGTAAAATAGTCGTTCCAGCGGGCGACGCCGTAGTAGACGCTCAGTACCGCGATAATCGTCCCGGACAGCGGCAGCACGACGCGCAGGAAATACGTGAAGTGGTTCGCGCCGTCCATCGTCGCGGCCTCGTACAGCTCGTTCGGCACCGTCGTCTGGATGTATGTGCGCGCGACCATCAGGTTCCAAACCGACACGCAGTTGATGATGATCATCATCAGGCGCGTGTTGTACAGCCCGAGCCCCTTCATCGTGATGAACGTCGGGATCAGGCCGCCGCTGAAAAACATCGTGAACACGATCAGGAAGTTGACGAGCGCCTTGCCGACGAACCTGCGCGACAGCCCGTAAGCGCCCATCAGCGTCACGATGACGCTGAGCGCCGACCCCGCGACCGTGTAGAACACCGCGTTTAAGTACGAGTTCCAAAGCTCCCTGTGCTCGAACACCGCCGTGTAGCCGATCAGGGAAAAGTCCACCGGCCAAAACAGCGTTTTACCGGCGATCACCGCGTCCGGGTCGGAAACCGACGCGATGACGATCAGGTACAGCGGATAGAGCACCAGCGCCAGCAGCACGAGCCAGAACGCAGTGTTGAATCGGTTGAAAATCCGGTCGGCGCGCGTGTGCCGAATTTTGACGCTGTGCCGGGCCGCGGCCTGGGTTGTCATAAGCGCGCCTCCCTCTTAAAATAAACTTGTCTCGCCGACCCGGCGCGACACCCAGTTCACCGACAGAATCATCACGAAGTTGATCAGGTTGACGCAGAGGCCGATCGCGGCGGTATAGGAGAACTGCGCCTGCCCGATGCCCATCTGGTAGACGTACACGCCGATGATGTCCGAGGTCGGCGTGTTGCCGCTGGTCTGCATCAGCAGCGCTTTGTCGGTGTTGCTGGACAAAAGGCTCCCGCAGTTTAGGATCAGCATCATCGTCGCGATCGGCAGAAGGTGCGGAATATCGATGTGGAGGATCTTTTGCCGCTTCGTCGCGCCGTCGATCGTCGCGGCTTCGTACAGCTCCGGGTCGATCGCGGTCAGCGTCGCGATGTAGAGGATCGTGTTCCACCCGGCGTGCTGCCAGACGTCCGAGCCGATGAACAGCGTCCGGAACCACCCGGGCTCGATCATGAAAAAGACCGAATCGCCGCCCAGCGATGTGATGATTTTGTTGACGATGCCATTCGTCGGCGAGAAGAACAGGTACAGCATGCCGGCCATGACGACGGTCGAAATGAAGTGGGGGACATAAATCGCCGTCTGTGTGAACTTTTTCAGGCGCGGCCGCTCGAACTGGTTTAACAGAATCGCCAGCAGGATCGGGATCGGGAACCCGCACAGCAGACCGTAAAGGTTCAGCAGAAACGTGTTGGCGAACAGCCGCCCGCAGTAGTAGGCGTTGAAAAAATCGGTGAAGTTCTTGAAACCCACCCATTTGCTGCCAGTGATGCCAAGAGCCGCCTTGAAGTTTCGAAACGCGATCTGAATGCCGTACAGCGGCAGGTAGTTGAAAACCGCGAAAAAGATCAGCATCGGCAGAATCAGCAGATAGATCTGCCAATCGTTGCGCATTCTGCGCCCGACGCGCCGGAGGCTCGCGCCCGTGGAAACGTCCATCTGGTTTCATCCTTTCGCGGCAACAGTTGATTCGGACAGGAACAGCATAGCACAACCAAATCCGAATATAAATCGGCTGAATTTTTGCCTATATCGCTCAAAACCTCTTTCTGGTATAAAGAAGAAAGAGGTGAGAGCATGGATTTGCCAAATACCAGCGTGCGGTTTGCAACCAGCGACGAGGCGGTTCAGGGCGTCTATGACGCGGCCGTGGCGAAGTGCCGCGACAATGTCCGCGATTTTCTCGGGCGGCGCGTGCTGATCGAGGGCGGCGGTTATCAAAAGATCTGGCTGGAAACGCAGCCGATGGGCGGCGAGATGTACGCCAAGCGCGACGTGGAAGCCGCGCTGAACAACCAACTGCTGTTCATCGAAACGCAGCGCGCCGACGGCCGCCTGCCGGGCAGCATCACCGTCGACGACGGCAGGCTTGTGCCGCAGTTTAACAAGTTTCAGGGCTTTTGTTTTGCTGAACCCGCGCTGAACCTGTACGATTGGATCGGCCGCGACGGCGGCTACCTGGACGCGCTGTACGGTGCGCTTGAGCGGTTTGACGCGTACCTGTGGCGCGTGCGCGACAGCAACGGCGACGGCTGCCTGGAATCCTGGTGTGTCACCGACACCGGTGAGGATCACGCGCTGCGCTACGGCGACGCGCCGTTCTGGTGGACTGAGGACGCGCCACCCGAGGGATTTTCGGTCGTTCCGATCGCGTCGATGGACTTCATGGGCTACTCATACGCCGCCCGGGACACGCTTGCAGAAATTTCGCACATTCAGGGCAGGGAAGAAGCTGGCCTGTGGCGCGCGAAAGCGGACGCCGTGCGCGCGAAAATCCGGTCGTATTTGTGGTCGGAGGCGCGCGGCGCGTGCTTTGACCGGGACAGGCGCGGGCGGACGATGGACACGCTGCTGCACAACAACCTCCGGCTGATGCACTGGGGTGCGATGCACGCCGACATGGCGGAGCGGTTTGTCCGCGAGCATCTGTTGAATCCAGAAGAATTCTGGACGCCGATGCCGCTGCCTTCGGTGGCGGCGAACGATCCGCTGTTCCGCAACAACCCGGACAACGACTGGAGCGGCCAGCCGGAAGGGCTGACATACCAGCGGGCGATCCGCGCACTGGAGCGGTACGGGTACGAGCCGCTGCTCGCGCCGCTTTGGCGGGCGCTATGCCGGGCGATCGGCGCGCGCTGCGTGTTCACGCAGCAGTTCGACGCGTTCACCCGCGCGCCGTCCGGTGACAAGGACGGATACGGCCCGACGATGCTGGCGGCGCTGGAGTATATCGAGCGGCTGCACGGCGTGCATTGGCATCGGGATCAGCTCTGGTGGGGCGCGTACGGCGAAAGTGAAACCGATTATGCGCAGACGGTCGGCGACCGCGTGTACCGCGTCGTTTCAGACGGCACGCACGCGGAAGGGTTTATCAATGGGAAGAGAATTTTCCGCGTCGGCGCGGGCGTCCGCGTCGTGACCGACCTTTGCGGCAATGTGACGCGCAAGGCCGCGCTGAAATGGAGGCAATCATGATCCGCCGCAGCGACATTCAGATGCGCGACCCCTATGTTTTTGTGGAAAATGGTCTGTATTACCTGTACGGAACGACCGACCCGGACTGCTGGCACGGCGCGCCGGTCGGTTTTGACGTCTATATCGGCGATACCCTGGAATCGTTCGAATACGCTGGCCGCGCGTTCGCGCCGTCGCCGGGTTTCTGGGGCACGCAGAACTTCTGGGCGCCCGAGCTGCACAAATACCGCGGAATGTACTATCTTTTCGCGTCGTTCAAGGCCCCTGACCGCCGCCGCGCGACGTCGATCCTGCGCTCGCCGTCGCCGACCGGGCCGTTCGCCCTCTTTGGAGACGACAGCGTGACGCCGCCCGAATGGGAATGTCTGGACGGCACGCTGCATGTCGACACGGCCGGCGATCCATGGGTCGTGTTCTGCCACGAATGGGTGCAACCGGGTGGCGGCACGGTTTGCGCGCGGCGGTTAAAGGCCGACCTGTCCGGCGCGGCGGGCGATCCGGTCACGCTGTTCCACGCGAGCGACGCGCCGTGGTCAAATCGCGTCCGGCATTCGAGCGGCATTGAGGGGTATGTCACCGACGGCCCGTCGATGGTGTACCCGGCGAAGGGCGGACTCCTTATGCTGTGGAGCAGCCTCTGCGAAACCGGCTACGCGATTGGCCTTGCGGTCAGCGACAACGGAAACGTGCTGGGGCCGTGGCGGCAGCAGGACAAGGCGGTGTTCTCGGGCGACGGCGGGCACGGGATGGTGTTTCGCGGCCTCGACGGCGCGCTGCGCCTCGCGATCCACACGCCGAACAAAACGCCGAACGAGCGCCCGGTATTTCTGCCGGTGCGCGAGACGGAAGAAGGGTTGGAACTGGCATGAGCACAGAAACCGGACTGAAATGGATCCGCGTCCGCCTGGACGGCCCGGGCGGCGTCGCGATGGCGAAGCCGTCGCTCGAATCGGTGTACGCCTCCGACCTGTCGTTTGAGCCGGACGAGCGCCGCCAGCACTTGCTGCCGGACGGCACGGTGGAGCTTTGCGTCACGCGGTCGCCGTATATGGTGCACGCGAAGGTTAACCTGCCGCTGTACGGCCACATCTGGGTCATGGCCGACAACGAGGGGCAGGGCTACGCCGGTGACTTCGTCGACTTTGTCGGCGAGGCGATCCGGACATACCTGCGCGAGGCGAAGCTGCGCGGAGACGGCGTCGCGCTGACGGTGGAGGCTCGCGCGCACTTTGACGCGGCGGTGGAGTTCGCGCACCTCGCGGACCGGGGGCAGGCGACGGCCGAGAACCGGCTGTACGCGCTGGCCCACGCGGTGTACGCCGCCGAAGCCGCGTTGTTTGAGCGCGCGAAGCGGGACGCGTACGCGAACCCGCGCCGGGATCTGCTGCTGGGCTGCAATTTCACGCGGTTCACGTCGCCCGGCGCGCGCTACGCCAAGTTTTTCGCGCAGGCGTTTGACTTCGCGACGCTGCCGTTTTACGCGAACCGAACCGCGCCGGAGCGGGGCCGGTATGAGTACGGTTACATCGACGCGGCGCTGTCGTATCTGGAAAGCAAAAAGATCACCGCCAAGGGCCACCCGCTCTGGTTTGGCCATGAAAACGTCAATCCGAAATGGCTGTTCGGGCAGCCGTTTGACGATCTCCTGCGCGACGCGAAGGCGATCGCCGCGCATCATGTGGAGACTTACAGAGGCCGGGTCGACGTCTGGGACGCGATGAACGAGGCGCACGACTGGGCTAACTGCTTCCATTTGACGCAGCCGCAGTTGATCGAGCTGACGCGCGCGTGCTGTGAAGCGCTGCGCGAGGCGAACGACAGGGCGACGTCGATCGTCAACATCTGTCTGCCGTTCGCGGAATACGTCGCCGGGCGGTATGTCTGCTACGGTTCGCTGCCGGAGCGCGTTCGTTCGCCGCTTTCGTACCTGCGCGCGCTGCTGGAGGCCAGCGTTTCGTTCGATGTGGTCGGCATACAGCTCTATTTCCCGGCGCGCGATATGGTCGCGGTCGATCGGATGCTGTCGGTGTTCGCTTCGCTCGGCAAGAAGATTCACATCACCGAGATGGGTGTCAACGGCGGGACGCGAGGCGGCGCGGCGCAGGGCGGGAGCAACTGGCCGCAGCTTTCGATGTCGGAAGGCGTATGGCACGGCGGTTGGAACGAGCGGACGCAGGCCGACTGGATGGAGCAGTTTTACACGCTCGCGGCCTCGCGCCCGGAGATCACCGCGCTGACATGGTGGGACTTTATCGAGCCGTCGTTCTCCGGCAACGGCGCGTTCCTGTACGAGGACGAGACGCCAAGGGAGATGTTTTTCCGGTTGCTGGCGCTCAGGGAAAGGATTTGCGGGAAGTAGAATTGCCTGTTGACAAAGGCGGGACAGATGCTATCATAGAACCATCTGATATATCAGTGATATCTCAGGTCGCGGACCCTGAAAGGAGTGCGGCATGTCACCATCGAAAAGCGAATGGATGTACGAAAAAATCAAGACCGCCGTGATCAATCAGGAGTTTGGCCTGCAAGAGGTCATCAACGAAAAGACCCTTGCGGAAATGTACAGCGTCAGCAAGACGCCGGTGCGCGAAGCGCTGAATCAACTGGTGCAGGACGGCTACCTGATCAAGTACCCGCGCATGGGCTATTACGTAAAAGAGCTGAACCTGAAGGAATTCTATGAGATCGTTCAGTTGCGGTTCATCATCGAAAGCGGCGTGATGCGCACCGTCATCCGGGATTGCGGCGACGCGAAGATTGCCACCCTTTGGGACGTCATGAACGAGACGGAAGTGCCCTACGAGCAGTATAACGCCGCCAACGAAAAGTTTCATCTGGCGATGGCGGGACTGATCGACAACCGGTATGTGCGCGACGCGTTGCAAAAGGTGTTCGAGCGCTGCTATCGCAGGTTCGCCTACGACTACTACAAGCAGGTGCAGCACGACATACACCGCGACCACCGCGTCATCGTCCAGACGCTTCTGGAGAGAAACGAAGAGAAGGCCATCGAGCTGCTGCGGCAGGAGCTTCGGCGCAGCGACGACGCGGAATCGAGGTTCTGAACAGCATGGAACAGAAGCGCTACGCGCTGCATGGCGCGGCCCTTTGGGACGGCGAGGACGACGTTTGGCGGCCTGGCGTTACGCTGCTGCTGGCCCGGGGAAAAATCGTGGAGATCGTGCCCGGCAAAGTATGCCCCGACGGCTTTGAGGCGGTGACTTGCGCGGGGCAGTTTATCACACCCGGTTTGATCGACATGCACGGGCATTTTTACGCGCGCGCGGGCACCGAAATGCGCAGCCAGCACAGGGCGTACGCCCCTTTGTTCCTGGCGGGCGGCGTCACGACGGTGCGGACGCCCGGAGAGTTTGAACCGCAAGAGACATGGAAATGGAAAAACGACATCCGGCAGGGAAGGGCCGTCGGGCCGCGCATCATGACCGCGGACGCGTATTTTGACCGCGCGGGTTCCGCCGTCCGATGGATCGGCGGCTGCCAGACCGAGGCCGAAGCGCTTGACCAGTACGACCGCCAGTTTGACAGGATGGACTTTGTCAAGGTTTACAGCAACATGCCGCCCGACTGGGTCGGCGCGCTCGTTGCGCGGGCCCACGGCGACGGCCTCAAGGTGTGCGGGCATTTAGGCGCGACCACCGCGAAAGAGGCGGTTCTCGCGGGCATGGACGGTCTGGAACACGGGATTTACACAATGTCCGAATTCTATCCGGCCCCCGCGAAGGCATATACGCTCGAAGATATGCAGGGCTTTTCAATGGACTCTGACAAAACCCGCGAACTGATTTCGCTGATTGTTGAAAAGCAGGTCGCGATCACACCCACGTTTGTCGTGCACGCCATCGCCGCCCCGTGGCTTGACGCGCGGATACACGAAAACGGGCTGACGGCCTACCTTGGCGAGGAAGCGCGCGCCCAACACGGCGAAAAGCGCCTCAAGATACGCGGCAGCGTCGACGCCGACACGTTCCGCGCGGCGGAGGAAAAGAGTGTCGCCTTCATCGAAAGGCTGTACCGCGAGGGCGCGCGCGTCTTCGCGGGCACGGATCCCGCCTACCCGATGCTGACGCCGGGCTACGCGCTGGCGTGGGAGGCCGAGTATCTGGTTCGCTGCGGCATGCCCGCCATGGCCGTGATGCGCTCGCTTACCTCGCTTGCGGCAAAGGAACTGGGCATCTTTGCGCAGACCGGATCCCTCGCGCCGGGGAAGGCCGCGGACATCGCGGTGTTTGCGCGCGATCCGATGGAGTCCATTGGCAACCTGGAGACGATCCGGACTGTGTTCGCGAACGGGCGCATGTTCGACAGCTGTGCGCTGCGCGAAGGCGCGCGCGGCATGCTGGCATAGCGCGCCGCCATAGGCGATATTTCGCGCAAAATAAGGAGAGGAACACGCATGACGCACATTGAAACACACCTGCGGCCCTTCACCTTTCCGATGCACAGCGTGACGGAGTATGAGGATTTTTCCGATCTGGCGCCGCTGAAAGACATTCTGGCGGGCGTCCGGATCGTGGCGCTCGGCGAGGCGACGCACGGCACGCGCGAGTTCTTTCAGCTCAAGCACCGGCTGACGCGGTTTCTCGTGGAGCAGATGGGCTTTTCAGCCTTCACGATCGAGGCGGGCGTCGTGCCCTGCCGGAACATCGACGACTATGTGCGCGCCGGCAAGGGCGACCGCGCGAAGGCGCTCGCCAGCCAGCGGTTCTGGACCTGGGACACCGAAGAGGTGACCGCGCTGATCGAATGGATGCGCGAACACAACCTCCGCTGCGAGCGAGGCCGGGAATGCCGCTTCTTCGGGTTTGACATTCAGATCCTGCCGGAGGCGCTGGAAACCGCGGAAAGGCTGATCGCACAGGCGGGCGACCGGGATTTCTGCGCATGGGCGCTGCCCGTGCTGACCGAAATGAAGGAAAAGCACGCGACCATCCAGCCGGACGACGCGCAGCCGCTGATTCAGAGGCTGCTCGGCGTGTACGGGTATGTGATCGCCCGGGAGCTGCCGTTTACCGTGGCGCTTGGAGGCGCGTACGAGGACCTCAGGACAGCGCTGCGCATTCCGGTGGAATTTGCGCTGGGCATGATGGGCCAGTCCGACATGCTGATGCGCGGCCGCGGCCGCGATCTGTACATGGCGGAAAACGTGACGCGCATCCTCGACGACCTAGGCCCGCAGTCCAAGATCGTCGTCTGGGCGCACAACGCGCATATCGCGATCGACGACGAGTGGGAAAACATGGGGTATTGCTTGCGCAACCGGTATGGAAGCCAGTATTATGCTTTTGCGCTCTCCTGCACCCGCGGCCGGTTTCAGGCGCGCACGCTCGAAACGGCGGACGACGGCAAAACGAAAAAAGTAGGCGCGCTGTGTGGCCACGACGCGGGCGAACCCGAGGAAGGCTCCTGGGAGGCTGCTTTGAGCCGCTATCGCCCGGGCGATTTCTATATCGACGTGCGCGGCGGGCGAAGCGACGAAGTCGTGGCGAAGTGGGCCGCGCAGCAGTTGGGTATCCGCGCCATCGGTGCGGTGTTCGACCCGAGCCTCAAACCGGGGCCCATCGTGGACCGCCCGCCGCTGTCGCAGCCGGACCGGCCGGACGCCATGTACGAAAAGTGCTCGCTCTCCGAGCGGTATGACGGCATCTTCCATATCGAGAACACCACCAGCGCGATCCCGAACCCCACGGGCCGCCGGGCGTGATCACCCCGTGTACCCCGCAGCGCGCTGCGCTGTTATCTTTGGCAATATTTTGGAGGAGGAAAGGGAAATGAACAAACGGTCTTTTCTTGCCATGCTATGCCTGCTGGCGCTTTTGGCGTCGTCCTGCCTGTCGCAGGCCGCCGCGGAGGCGGTTCCCGAGGAGGCGCGCTTTGGCGGCACCATGACCTACGCGATGAGCGCGGATCCGCTCAACATCAACATGTTCGCCTCCGCCGGCAACACAATCGACGGGCAGATCGCGTCCGCCATCCTTGATCCGCTGGTCATCTACTCGCCGGAGGCGGGCGGATACATCGGCAAATTGCTGGAAAGCTGGGAAATGACCGAGGACGGCAAGGAATGGACGATGCACGTGCGCCCGGGGATGAAGTGGCACGACGGCCAGCCGATTACCGCCGAGGACGTGGTATTCACGCTGGAATACCTGCGCAGCCCGGACATCGACATCCCGAGCAAGTCCATCGTGCCGCCCGCGGACGAGGTGTACGAGGTGGTGGACGAGCTGACCTACAAGATCACCACGCCGTATCCGAACCCCAACGAGCTGGCGGCCTGGATTTACATCTACCCGAAGCATATCTGGAAGGATGTGCCGCCGTCCAATTTCTCCAACGCGCCCGAGGGCCGGGAAAGAATCGGCAGCGGCCCGTTCAAGCTCGAAGAGTACAAGGCGGGCGAGTACCTGCGCTTCAGCCGCTTTGACGACTACTATGAGGGCCGTCCCTACCTGGACGAGGTGATCTACCGCATCATCCCGGATCGCGTGGCGCAGGTCGCGGCGCTGGAATCGGGCCAGGTCGACGTCATTTTCTCCAGCATCGCGGCGGTGGAACCGCTGATGCAGAACCCCGCCGTCAAAACCTTTTCCGCGCCGAGCGGCAACAGCACGACCCTTTACATGAACACCACGCAGGCGCCCTTTGACGACATTCTGGTGCGCAAGGCGATGCTGCACGCCATCAACCGCGAAGTGCTGGTGCAGCAGGTGCTGCGCGGCTTCGGCGAGGCGGTCTACTCCGACTTCGTGCCCACGGACTTCTATTATTACGCGGACGCCTACAAGGGCTACGATTGCGACGCGGAAAAGGCCAAGGCGCTGCTGACGGAGGCCGGTTACACCATGGGCGGCGACGGCTATTTCGAGAAGGACGGAAAGCGCCTGACCGTCGAACTTTCCACGCTTGCCTTTGACAACTCGATCCTGATCATGACGGAAGACCTGAAGCAGGCCGGCATTGAGCTGACGTACAAAGAAGTGAGCCAGACGGAATTCTCGGAGATTTACGGCGGCGCGAATAACGATTATCAGGCGCTGCTCTCGGGCCGCACATTGGGCCCGGATCCCGCGCGGTACGCGCTGCTCTACGCCTCCACGCCCAACTTCATGCGCTATGAGGACCCGGAGATCAAGGCGCTGTTTGATCTCGCCACCACTTCGCTTGACAAAAAAGAAGTCGAAGAGACGTACGTCACGATCCAGAAGAAGCTGGCCGATCTGGCGTATAACATGAACCTCTGGCATCGGTTCACGATTTACGCCCACAGCGCGAATCTGGTGATCGACGAGGCGATCCCGGCGGGCAACTCATTCTTCTTCTTCTACCACATGGCCAAGGTCTACCGCGTCAACAAGTAACGCGGCGGCGCTTCCGGGCCAAGGGGTTGCGCCTGCGGAATCAGCGCATTTTCGGCGCGCATGTCGCCGAAAACGATGGAAGTCGGGAGGCTTCTGCCTCTCGACCTCTCCGGGAGGCGCGTGCTGCGCTTTATGCGCAAGCCCTGCCGCCGCAACCCCGTTCGGGTCATTCCGGCCAATTCAGAGAGCTGGAGAACGCGTATGAGAAGGTATCTGCTCAAACGGCTGCTGCTGATGCTGCCGATGCTGCTTGGCATCACCATGATTTCATTCGCGATGATGAACCTGGTGCCGGGCGAACCCGCGATGATGTACATCGACACCGAGCGGGAGCCGCCGACGCCTGAAAAGATCGCGGAAATCAACCAGATGCTCGGGCTTGACAAACCAATCGTCATCCGCTACGGCATTTGGCTCAAGGGCATTCTTTCCGGCAACTTCGGCTATTCGCTGATGACCAGACAGCCGGTGCTCAAGGAAATATCCGCCCGGATCGGTACAACCGTCAGCCTGTCGCTGCTGTCGATGATGGTGTCCGTCCTTTTCGGGATCCTCATCGGCGTGTACTGCGCCGTGAAACAGTATTCGTTTGCGGATTATCTGCTGTCCACGGTGTCCTTCGTCTGGATTTCCATCCCGAGCTTCTGGCTGGCGATGATGATGATTCTGCTTTTTACCAACACGCTGCGCTGGCTGCCGTCGGTCGGTTTAAACGACATGTATCTGAAGAACCCGACGTTCTGGCAGGCGCTTGTCGACCGCGCGCGGCACGTGATCATGCCCGTTATGGCCATGTCGCTGTCGTCGATCGGCGGCTGGGCAAGGTACCAGCGCTCCTCCTTTCTGGACGTTAAGAATCAGGACTATATCCGGACGGCTCGCAGCAAGGGCCTGCCCGAGCGGACGATCATATTCCGCCACGCGCTGCGCAACGCCGCGCTGCCCATCATCACGATGCTGGGCATGACGCTGCCCGGGCTGATCGGCGGCTCGATGATCGTGGAAAATATTTTCGGCCTGCCCGGCATGGGGAGGCTTGCGATGACCGCGATCGAGGCGCGCGATTATCCCGTGATCATGGGCATCACGCTGATGTCGTCCATCCTCGTGCTGATGGGCAGCTTCCTGGCGGACCTGCTCTATGCTGTTGTCGACCCTCGCATCCGATACCAATAGGAGGGGACCCGTATGCCGCGGAAAGGGCCACCCGCATTGCCGGATAAGACCGAGGACCATTATTTCTCGCAAAAAGTCGAAAGCTTTTCGCGCCTTGTCTTCAGGCGCTTTCGGCGGCATAAACTCGCCATTGTCGGCAGTTGCGTCATGCTGGCGCTGATCACGGTATCGCTGTTCGCGCCAATCCTCGCGCCTTTCCCGCCGAACGAGATGCATTTGAGCGAGGTGGTCGGCGGCAAGCCGATCGCACCCGGCGCGCGGTTTTGGTTGGGTACGGACAATCTGGGCCGCGATACTCTCAGCCGGTGCATGTACGGCGCGCGCGTCTCGCTGCTGGTTGGCTTTGCGGCGACCGCGATCTCCGTGGCGATCGGCGTGCTGCTGGGGTGTCTCGCGGGCTACTACGGCGGGTGGGTGGATATGCTGGTGGTGCGCGTCATCGAGATCCTGACGTGCATCCCTTCGTTCTTTTTGCTGATCGCGCTGAATGTGCTGCTTGGGGCGAGCACGCGCAACGTCATTCTGATCCTCGGCTTCCTGGGCTGGATGGGCATCGCGCGGCAGATCAGGGCGCAGTTCTTAAGCCTGCGAGAGCAGGAGTTCGTCCAGGCCGCGAGGGCGCTGGGCCTTCGCGACGGCGCGATCGCCTTTCGGCACCTTTTACCGAACGCGCTGACCCCGGTCATCGTGGCCGCCACCATGGGCATCGCGGGCAACATCATGGCGGAGTCCGGGCTTTCCTATTTTGGCTTTGGCATCAAAGAGCCGACGGCAAGCTGGGGCAGCATGCTGAAGCAGGCCATGCAATACATGCGCGAAGCGCCGTGGCTCGCCATTTTTCCCGGGCTGTTGATTTCCCTGACGGCGCTCGCGCTCAACTTCATCGGAGACGGGCTGCGCGACGCGCTGGATCCAAGGACCCTGAAGTAGCGCCCGGGGCACAGACATGAAAATATCAACCCCGAAGGAGAGGAACGCGATGGTTCGTCAAAATATCGAACGGCTGCATTATGTCGAAAGCGTTACCCCGCTGCAGGAGATGCAGAACCTGCAAAAGGCGCTGGGCGTCCGGCAGCGCCTGTTTGTCAAGCGCGACGACCTGACCGAAAACGGGCTGGGCGGCAACAAGAACCGCAAGCTCGACTACGTCATGAAAGAGGCGCGGGACAAGCGGGCCGACACGATCGTGACATGGGGCGCGGCGCAGTCGAATCACATGCGGCAGACGCTTGCGTTCGCCAAGCGCCTCGGCATGGACTGTCACCTGCTCGTGAACGGCCGGACGGACGAGCCGGTGCAGGGGAACCTGCTCCTGTACAAGATCATGGGCGCGCACCTGCATTTTGAGCCGGATTCGGCCAAATGCCCGGATGCCTGTGAGGCGATCGCCCAAAGCCTGTGGGCCGAAGGGCGCAATCCCTATGTCGTGTCACTCGGCGCGTCGGTGGCGTTGGGTTCGGTCGGCTACGTCGACAGCTACGACGAGATCGTCGCGCAGTGCCGCGCGATCGGCGTGACCCCGGGCGCCATCTTCCTCGCGACCGGGTCGGCGGGCACACAGGCCGGGCTGGAGGCAGGCGCGCGGCTTTCGGATGTCCGCTGCGACATACACGGCGTGGCCGTAAGCCGCGACCGCGCGGCGCAGGCGCAAATGGTGGCGGCGCAGACCAACGCGCTGCTTGATTTTTTGGGCTGTGCCCTGCGTGTTCAGGACGCGGAGATCATCATCCACGACACGTATTACGGCGAAAGCTATGGATGCAGAACGCAGTCCGCCATCGACGCCATCCTGACGCTGGCGAGAACCGAAGCGATCATCCTGGATCCCGTCTACACCGGCAAGGCCATGGCGGGCATGCTGGACCTTTTGCGAAAAGGGCGTCTCGATCAGTACGACGCCGTGGTGTTTGTTCACACGGGCGGCTCTCCCGCGCTGTTCCGCTACGCGGAGTGGTTCGAAGGGTCGTTTTGACATGGCATTCGTGAGGAGCGCAGCATGAATCCGTTGCTAAGCGTACAAGGGTTGTCGACCGGCTTTCACAGCGCGGACGGGTTCATTCCCGCCACGCACGATGTGAGCTTTGACCTGCTGGAAGGGCAATCCGTCGCGTTGGTGGGCGAATCGGGCAGCGGAAAGAGCGTGACCGCGCTGTCGATCCTTCGGCTGCTGGCCATGCCGCCGGCGGAGATCAGGGCGCGCGCCATCACGTACCGGGGCAGGGAGATACACAATCTCTCCGCCCGGGCGATGCGCGGGCTGCGCGGGCGCGACATCGCGATGATTTTCCAGGAGCCCATGAGCAGCCTCAACCCATTGATGACGGTCGGGTATCAAATCGCCGAAGTGATGATGCACCATAACGGTTATAGAAAGCCAAAGGCGATGGCCGCCGCGGTGGACATGCTCAAAAGGGTCGGCATTCCGGACGCCGAAAACCGCGCCAGGCAGTATCCGCACCAGATGTCCGGCGGCATGCGGCAGCGCGCGATGATCGCCATCGCGCTGGCCGCGGATCCCGGGCTCTTGATCGCGGACGAGCCGACGACCGCGCTGGACGTGACCATTCAGGCGCAGATCCTCGCGCTGATCGCGGACATGCAAAAGGAGCGCGGGATGGCCATGCTGCTCATCACGCATAACCTCGGCATTGTCGCGGAGGTGGTGGAAAAGGTGATGGTGATGTACGCGGGCCAGATCGTGGAGTACTGCCCGGTGGAGACGGTGTTCGCCGCGCCGCGCCACCCGTACACGCGCGGCCTGCTCAAGTCGCTTCCGTCCGTCGAGGAAAAAAAGCGGGAGCTGTACGTCATCGAGGGAACCGTGCCAAGCCCGATGTTTTTCCCCGAGGGTTGCAGGTTTCATCCCCGCTGCCCCTATGCGCGCCAGCAATGCCGGGACGCGGCCCCGGAGCTTTCGGAAATCGAACAGGATCACGGCGTACGTTGCTTTTTTCCTCTGGAACGGGAGGAGGCCGCCCAACATGGATAGATCCGGGCCCATGGTCGAGGTGCAGAACCTGTGCAAGCATTTTCCGGTTTCCGCCGGGCTTGGTTCCGCGCGGAAGCTGCTGATCAACGCGGTCAACGACGTCAGCTTTTCGATCCGGCAGGGCGAGACGCTCGGCCTGGTCGGGGAATCGGGCTGCGGAAAGACCACGCTTGGCAAAACCATTTTGCGGCTGTACGAGCCTACGTCCGGCAAGGTCGTGTTCATGGGAAACGACCTTGGCCGGATGCGGCCGGACGCGCTCCGGGCCGCGCGGCGCGATATGCAGATCGTGTTTCAGGATCCGTACGCCTCGCTGAACGCGCGCATGTCGGTCGGCAGCATTCTGCAAGAGCCGATCAGGGCGCACGGACTGTGTCCCAAAGACCGGACGGCCGACCGCGTCAACGAGCTGCTGTCCATGGTGGGCCTGCGCCCCTTTCACAGCCGCCGGTATCCGCATGAGTTTTCAGGCGGGCAGCGGCAGCGCATCTCGATCGCGCGGGCGCTGTCGGTGAACCCAAAGTTCATCGTCTGCGACGAACCGGTTTCGGCGCTGGATGTCTCGGTGCAGTCGCAAATTTTGAACCTGCTTTCCAAGCTCAAGCGGGATCTTGGCCTGACGTATCTGTTCATATCGCACGACTTGGCGGTGATCCGGCACATCTCCGACCGTGTCGGCGTCATGTACCTTGGCAGGATCGTGGAGCTTGCGGACGAAGCGGATCTGTTTCGCGGTCCGCTGCACCCTTATACCCGCGCGCTTTTTGAGGCCATGCCCGTTCCGCGCGTCGGCGCGAAGAAGGAGCGAACCATGCTCCGTGGCGATCTGCCGAGCCCTGTCCATATGCCGTCAGGCTGCGCGTTTCACGAGCGGTGCCCGGACGCGATGTCAGTTTGCGCCGAGACGCGCCCCGAGCTTTCCGACAGGGGCGGCGGGCATTTTTGCGCCTGTCACAGGGTTACGGCAAACGCGTGAACTGCGGTTCATGCGTTTTTCAGAGGCGCGAGGAGGATTCGGCCTGAAACGCTGCGGCGTTTCCAGGCGGCCTCAGGCGAAAAGTCCAGATTCCTCCGGCTGCGCCTAATATTGCCTTTCGGCTGCGCAATCCGAACATTTCCTTTTTATCAAAAAAGCCCTTGACAAATCATGCAACCATGCTATATTGGAGTTGTGGAATCGTTACCGGAATCGTTTCCGGAATTCTGCGGCGTCCATGACTGTGAGGGCATGGGATGAACACGATCAAGGAGATCGCCAAGCTGGCCGGCGTCGCGCCGGCGACGGTTTCGCGCGTGCTGAACAACCGGCCTGACGTCCGGAAAGAAACCAAAGAAGCGGTGCTTGCGGTCATCGAGCGGCTCAAATATACGCCGAACGCCAACGCCAAGAACCTCAAGATGATCTCCAACAACCTGATTTGCGTCATCGTCAAGGGCATCGGCAACCTGTTTCTGGTCGGCATCATCGAAATGGTGCAGGCGCGCGTGGAGGCCTCCGGCTACATGCCATATGTGCAGTACATCGACGAGGCGGGCGACGAGATCGCGGCCGCGCGCCAGCTTCTCATCGAGCGCAAGCCGCTCGCGTTCGTCGTCCTCGGCGGCAGCGTCGCCGGGCGCGAAAGGGATCTTGAGGCGGTTTCCGTCCCCTGCGTGTTCGCCACGACAGACGCGGGCTGCATGGCGCTGCCGCATGTGTCGTCCGTATGCATCGACGACCGGAAGGCCGCACGGATGGCGATTGACCGTCTGCTTTCGCTAGGCCACCGCTCGATCGCCGTCATGGGCGGAAGCCTGCGGCCGGGCGATCTGATTCACAACCGCTATCTCGGCGTGCGCGACGCGTTTTCGGCGCGCGGCGTTTCGTTTCAGGACCAGAACTACATCGAGTGCAAATTCTCGCTGGACAGCGCGTATCAGGCGATGCAAAGTACGCTCACCTGCGGCATACGGTTTACGGCGCTGTTCGCGATGTCCGACATCATGGCGATCGGCGCGGCCAGGGCGGTCGCGGACGCGGGGCTTGCCATTCCCGGCGACATTTCGGTCGTCGGCTTCGACGGCATCGACATGGCGCGCTACTATATCCCGAGCCTCGCGACGGTTCGTCAGCCCGCGGCCGAGATCGCCCGCGCGAGCGTCGAGATCGCCGTGCGGCGGATCCGCGGCGAATCGGGCGCGGAGCATGTCCGGTTCGACAGCGAGTTCGTCGCCGGGCAGTCGCTTTCCAACCAGTATACGTCGGAGCAATCCGATGATATAGCATCACAGAAAGGGGTATTCAAACATGCGCAAGATTCTAAGCCTGACGCTGGCACTGTTGATGGTCCTCGGCATCTTCGGAACCGCCCTGGCCGAAACCGTTACCCTGAAGGTCTGGGGTTCACAGGAAGACCAGAAGATGCTGCAGGAAATGATCGACGCGTTCAAGGCCGCAAATCCGGAAAAGACGTTTGACATCACGCTCGGCGTCGTCGGCGAACCGGACGCGAAGGCCCGCTACGCGGAGGATCCGGCGGCCGCCGCGGACGTGTTCGCGTTCGCGAACGACCAGTTGTACGACCTCGTCAACGCGGGCGGTCTCTATGAGATCACGCGCAACAAAGAAGCGATCGTCGCCGCCAATGGCGCGGGCTCGATTGAGGCCGCCTCGATCGGCGACGCGCTCTACGCCTACCCGATGACCGCCGACAACGGCTATTTCCTCTACTACGACAAGTCCGTCGTCAGCGAGGAACAGGTTCAGTCGCTCGACGGCATTCTCGCGGCGTGCGAGGCTGCCGGCAAGAAAATGTTCATGGACGTGTCGAACGGCTGGTACATCGCGTCGTTCTTCCTGGGCGGCGGGTGCAAGCTGGACCTCGTCGACGGCAAGCAGACGTGCGATTTTAACAGCGAGGCCGGAGTGGCCGTGGGCGAAGCGATCAAGGCGTTCACCGCGCACCCGGCGTTTTTGACCGGCGACGACGCGGTGCTGACCGGCGGCTTCGGCGAGATCATCGCGGCCGGCGTGTCGGGCACCTGGAACGCGGACGCGATCAAGGCGAAGCTCGGCGACAACTTCGCGGCGACGAAGCTGCCGACGTTTACATGCGGCGGCTCGCAGGTGCAGATGAGCAGCTTCGCGGGCTACAAGCTCGTTGGCGTCAACAGCCTGACCCAGTTCCCGATCGAGGCGATGGATCTGGCCGACTGGCTGACCAACGAACAGAACCAGCTCAAGCGGTTTGTTGACCGCGCGATGGGCCCGTCGAACATCAAGGTAGCGGACAGCACGGAAGTCAAGGCCAACATCCCGCTGGCGGCGCTGGCGCTGCAGGGCCAGTTCGCCACGTCGCAGAAGAACGTGCTCGGCAACTACTGGACCCCGGCGGAGGCGTTCGGCACGGCGATGGAAAGCAAGGACTACAGCACCCCGGTCAAGGATCTGCTGGACGCGATGGTCGCGCAGATCACCGCCGAATAACCCACCGATCCCCGTTTGGAGGTCGGGCCGCCCGAAAGCCCGGGTGTCTGCCCGGCCTCCTTTTTCACACCGAATCGCGCTGACAGACCTGCGCATCGGAGGGAAGGCTATGCAGGCCATCAAAGGAAAGATTCCCGCGAAAAAACAGCCTTTGTTCCATGGGCTCCGCGCGGAGTTCGCGTCGCTGTGGTCGATATTCGCGAAGGGCGACGCGCGCACGCGGCTGAGCTTTTTCATTCTTGGGTTTGGCTGCCTGTTTCGCGGGCAGGTGGTCAAAGGGCTGCTCTATTTCGCCGTGCAGCTTCTGTTCGTCTACTACATGCTGGTTTCCGGCGCGGGGACGCTGGCGAAACTGCCGACGCTCGGCACCGCGACGCAGATCAAGGTGTTCGACGAGGCCGCGGGCATCTACCGCTACAAGCAGGGCGACAACTCGATGATGATCCTGCTGTTTTCGGTGCTCGCGCTGTTCATGATCCTGTTCTACATCGTCATGGCGTTCAAGAGCGCGCGCTCCGCCTACAACGGTCAGCTTCGCGCCGAGGCGGGCAAACCGCAGCCGGCATTTCGGGCGGAGATCCGCTCGCTCGGCGACAAAAACCTGCATAAGTCGCTGCTGTCGCTGCCTTCTATTTGCGTGTTCCTCTTTACGATTCTGCCGCTGGTGTTCATGATCCTGATGGCGTTCACCAACTTCGACCGGAATCACCAGCCGCCCGGCAAGCTGTTCACCTGGGTCGGCTTTCAGAATTTCCGCGACGTGTTCTGGGACAACCCGCTCAAATCGGCTACGTTTTTCAGCATCTTGCAGTGGACGCTCGTCTGGGCCGTGGTCGCGACCGTCTCGTGCTACCTGGGCGGCCTGCTGCTCGCGCTCCTGATCAACAAAAAGGGCGTCCGCCTCAAGAAAATGTGGCGCACGTTCTTCGTGTCGACGATCGCCGTGCCGCAATTCGTGACGCTTCTGATCATGTTCCGGATGTTGCAGGATTTAGGCCCAGTCAACGTCTTTCTGCGGCAGATTGGCCTGATCGGCGAGGAGCCGATCCGGTTCCTCTCCAACGGCAACCTCGCGCGCGTGATGGTGCTCGTCGTCAACTTCTGGATCGGCGTGCCGTACACGATGCTGAGCACGACCGGCGTCCTGATGAACATTCCGGAGGAGATGTACGAGGCCGCGCGGATCGACGGCGCGGGCCCGGTGCAAACGTTCTTCAAGATCACGCTGCCGCACATGCTGTTTGTGACGTCGCCCGCCCTGATCACGGCGTTCATCGGCAACATCAACAACTTCAACGTCATCTATTTCCTGACGCAGGGCGGCCCGGCGACCCTCGAATACTTCCAGGGCGGCAAGACCGACCTGCTGGTCACGTGGCTGTACAAGCTGACGGTCAACGAGCAGAACTACAGCCTCGCCTCGACGATCGGCATCCTGGTGTTCGCGCTGACCGCGACGTTCTCGCTGATCCTTTATAACCGCACGTCGTCCGTCCGGAGGGGAGGGGACTTCTCATGACGCAGCCGATGCCAAAGCGCCGCGCGAAGCGGATGAATCCCGCGAACGGCGGTATCTATGCCCTTTTGTCCGTGCTGTCGTTCATCTGGGTCATCCCGCTGATCTGGCTCCTGATGAACGCGTTCCGCGCCGAGCCCGGCGCGTACACGACGTATATCCTGCCGAAGGGATACACGCTGACGAACTTCACCCGCCTGTTCACCGAAACGGAACAGTTCAACTACCCGCGCTGGTTCATGAACACGCTGATCGTCGCGGTCGTAAGCTGCGCGCTGTCGACGCTGTATGTGCTGATGATCAGCCACGCGTTCAGCCGCCTCCGGTTCAAGACGCGCACATTGATGATGAACGTGCTGCTGGTGCTGGGCATGTTCCCGGGCTTCATGTCGATGATCGCGATCTACCATATCTTGAACGCGCTGGGGCTTTCGCAGTCGCTCGTGTCGCTTATCCTCGTCTATTCCGGCGGCGCGTCGCTGAGTTATTACATCACCAAGGGCTTCTTCGACACGATCCCGCGGACGCTCGACGAGGCGGCCGCGATCGACGGCGCGACGCAGGGGCAGATCCTGTGGAAAATCATCCTGCCGGTTTCAAAGCCGATCATCACCTACACCGTGCTCACGTCGTTCATGGCGCCGTGGGCGGATTTCATCTTCGCCAGCGTCATCATGAAGGACAACTACAACCAGTACACGATCGCGGTCGGCCTGTTCCGGATGCTGGAGCGCGAGAACCTGCACCAGTATTTCACGCGGTTCTGCGCCGGTGCGGTGCTGGTCGCGATTCCGATCACGCTGCTGTTCATCAAGATGCAGAAGTACTATGTCGGCGGCGTCACCGGCGGCTCGGTCAAGGGGTAGGCCATGAAGAGAACCGCATTGCTGCTCGCGCTGCTGATGCTTTGCGCGGGCGCGGCCTCGTCGGAAACCGCGTTTGACAAACACCGCGTGTACTATGAGATTTTCGTCGGCGGCTTTTATGATTCGGACGGCGACGGCATGGGCGACTTAAACGGCGTCCGGCAAAAGCTGGACATTCTGGGCCCGGAAGGGCTCGGCGTCGGCGGCGTCTGGCTGATGCCGGTGATGCCGTCGCCGTCGTATCACAAGTACGACGTGACGGACTACCGGGCGATCGACCCGGCGTACGGGACGATGGCCGACTTTGACGCGCTTTTGGCCGCCTGCGGCGAACGGGACATCGCACTGCTCGTCGACCTGGTACTGAACCATTCGTCGTCGGAGCATCCGTGGTTCCTGTCGGCCGCGCGCAGCCTTTCGATCCCGCCGTGCGGCCAGGAACCGTGCGCGGACGCCGCGCTTTGCCCCGCGCACAACCCGTACTGCGGGTACTATCATTTTTCAAAGACACCGGCGTCCGGCTGGCATTCGCTACCGAACGGCTGGTACTATCAGGGCGCGTTCGGGCCGCACATGCCGGATCTGAACCTTTCAAATGAAGCGCTGCGCGCGGAAATCCTGTCGGTCGCGGATTTCTGGCTTTCAAAAGGCGTCGCTGGGTTCCGGCTGGACGCGGTGATCGAGTATGAGAACCGGAACACGGCGCAGAACGTCGCGTTCCTGTCCTGGTTCCGCACGGAACTGGCCGCGCGCCATCCGTCCGCGTACCTCGTCGGCGAGGCGTGGACGGACGCCGCGACGATCGCGCGCTACTATCCGAGCGGCGTCGACAGCTTCTTCAATTTCCCGTTTTCACAAAACGACGGCGCGATCGTGGCGGCGGTGCGCGGCGGCAAGGGCCGTGCGCTCGCGGAAAAGGCGGCGGCGTGGCAGGCGACGATCCGCGCCGCGAACCCGGACGCGATCGACGCGCCGTTCCTGTCGAACCACGACAACGCGCGCAGCGCGGGCTTCCTCGCGCGAAAGCTGCCGCTGATGAAAATGTGCGCGGCTGTCTACCTGCTGCTGCCGGGCAATCCGTTCATCTATTACGGCGAGGAGATCGGCATGACCGGCTCCGGCCGCGACGAGAACAAGCGGCAACCGATGGTGTGGTCGGCCGGTGACAGCACCGGCATCCCGAACCCGCCCGCGGACGCGGACCAAACGCAGTCGCTCGCGGCCGGCGTCGCGGAGCAGATCGGCGACCCGGACTCGCTGTGGCGGTTTTACCAGCAGACGCTGCGCGTCCGCGCGAGGCATCCCGAAATCGCGTACGGCGCTGTGACCGCGCTGCCGATCGGCGAGTCGGGCCTGTGCGCGCTCCGGTTTGACGGCGGCGGGACGGTTGTCGTGCTGCACAACGTCGGCAAGACCGAAATACGCCTCCCGCTAGCGGAAGGGCCGCTGGCCGGTTTGACAGTGATGGATTGCCTGCGCGCGGACGCCGCGCTTCCTACTTTTGATAAAACGACGCTGACGATGCCGCCGATGACGACGGCCGTCCTGCGGTAGGGGTGTTTCCATGCGGGCGAGCGGCATTCTGCTCCCGATTTTTTCGCTGCCGTCGCGGCACGGCATCGGCGCGCTGGGAAGCGCCGCCAGGCAGTTCATCGATTTTCTCAGCTTATCGCGCCAGACCTATTGGCAGGTGCTGCCGATCGGCCCGACGAGCTACGGCGACTCGCCGTACCAGAGCTTTTCGACGTTCGCCGGGAATCCGTATTTCATCGACCTGGACGAGCTGGCCGCCGAAGGGCTGCTGACGGACGAGGAGATCGGCTCGTTTGATTGGGGCGATTCGGACGGCCGGATCGACTACGCGCTGCTGTTTCAAAACCGGTTCGCGGCGCTGCGCGCGGCGCACCGGCGGTTCGAGGCCGCGCCGCCCGAGGGCTACGGCGTTTTTCTTCATGATAACGCCCACTGGCTCGACGACTACGCGCTGTACATGGCGATCAAGGAGGAAAACGGCTACGCCGCCTGGTCAGACTGGCCGGACGCGCTGCGCCGCCGCGAACCGCGCGCGTTGGACGCGGCAAAGAAGCGGCTGGCCCCACAGATCCGCTTTGTTCAGTTCACGCAGTTCTGCTTTTTTGCGCAGTGGCGCGCGCTCAAGGCGTACGCGGCGCGAAGCGGCGTCCGGATCATCGGCGATTTGCCGATTTACGTCGCGATGGATTCGGCGGACACATGGGTACATCCCGCGCTGTTTCAACTGGACGAAACGCTGACGCCGACGCATGTCGCCGGGTGCCCGCCGGACGCGTTTTCCAAGACAGGACAGCGCTGGGGCAATCCGCTGTACGACTGGCCGAAGCACGCCGAAACGGGCTACGGCTGGTGGATCGAACGCATCCGCAGCGCGTTTTCGATGTTTGACATGTTGCGCATCGATCATTTTCGCGGTTTTGAGTCCTACTACGCGATCCCTTTCAGCCACAAGACCGCGGAGCACGGCGCGTGGGTGGAAGGCCCCGGCCTGGCGCTGTTCCGCGCGCTTCGCGAAAGGCTTGGCAGGCTGTCCATCATCGCCGAAGATCTCGGCTTTCTGACGCCCGGCGTGCGCCGGATGCTCCGGGACAGCGGTTACCCGGGCATGAAGGTGCTGCAGTTCGCGTTCGAC
>JAVBOQ010000248.1:0-11499 GCA_031550455.1 Eubacteriales bacterium
GCTTAAGGGCCATTGGCCCTTAAGAATCCCTTCTTTGGGGTTGTCTGGGACGGAGTCCCAGCGTTCCCCTTTCCCCTATCTCCCCTTTTCCATCATCTTCTTCAACCGCGCCACCACCTCGCCGCACAGTTCCCGCGCGGCTTCCATATTGGCGGCCTCGCCGACGACGACCATCTCGGGCTCGCGCTCGTCCGGGTCGACGGTAAGCCAGCCGCAATCGCGGCCGAAGCGCAGCCCGCCGGAGAGCTCCGCGTTCGGCTCATCGTCCGCGATTTCGCGAAGCAGTCTGCCGCGATCGGCCAGCGCGCACGCGACGCGTTCGACATGCTGGTACACGGGCGGCAGCTCCGCGAGCAGGCCGCGCAGCGTTGTGCGGCGTCTGGCGAGCAGCGCGGCGATCCGCAGCGCACGGTACAGGCCGTCGAACATCAGGTCAAACTGTCGCGTGTCCGCACCGAGCATCGCCGCCGACCACGCCTCATTCGCGGCGGACACGCGCCGGACAACCGCGCCGCAGCGCTCCGCCAGCGCGTCGAGCGCCGCCGGCGCGTCGATCCTGGCGATCCACTCACCGCCTTCGAGCGTCGCGTACGCAAGCATCATCTGCCGCGTGGCGTCCGGCGTGCCGTGGCTGTCAAAGGCGGTGACTGACTCGCAGGACTCGGACAGGATGAAGCCGGTTTCCCACGACTCTGCGTGCGGCGTGCCGCACGTGGCGCGTCCCTCGATGCCGGCGGCGCGAAGCACGCGCTCGGCGAGCGCCGCGTGCGCCGGATTGGCCGCGTACAGCGCGACATGCGGCCTGACATCGTCGAACGCGCCGTGCGGAACCGAAGCCGCCAGCGCGCCGACATACAGCGCTTCGGCGTCGACCGAAAGAAGCGGCGGCGCGGCGGGCTTTGAAAACGGTTTTGCGTAGTCCTGACGGACAAACAGCGACTCCACCTTGCGCTGCTGCGCGCGCGGCGGCAACCCGCCGCACTGGTCCGTCAGCGCCATGCGCCGGTCGCCGCAATGGATGCCGGCGCTGATTTTCATGATTCGCTGCGCACAGCGCAGGACGGGCATCGCGGCCGCGCCGAGCAGCACGGCACGCACGCCCTGCGCCGACAGCGCGGCGGAGGCGGCGGCATACAGCGCCTGCGCCTCCGCGGAACCTGTGTGCGAGACCGCGATCATATCCGCGCCGGACGCCTCCGCCCAGGAGGCTGAAAGCAGGCACGCGGCGGTCGGATCGGCGATCTCGACCGCGCCCTGCGACAGCGCGGGCCGCGCCGCGCCGTCCCAGACGAGGTTCTCGGTGACGCGCATGCACGGGTCAATCCGCTTGCCGGGCCAGACCTTGGCCGCCGATTCCAGCGACGACCGCGCGCCGAGCACCGCGCCGTCCCCAAGCGCGCATTCTTCCAGCAGCGAAGCGCCGGCCCCGACCTGCGCGCCTCGGCCGACGACCGCGCCGCGCAGTTGCGCATGATTTGCCACAACCGCCTCATCCCAAAGGACGCTGCGGGCGACGCGCGCGTGCGCGCCGACCACCGCGTTCATCCCGACCACCGGGCAGTCGGACAGCCGCGCGTGCGCGCCGATCTTTGCGCCCGCGCCGATGAACGCGGGCCCGTCGATCTCGGCGGTCTTGTCGATCATCGCGGTTTCCGCGACGAGCGGGCCCGCGTCGAGTTTGATCCTTCCGGACAGGAAATCCGCCTGCGCGCGCACATAGGCCGCCTGGTCTCCGATGTCGCACCAGTAGGCGCTCGAGACGAACGCGAACACGTTCTTCTGTTCCCGGACAAGCGCCGGGAACAGGTCACGGCCAAAGTCGCACGGCCTGTCCGGCCAGATGTATGAAAGCGCCTCCGGCTCCAAAATATAAATGCCTGTGTTGACGGTGTCGGAATACACCTCGCCCCAGCTCGGTTTTTCGACAAAGCGGCGCACCCGGCCGTCCGCGTCGGTCATCACGACGCCGTAGGCGAGCGGATCGCGCACACGCGTCAACACAAGCGTCGCCAGAGCACCCTTTTCGCGGTGAAACCGCATGGCTTCCGTCAGGTCGCAGTCGGTCAGGCCGTCGCCCGACAGGATCGCGAACGTGCCGCGCGGCGCGTGCCGTCCGGAGGCCGCCATCAGCACGCCGCCGGCGGTGCCGAGCGGCTCGTGCTCGCGGTAGTAGTGCAATTTCACGCCGTCCTTCGACCCGGAGCCGAACGCGCGCGAAATGCGCTCCGGCAGGTATTGCAACGTGACGCCGACCTCGGTCAGGCCGTGGCGCGCGAGCAGTTGCAGCGCGTAGGCCATCACGGGCCGCCCCAGCACCGGCACCATGGGTTTGGGCGTGTCGCAGGTCAGCGGGCGCAGGCGCGTGCCTTCGCCGCCCGCCATGATCAACGCGTTCAGGGACATATCCATCCTCCCTTTCCGGGCTATTTTGCCCGAAAAAGAAGGAAGGATTCCAATTGCGGCCGTCGAATTATATTCGTTTGCGCGTAATACGGCGCAAGGAGGGCATGGATGAACACGGAACGAACGGATGTTGACGCGCTGATCGCGGCATTTGAGCCCGCGCTGAGTCCGGAAACGCCGCTGCGAATGGAAGTCAACCTCCACCTGGCGGCGCGCGGCGAGGACGCGGCCGTCTATGTCGCGCTGCGCGTCGGCGTCGAGCGCCTGTATGTCGTGCGTAACCTCGCGGCGTTCACGCGCGCGATCGAAAAAAAAGAACCGGTCTCGTTCGGCAAAGGCTTCGAATTCGATCCCGGCCAGATGCGGTTTGAGCGCGCGGACCGGCGCATCCTGTCGATCCTCTCGGAGGTCGAGGCGGCGCAGCGGCCGTGCGAGGCGGAAGGCTACCGCGCGCCGCAGAACGGCAAGTTCCTGCCGCTTGGCGACGCTGCCGCCGAGCGGCTGCTCCGCCACCTGATGGCGCGGCCATTCCGGCTCGTCGCCGACAAAGAAGCGATTCCGTGCGAACCGATCGCGCGCGGCGGCCTGCCGTTTGTCTGCTCGTTCCGCGAAGAAGGCTCGTCGCTGCTGCTTGAGGTCGGCGCGCCTGCGGACTTCAGGCCGGTGACCCGAAACCATGCTTTTGTCTATTGCAACGGCTGCATCGTCGGCTTAACACGCGCGGAGCGGCGCGCGGCGCGCGCGCTTACGCCTCGGCTCAGGGACGGACAAGCGCTGATGCGCTTCGCGCCGGACGACAGCGAGCGCGTACTGTCGGAAGTGATGCCGCAGCTTGAGCTGGCCGCGCCCGTGCATTTGACCGACGCGCTTTCCGCGCGCATCCGCCGGGAACCGCTGTCGCCGCGCGTATACATCGACCGCGAAGGGGCCCGCGTCGTGCTGCGCGTGGAGTTTCAATACGGAGACACAACCATCGACCCGTTCGCCAAAGCGGAACCAAAGGATCTGCACGGCCCGCTGTTGGTGCGCGACGCGGCCGCCGAATACGAAGTGCTCGAAACGCTGGCGCAGACCGGGTTCCACGTCGGCGGCGGACAGGTGTACCTGGAAAACGCGCGCCGTGTGCTGCAGTTTGTGACGGAGGGTGTCAAGTCGCTGCAGAAGGTCGCCGAGGTCTTCGCGTCGGACGCGTTCCACAGGCTGCGCCCGAGACGGCCGCAGCTCTCCGGAAAGCTCAGTATGACCGGCGGCGCGCTGCACCTCTCGCTGTGGGACGGCGAAACGCCGCTTGACGAGATCGCGGGGCTGATGCAGGCGCTTCGCGACCGGAAAAAGTACTTTCGCCTGAAGGACGGCGGGTTCCTCGAGCTTTCGGATATGTCCGGCTGGGAAGAGATGGCCGGGCTGGTCGGCGACGACGCCGAAGCGGACGAGCGCAGGCACGGCACGCCAGTGCAGATGGCCGCGGTGACGCTGCGCGCCTACCGCGCCTCGTATCTGGTCGGGCTGCTGGCCGGCGGCGCGCTGCCGATCCAGGTCGACGATGAAGTCAAAAAATCCGCGAATGCGCTCTCGGAACCGGGTGATCCTTGCCCGGAAACGCTGTCCGGCACGATGCGCGCGTATCAGGTGCGCGGGTTTCAGTGGATCCAGGCGCTGTACCGGCTGCGGATGGGCGGCGTGCTTGCCGACGACATGGGCCTTGGCAAGACACTGCAGGTGATCGCGGCGATGATCTGGGCGAAGCGCCGCGACGGCGCGCAGATTTCCCTGGTCGTGTCGCCGACGTCGCTTCTTTATAATTGGCAGGCGGAGCTTGCGCGGTTCGCGCCGGAATTGACCGTCGCGGTCATCGAAGGGAGCCAGAGCACGCGGTTCAAGCGCTGGATGGAGCTGTCAAGCGAGGCCACGGTCGACGTTGTTATCACGTCGTACCCGCTGCTCCGCCGCGACATCAACCTGATCGCGGGCATCCCGTTTCGGTTCATCACGCTCGACGAGGCGCAGCACATCAAGAACCCGCAGTCGCTGTCGGCGGTGGCGGCCGGGCGGCTCGACGGGCGGACGCGGCTCGCGCTGACCGGCACGCCGATGGAAAACAACCCGGGCGAGCTTTGGTCGATCTTCCATTACGCGCTGCCCGGGTATCTCGCGACGCTGCCGCAGTTCATGCGCAGACACGGGGACGGCGGCGGGCTCGAAAGCCTCCGGCGCAAGATCCGGCCGTTCCTTTTGCGGCGGCTCAAGGCCGACGTTCTGCCGGAACTGCCCGACAAAATCGAAACGCGCGTATTGGCGGACATGCCGCAGCAGCAGCGCAACGTCTACGCGGCGTCCGTGATGCGCCTGCGCGAGCGTGTGGAGCGCGTCCTCGGCGAGAAAGGGATGTCGCGCGGGCGGATGGAGGTGTTGAGCGCGATCACGCAGCTTCGGCAGATCTGCTGCCATCCGGCGCTGGCGCTCGACGGCTATCAGGGCGGCAGCGGCAAGCTGGAAGCGCTGATGGAGATCCTTATCGACGCGCTTTCGTCGAACCGGCGCGTGCTTTTGTTCTCGCAGTTCACGTCGATGCTGGCGATCTTAAAGCGCGCGCTTGACGCCGAGCGCATCGGGAGCCTGTACCTCGACGGCAAAACGCCGGTCGGCCAACGGATGGAACTGGTCAACCGGTTCAACGACGGCGAAGGGCAGGTGTTCCTAATCTCGCTGAAGGCCGGCGGCGCGGGCCTGAACCTGACCGGCGCGGACATGGTGATTCACTACGACCCGTGGTGGAACCCGGCGGCCGAAGATCAGGCCACCGACCGCGCGCACCGGATCGGGCAAAAGCGTGTCGTGCAGGTGATCCGGCTGATCACGCGCGGCACGATCGAAGAGCAGGTCGCGAAGCTGTCTGAACGAAAGCGCGCGCTGTTCGACGCGGTCGTCACCGCGGGCGAGGTCATGCCGCAGGACCTGACCGAGGACGAGATCCGGGGACTGTTCGTGTAACGCCCCGGCGGCGCGATGAACGGTGTTTTCACGCATTGACAGCGCGCGAAACGTAGCCTAAAATGGAAGCCGCAGCATCCATTATCAACCATTCAAGGAGAGCATCCATGAGCCGTTTGGGCGATTTGATTCACCTGGAGCGCACGCGCCGCAACATGACCATCAAACAGGTCGCGAAGCTGTGCGCCATTTCCGATAAGTACCTGGCAGACGTCGAGGCGGGCACGCGCATCATTCAGGACGATCAGGCGCGGCGCATCTTAAAGCGCATCGGCCTCGAACAGCAGACCGAGGCGGATTTTTCGCTGGACGACATCGCGGCGACCGTCGACCTGCACACGATCGCGCCGACGCTGCCGCGCCGCGAACCGCCGGACGACGCGCCGAAGGCGCGGCCCGTCGCGTCGCTGCCGGCCGAGGACAGCGAAACGGGCGGCATCTGGCTGGACGCGCTGGCGAGCCTGCTGCGCGAGGTGCCGGTATATAACGCCGCGTGGGCGGTCGTCGACCACCGGACGCTGGCCGCGCCGGGCGGCAAAATCGAAGGCGCGGCGGCCGACAAAGCGCTTTATTTCCTCGCGCCGGACGACAGCATGCGCGGTTTCCGGATCATGCCCGGCGACTTGCTTCTGACCGTCCCGGCGCAAAGCCCGATCGACGGCGCGGTGATGCTCGTCAAATGGCGCAACCACTGTACCATCCGAAAGATCAAACTGACGGTCGACAGGCTGATGCTGCTTTCCTACAACCGCGAGCTGGACGCCGAGCCGGTTCCGCTGCACGACGTAGTGTTTGTCGGCCGGTGCGTGCGGTTGGAATCCGCGCTGTAAGGCGGCAGCCAAGGATAAAACGCGCGCGATCCACCCACACTGCCATCAAAGGGAGTGAACGATATGGGCATCATACCTTCCCGGAACCTTGAGGCGCAGCGGCGCGAGCAAAACGGCGTCGTCTACTTCGACCGCGGGACGATCGCCGGCAAGAACGGACGCCAGTATGACCGGTTCGCGATCCAGACGCATTTCGTGCAGCGCGGCGAGTCGCAGGCGGAGCTGGTCGAGCGGTACGTGCGGCCTCTGTACAAAAAAGGCGACGTGCTGTCCTTCGGCGCGAAGGTCATGGCGATGTGCGTCGGGAGCGTCAAAACGCGCGACGAGGTCAAGCCGGGGTTCTGGGCAAACCTCCTGTGGCGGTTCGCCGGCATCAACACGACCGGCGTCGGCATGCACGAGCCGTACAAGATGCAGTTGGTGATCGACATCTGCGGGCTGCCGCGCGTGCTTTGGGCCGCGTTTCTGTCCGCGGTGACGAAGCCGTTCGGCAAGCGCGGCGTGTTCTACAAGGTCTGCGGCAAGGGCGTCGGCGGCATCGACGGTTTCTACTTCCGCTCGTCGTTCGACGTGTACAAGCAGATGGCGCTGATCAACCCGGACAACCCGGGCGGGCTTTGCGACGATCTCGAGGCGAAAACCGGCATCCCGGTTGTGCTGATGGACGCGAACGACCTCCAGCGCGACCAGCTCGGCAGGTCAAAAGGCATGCCGCTCACCGATGATGAACTGCAGGAGGCGATGCGGGACAACCCGTCGGGGCAGGGTGACGAGCTGACGCCGCTCATCCTGATCAGGCCGTTATGAGCATCAAACTGATTTCATGGAACGTCAACGGGCTGCGTTCCGCGCTTAGCAAGGGCTTTCAGGACTTTTTCAGCGCGGAAAAGGCCGACTATTTTTGCCTGCAAGAAACGAAAATGCAGCCCGGCCAGGCCGAAGTCGACGCGCCGAAGCACCACGACTACTGGCACAGCGCCGTCAAAAAGGGCTATTCCGGCACGGCGGTGTTCGCGAAGCAAAAGCCGGTGTCGGTTGCCCTTGGCATCGGGAACCCGGATTTTGAGGGCGAGGGCCGTGTGATCACGCTGGACGCGGGCGATTTCTTTCTGGTCAACTGCTATACGCCGAATTCGCAGCACGAACTGGCGCGGCTGGCTTACCGGATGCTGTGGGAGGACGCGTTCCGCGCGTATCTGACGTCGCTCGACGCGCAAAAGCCGGTCATCCTCTGCGGCGACTTAAACGTCGCGCACACCGAAATGGACATCAAAAACGCGAAGGCCAACGAGCGCAACGCGGGCTACACGATCGAGGAACGCGAGAAGATGACCGCGCTCCTTGGCAGCGGCTTTGTGGACACCTACCGCGCGCTGCACCCGGACAAGCGCGACGGCTATACCTGGTGGTCGTACATGTTCGGCGCGCGGGAGCGGAACGTTGGCTGGCGGATCGACTATTTCATCGTTTCGGCGCGGCTGATGGACAAGGTTCGAGCCGCGGAGATCCGCGCGGACGTATACGGCAGCGACCACTGCCCGGTGACGCTCGAAATCGATCTATAACCGCCTTTCCAGTTCCGGCTCGTGCCGGAGCGGGATGCCGTTGTCGCCGATCAGCGGAACAAACGGCTTGATATCGCGTACCTTATCCATCGCGTTCCGGTTGATCCGCATCAGGTCAAACTCGCACCGCGCGCTTACGCCGCCTCCGCGGCAAACTCGATCAGCGCCGACCCGACGCCCTTCCCTTCGACGAGGCTGTTGCGCGACAAAATCTCCCGTTTGGTCGATATACAAACAGGGTCGCCCCTTCTCCTTGCCTTTGTTTTTCCTATTGTAGCATAAAAACCGAACAGCGGCGCACAATACGCGCATGAAACGCGAAGGAGGCTTCGCATGATTTTTATGCGCATCAAGTCGCGCGTCGTCGCGCAGGTTGGAGACAGGCTTTTGCTCCGGGACGTCGCGGACGTCTGGGCGGACGCGCGCTACCGGCTGGCCGACACCCGTGTCGCGCTGCCGCTGCGCGCGGGCGTTTGGACGATCGAGGCGCTGCCGCTGATCCTGATGATCCAGGACAAGCTGCCCGACGAGGTCGTCAACCTGCTCGGCGACGGCAAAGGATTCCTCTACAGAAAGGCCGCAATCGCGGCCAAACCCCGCCTGCTCGGGCGGACTGCCGCGTTGCTGCTGACTGTCGCGTGCTTCTGCGCGACGCTGCTGCTTGGTGTCGGCGGCGCGCTGGCGTTTGCCGCTGGCGCGGCGCTCGGCGCGCTGTGGCTGCGGCTCCGCGCGCGGCGCGAAAAGGCGTTGTGGCAACCTGAAAAGGCCACCGGCGCGGGCAAAAAAACGGCGGGCGCGCCGCACGGCGCGTCATGGAGGGAATTATGACGCACGGACCTCGGCACGCGCAGCCGGTCTTCGTGTTGTCCCGCGAGCCGCGTCCGGCGGATCGTGAGACGCGCATGTACCCGCTGCCCGGCAAATGGGCGACCAAACTTCGGGAGGATTCGCATGAGCGGTGAAAAACAGTCGCCGGCGGCGCAACGGTACTTAAAACTCGTCGAGCGCATCACGCCGAAATCGAAGCTCGCGGTCGGTCTGCTGCGCGCGTTTTGGGTCGGCGGCGTGGTCTGCATCGTCGGGCAACTGATCACGGACGGCGCGAAGGCGTGGTTCACGCTTTCAAATGAGGACGCCGCGATGTTCGCGACGATCGTACTGGTTTTCCTGGCCGGGCTTTTGACAGGCATCGGCGTTTTTGACAACATCGGCAAATACGCAGGCGCGGGAACGATCGTGCCGATCACGGGGTTTTCCAACTCGATCGTCGCCAGCGCGATGGAATTCCGGCGCGAAGGGCTCGTGATGGGCGTCGGGGCGAAGCTGTTCCTGATCGCCGGTCCGGTGCTGGTGTACGGCATCGGCTCGTCGGTCATCGCGGGCCTGATCGCCTTTTTTGTGGGGGTGTAGCGCATGGGCGTGATGATGGGCGCGCAGACGGTGCGGATCGACGCCCGGCCGAAAATCGAAGCCTGGGCGTCCTCGGTCGGCAAGAAAGAAGGCGACGGGCCGCTCGGATCGATGTTCGACGCGGTGTACAAGGACGACACGCTCGGTGAGGACAACTGGGAAAAGGCCGAAACTAGGCTGTTCCAGGACGCGGTCGAGCGCTGCGTTGGCAAGGCGGGCGTCGTGGCGGCTGATGTCCGGATGCTGCTCGGCGGCGACCTCTTGAACCAGCTCGCAGCGTCAAACTTCGCCGGGCGAGAGCTCGGCATCCCGTTCCTCGGTTTGTTCGGCGCGTGCTCGACGATGGCAGAAAGCCTCGTCGTTGGGTCGATGATCCTGGAAGGGAACTGTGCCGACCGCGTTGTCTGCGCGGCAAGCAGCCATTTCTGCACCGCCGAGCGCCAGTTCCGGTTCCCGCTGGAACTGGGCACACAGCGCGCGCCCAGCGCGCAATGGACGGTGACCGGAGCAGGCGCGGTGATGCTGACGGCGCGGGGAAAAATCGCGCGGCCCACGCCGTTCGTCACGCACGTGACCGTCGGCAAGCCGGTCGACCTCGGCGTGACCGACGCGACGAACATGGGCGCGGCGATGGCCCCGGCGGCCGCGGAAACGCTGTATCAGCATTTCATGGACACCGGCAGGACGCCGGCGGACTATGACGCGATCGCGACCGGCGACCTCGGCATGGTCGGCGCGGCGCTTTTGAAGGAATTGATGATAGAAAAAGGCATGCCGCTGCGCGAGAGCCGCTATTTCGACTGCGGTCTGCTCATCTTTTCACCCGGACAGGACACACACGCGGGCGGCAGCGGCTGCGGCTGTTCCGCGTCCGTGCTGTGCGGCCACTGGCTGCCAAGGCTCCAAAAAGGCAAGACCGACCGGCTTTTGTTCATGGCGACCGGCGCGCTGATGAGCGTCACGAGCGCGAACGAGGGCGAGAGCATCCCGTCGATCGCGCACGCGGTCGCCATGGAACGGGCGGAGGAGGATTGACGATGTGGGATACCATCTGGTTATACCTGAAGGTGTTCGTGGTCGGCGGGCTGCTCTGCGCGATCGGCCAGGCGCTGATCATGAAAACGCGGCTGACCCCGGCGCGGATTCTGGTGTGCTATGTGACGGCGGGCGTCATCCTTGGCGCTGTCGGCGTGTACCAACCGCTGGTCGACTTCGCCGGCGCGGGCGCGCGCGTCCCCCTGACCGGGTTTGGCAACGCGCTGGCGCAGGGTGTGCTCAAAGCGGTCGCCGAGGACGGGCTGTTCGGCGCGTTCACCGGCGGCTTGACCGCGACGGCTGCCGGCGTGACGGCGGCGGTGTTCTTCGGCTACCTTTTCGCGATCATTTTCAAACCGAAGATGAAGGTTTGAACCGCCTCGCGGCGTGTGCTATACTGTGCGCAAAATCTATCGCGAAATGGTAGAAGGCGCGGTGAAGCGGATGCGGTTTGACTATGACCATATGGATGTGTTTGCGGACAGGCCGCTCGAAGGGAACGGCCTCGCGGTCGTACACTGCGAGGCTTTTTTCGATGGCGGGACGATGCTGTCGCTGGCGCGGGAATTCAAGCAGTTTGAAACCATTTTTATCGCGGGATACGAAAAGGGCACGGGCGAGGCGCGCGTTCGGATCTTCACCGTCGACGGCGAATTGCCGTTCGCGGGCCATCCGCTGCTCGGCGCGGCCGCCGCGCTGCACGGGCGGCGCCACGCGGACGAGGATGAACTGACGCTTAGGTTCCTGCTGCCTGACAAAGCCGTGCCGACCGTGTCAAGGCGCACGGAAAAAGGGTTTCGCGTGCAGATGCGGCAAGGGAAGGCTGCCTTTTTGCGGACGCTTGCGCGCGCCGAAGCTGTGCGGTTTGCCGCCGCATTCGGGCTTCCGGAAAGCGATCTCGACCCGTCGCTGCCCGCGGAGGTTATTACCACCGGTCTGCCGTACCTGATTTTGCCGGTGTGTGGCTGCCTCGAAAGGGCGCGGATCGTTGTTCCGGATCTTGCGGAGCGCCTTGCGCCGATCGGCGCGGACTACTGCTACCTGCTCGACGCCCACGCGTTCGAAGCACGGACATGGGACAACCTCGGCCTTGTCGAGGACGCCGCGACCGGCAGCGCGGCCGGGCCCGCTTGCGCATATCTGGTCAGGCACGGCCGCGCGGCGGCGGGTGAAACCGTCGTCCTGACGCAGGGGCGGTACGCGCACAGGCCCAGTGTGCTCCGCGCATGGATCGAAGACGGTGAGGTGTTTGTCTCGGGCGACGC
>JAVBOQ010000137.1:0-10325 GCA_031550455.1 Eubacteriales bacterium
AGCCCATAATCATTGAGAAATGGCATATCGGCCCCCTCCTTGGTAATTTCGTCCCAGTTTTTTACTCTTCGTCGTCAGTGATCTCCGCCCGCTCCAGCAGCTCCAGAATCCAGCCCGGATCCTCGTCGCAAAGGATCTTGTCGACGATTTTCTCCGTCAGCCTGTCAACCTGCTCCCGCGTCAGCCGCATTTTGTTGGACATCTGGTCACCCCCTCTCGGTTGTCGTGCGTTCCGCCGTTTATGAAACCGATGCGTGATGAACATGCCGCGCCTCCTTTCATGCCGGGCCGTCGGCGGCATCCGTATCCATCGGGTCATACGGCACAACCACCGACTCGGCCGGAATTTTAAGCACGCCACAAATCCGTTGCACTTCGTCGATCGAGAAATCAACGCGTCCGTTCATTTTCATCGACATGACGCTTCCTTTCATGCCGATTTTCGAGGCTAGCCATTTCTGCTTGATGCCATGGTCATGCAAATAGCTACGTATTCGTTGGTAGACCGGCAACCTTCTCACCTCCGACGCAAAGTCCATATATATTGTACATTCAGACTATAGCACAAATATATGCGACCGTCAACATATAATCCATACTTTCTGAACTTTTTCTTTACTTTCCATCGGCTTTGCGGTATGATGAGCACGAGGTGCAACAATGAACACTTTGGGTGAGCGCATCAAATGGGCGCGGGCAAACGCCGGGCTGAGCCAAACCGAGCTCGGGCAAAAGCTTGGATATGGGGATAAGGCGAAATCTCGTATATCAAACTGGGAAACCAACATCAGCAGCCCGAGCGTTGAGCAACTGGCGAAGCTGTGCTTTATCCTGCAGATCAACCCGAATGTCCTGGTTCCCGTCGAGCTGGACGAGTTGGAAACAGCAGCGCAGGACTATGTCAGGAATCGGAAAATCAGCCAGCTAAATGCCGCTGGACGCAGAAAAGCGGATGACTATATCGACGATTTGCTTGCGGTCGATAAATATACGATCGATGCAAACTCCGCAGCCGGTCGGAAGAGTAATGCGGACATTTTTGACAACGACTATCTCTACAACCACCCAGCGTTTAACAAGCCGACAGATCCGGACGACGAAACCGCACAAAAAGAGGCTCACGACGAACCGTGAGCCTCTTTTTATTTATCAACTCGGCGTTTTCTTGCCACGATGGCAAGGCCGCACAATGACCAACACACGCCCCGGTTTTTTCGCGCACAAGTTGATGTATTGCACATGCGGACGGTCTTTGAAGATAAAGATGTCGATGTCGGCGCGTTCTGGAAGCGCAACAAACATTGGTCTACGCATGTCAAGTCACCCTTTCTACTCGGTCGTCAGGATGTTGGCAAAAGTCTATGCATAGACGAAACGATTATAGTACGAAACCGACATGCTTCGCAAGCGTTCTGTTTGATATTTCGCAGAAAAATGAAAACTTGTTGGAAAGGTGTGGTTTGATGAAATCTGGCGAGGAAGATGCTTCCAGAGGCCGCGCAAGCGTTCTGCTCTGCGCGCTGCTGCTCTCGCTGTCGCTGACGCCGTCCGATGGCCTGGCGCACGGCGGACGCACGGATTCCAGCGGCGGTCACTACAATCGCAGCACCGGCGAGTATCACTTCCACCATGGATACTCGGCGCACCAGCATCCGGGCGGATCATGCGTGTACGGCTTTGTCGACAAGACGGGAGCGAACAGCGGATCCGGCGGCACAGCCACCGCCGCGCCAACCCGGCAGCCCACAAGCCGTCCGACTGTCCGCCCCACCGTCCGTCCAACCGCCACACCCGCCGCATCGCCTGATGCATCGCTTGGCGTTGCTGTCTCCGTCATCATAGGGGTTGCCGTGGTATCGATTATGATCGCCGCCCTTAGGTCTGACCGCAAAAAGAAAAACTGAGACGCCGAGGGGACTTACGACCATGAAAGGGGATGGATACGCATGCTGAGCGGCTGCCTCATTGGGTTTGCGGGAACCATGATTCCGCAGTCCAGTGTCAAAAGAATGCTGGAACAGTCAAACGTGACAGAAGAAACCGTGCGGCGTTTTCTGTTCAACGGCAAAAATTATGACTCTGACAAATACAAGGCGCAACTCTTTGAATACCATCTCCAGCGCGATACCCCAAAGAGGATACTTGGAATTTTGCACACCGAGTTTACACGAAGCATCCGGGCAGGGAAGTTTACGATCGCCCAGCTTCTCGAATACGAAGCGCTCTCTATGTTGATAGATAGGAAAGACCAGACCGCCATAGGTGTTCATGCTACAGCGGTCATTCAGTCGATCAAAAAAGAGCGGGCAACCAATAACGCAACAATTCTAAGGGCGATAACAAGTCAGGCGGCCGAAAAAGAAGCAAACCAACTGTTGGGCGTCGACGGCTGGCTCTTTTGGTTCGGCCTCCGGTTGATACTTAGCATTATCGGCTGGTTTGCTCCAATCGTGCCTTTGTTGACGCAAAAAACATGGCCTTTGGACGATTCATTCGTTTGGCTTCAGGTTTCGCTGGCCGTGGCGTCGTATGGCTTTGCCATTGCCTCCGCCGTCTGCCTTTTTCGATATCAACCTTCCTTCCGCTCATTCTATGTAACGATTGATTTACTCACGCTTGTGGCGTTTTTCTCTACGGTAAGCTATGTTCATTCGCTCGACCCTTCTCGAACTTTGGATGTGTTATGGCGTTTTGCTCTTGTTGTGCTTGTTGAAATGCTCTACTTGACATACCTTTTCACATCCAAGCGTGTGCGGAATACGTACTTCCCCAAACCCACAGATCCGGACAGTACACGCCAAGAGGACTTAAGCGCCGCGCAAGTGGAGCCAGACATAGTCAAAACGAAAACGAGTGATCTTCCGCCGCCACCGGATGTCACGCCTTCGAAGCATCCGGCCAATCATAAAGCGCCAGAAATCACCGCGCCCACTACACTTAAAAACGTCGACTATATAACGCATTTCTGCAAGCAATGCGGCTGTCCCGTTTCACCAACCGGCAACTTTTGTCACCGATGCGGCCAACGCCTGATCGACGAACCCAACAACCTTGCCGCCCCTCGTGCCCGCCGCGCCGACCGCCACAAGGAGGCCACATGAAAACCGCTGCGTCCCAAAGCGGCATGCGCCGCACCGCGTCGCCACCCGTCCGATGCGCGCGGCGGAAGAACAAACGCATCTGTTTCGTATTGTTTTCTCTCGTTTTGGTGATGACGCACCTGTGCGTCTCCATTCCGGCAAGCGCTGTATCGGTCGAAAACTTGCCCACCGCGAAAGAGACCGGGAATAACAATACGTTGCTCTTCATCGGCCTCGTCATGTTTTTTCTGCTGGTACTGCTCTTGATCGCTCTCGGTCTCCGAAGAGAGTATCGCATCAAGGCGGCGGAAAAGAAAAAAAGGGATAAGTCACGGGTTGGCTTAGGCGGTTGGCTCTATATATTTGGCTTTCGGTTGATATTCGGCGCTATCGTCGGTATCGGCGGGCCGGCAAGTTTCTTAATGCTTCGCCCGACCCAATTGCCGCAATCCGTCATTCCCATACTGCTGTTCTTATCTTCGCTTGCATATGGACTTTCTGTTGCTTCGGCCGTATATTTTTGTAAGAGTAAAGGACGTTTTCGGAGCCTCTATATAGCTGCGGATGGTGTATCCTTCCTTACAGTGCTTATTTTGTTAGGGGGGGTGTCTTCGCAATCAACATCACAAGTTACACCTTTCCTGTTGGTTTTTGCGCCATGGGTGGCCGTTGAGGGGATTTTTTTGCTGTACCTTTTTTTATCAAAGCGGGTACGCAACACGTTTTTTCTCCATGCGCAAAGCGGGCAGGAACAATCATCGGAAGCGGTCAGTAATGAAACGGATCAAGGTGAGGGCACAGAACACAATCCGGGTTTGCTTATCCCGCAGCTCGCGAATGAAGGCAACGCTATCGTTCACACAGAGCCATCCGCCGTTCCAATGGACTGCGCGCCTTGTTCCGCTGATCGCCCCCCATATAACAACGAAGCGCAATATTGCAAACACTGTGGGTGCCGCATCTCTGCCGACAGCGTCTTTTGTAGGCACTGCGGTCAAAGCCTTGAAGAACCCTTCCCCGACCCGCCACCGTTAGCCCGCGCCCACCGCGCCGACCGCCATAAGGAGGCCCCATGAAAACCCTCTCGCACAAAGCCCACACAACCATTGCCCTCGCCTTCCCGCCATACCTCGACCGCCGAGCGCATACCGTAAACAGGAGGGGATACCGTGCCATCATTCTATAAAGAACGCGACAGTTGGGTTTGCGCCTACACCGTGCAGGGTGTGGATGGAAAACACGTGCGCAAAAAAAAGCGCGGCTTCGCCCTTGAGCGCGACGCCAAGCGCTGGTACAACAAGATTGCCGGCGGCCTGGACGACGGCACCTTCGCCAAGACCGAACGCATAACGGTCGCTCAGTGGCTTCGCCGGTGGCATGAGGTATATTGCGCCGCGCTCGCGCCCTCGACACGCCGCGCCTATGAAATCAGCATTGAAAAGCACCTGATTCCGCGCCTCGGCGTGAAGCTCAAGCTTTCTGAGGTTCGCCCGGATATCGTGCAGGCGCTGTGCAACGATCTCTGTGCGGCAAGACGCACACTCAAATGCGACAGTTCGCCGCGCGCCTACTCGCCAGGCCAGGTGCGGCAGGTCATGATGTGCTTGTCCGCCGCGTTAAACCGCGCGGCCTTCGACGGCCTCATCACCCGCAACCCCTGCAAGCGCGTCAAACTGCCGGAGCTGCCGCGCCCCGAACGCGCCTACTGCACCGCCGAGCAGATCAAGGCCGTCCTGTTGGCGTTGGCGGGTACGCCGTATTACATGCCGGCGCTGCTGTGCACAATGTTGGGTCTGCGCCGCGGCGAAGCCCTCGGCCTTCGCTGGAACGCTGTCGATCTGAAAGAAAAAACCGTCCGTATCGCCGAGCAGGTTATCAGTCAGAAGGGCGGCGTGGCGCAGCGTGACCTGAAAACCAAAGCCTCCGCCCGCACGCTGTTTCTGCCGGACGCGCTTGTCGAAGCGCTCAAGCAGCAACGCAAGGCCCAGAAGGTGGCCAAGGTCAAACATGGCGAACATTACAGGGACGAAGGCTTCGTCTGCAGCACCCGCATGGGCGGCGTTCAGCACCCCGACGATATCTCGCGCGGCATCAGCAAGGCCATGAACACAATCGCACCCGGCCGCACGCTGCACGACCTGCGGCATTCCTACGCAACGCTGCTTCGGCAAAGCGGCATCGCCATCGAGGTGATCTCCGCCCTCCTTGGCCATACCAATGTCAGCACCACCTACGCCTACTATGTCGGCGACGATGAGAAGGCGCGAAAGCAAGCGGCCGACCAGATACAGACGATCATAAAATAGTTTCATCCAAAAAATAAACGCCCCAAACGGGGCGCTTTTTTCATCCTATTTGGGAGCAAATTTGGGAGCACAAAACAGTTTGTCCACCCATTGAAAGAAATGGGGCTTGTCCAAAAATGTAGTCAGGACAAGCCTTTTTGCGTTGTGGGTATGAGCTGAAAACCCGCCTCTTTCTTATAGCTGTAAAATGACATGCGAACGCCTCCTTGTTTCGGTTCGTCCGTGAGTCCCCCTCACACTGACAACATATGTGCCAAGGACGAATCGGTGCGAACGCACGGAAAACGCATGAGGCGTCGGATTACGGATTCTGACTTGCCATCTGATGTTCGACCGAGAACTGCGTCCCAAGGACATAGTAGGTCACGCGGATCCTGCGGTCCGTCGAGGCGCCGCTTCGCATCAGCACGGTGGCGGACAGCTCGCCCGCGCTCATGCCGCCAAGCGAAGGCGTCCGCTCCGTGTAAAGCTGCGCGATGTCGGCGGCGTTCGGAAGCACCTCGATCCGTATCCAGTCCTGCGGCAGGATGCCGCGGTTGCGCAGCTTGACGGTCAGCGTCAGGAACGTGTACCCGTCGGGCATAATGAAGTCGTCCAGCCGGTATCGGGTCCCCAGGAACGTTTCGTCGCGGATCTGCCGGACGGTGTCGTTGTAGGTGCCCATCGCTTCAACCGCAGGCACGACGGACGCCGCGACGGCCTCGATTTCCATCGTCGCGCCCCAGTAACAATACCCGATGAACCCGGCGGCCAGCAGAACGACGATCAGCAGCATGGCGGCAAGAAAACGCATGGCCGCCCTCCTTATTTGTTGATGCGGGCGGCTATTGGCCGCCTTTCACAAAGCCGTTGTAGAACGCAAGATGCGACGGAAGCGTCTCATGCGGCCGCAATCCGTACGGGCACCGCTTCGCGCACGCGCCACACTGCGTGCAGGAGGCGATCTTCGCCATCCCGTCGCGCCATTCGTCCGTCAGCCACTGCGCGGAAGGCGACCGCGTCAGAAGCTGCGTCATCCGGTTCGCGTTGTGGATCGGAATGGCCTGCGGGCAGGGCAGGCAGTAACCGCAGCCGCGGCAGAACGAACCGGAAAGCGCCGCGCGGTCAGCCTCGACGCGCGCGCGCATCGTGTCGTCGAGCGCGGGCGGGTTTTCGGACAGCGCAATCAGTTGCTCCAGCTCTTCGGGCCGCTGAAAGCCCCAGATCGGCACGGAGGCCGGGTATTGCCGGATGAACGAAAACGGGATCGCTGCGTCCGTAACCAGCCCGCCCGACATCGCTTTCATGCAAAGAAATCCGACATTCTTATCGGCGCACCACGCGACCAGCGCGACCTCTTCCGCGGTCGCCAGGTGGTTAAACGGATACTGCAGCGTGTCGTACAGGCCGCTGTCGACGGCTTCCCGCGCCAGGGACACCGCGTGCTGCGTGATGCCGATCGCGCGGATCATGCCCCGGCGCTTCGCCTCGGCCGCCGCGTCAAACAGGCCGTCCTCGCCGCCCGGCATCGGGACGAACGGCGGGTTGTGGAACTGATAGATGTCGACGCAATCGGTTCGAAGCAGCCGAAGGCTCTCGGTCAACTGCTTCCAGAATCCGTCGGCGTTTTGCGCGGTGGTTTTGGTCGCCAGCGTATATTCGCCGCGCCGGGAGGCGATCGCCGCGCCGATCTTCGCCTCGCTGTCGGTGTACATGCGCGCGGTGTCAAAGAGCGTGATGCCCGCGTCCAGCGCGCGGCACAGCAACCGACCCGCCTCCGCCTCGGTTACACGTTGGATCGGCAGGCAGCCAAAACCGGTGCGCGAAACGCGAAAACCGGCGCGGCCAAGAACGGTTGTCTCCATGCGTACCCTCCTGATGTAACGTTACCGCGCGCTTGTGCGGTCCACGTCGATAACCGCGAAGAACGAGCTGTCAAGCGCGTGGATCATGTGTGTGACGCGCTGTTTGATTTCGCGTTCGCTCAACGGAATGTCGTACGGCACAACGATGTCGAAGATTACATTCGTGTGCGTCGGCCCCGTCACCATGCGGAAATCGTGAATCGTCACGCGCTCGTCGATGCCCTTGACGACCTCTTCGACGCGCAGCCGCGTCGCCGACACGCCCGCGTCGTCCGTAACGACCGGATCCATGTGAATCACCGCGAAGCAGCCAAGCTCGCTGCGCAGCTTCTTTTCGATGTTGTCCACTACATCATGCAGCGCGAGGATGTCGCCGTCGGCCGGCACTTCCGCGTGCAGGGACACCATGAGGCGGCCCGGGCCGTAGTCGTGAGCGATCAGGTCGTGGACGCCGATCACTTCGGGCCGCTCCCGGACGATCGATTCGATGCGGTGAATCAGCGCCGCGCTCGGCGGCTGCCCGAGCAGCGGGTTGATCGTCGCGCTCAGCGCTTTGACGCCCGCGAACAGCACAAAACCCGCCACCACCGCGCCGCACCAGCCGTCGATCTCCGCGCCGAACACCCGCTGCGCGATCATCGAAAGCAGCGCAGCGCCTGTCGCGGCGCAGTCGCCCAGGCTGTCGATGGCCGCGACACGCATCGCCGCGGAATCGATTCGCCTGCCGTATGCGCGGTTGTAGCGCGCCATGTAGAGCTTGACCAGAATCGACGCGATCAGGATCACGGCCGTCGTCCAACCGTATTCGACCGCCTCGGGCCTGAAAATTCGTTCCACCGATGTTTTGACCAGCTCAAACCCCATCAGCAGGATGGCCATCGCAACGATCAGCCCGGTGATGTACTCCATCCGGCCGTGGCCGAACGGGTGCTCGGTGTCCGGCTTTTGTTGCGACAGTTTAAACCCAAACAGCGTGATCAGCGACGTGCCCGCGTCGGACAGGTTGTTCAGCGCGTCCGCCATGATCGCGATCGACCCGGAAAGCAGCCCGGCGACCAGCTTCGCGGCGCACAGCAGCGCGTTGAGCGCCATACCGGCGATCCCGCACAGCATGCCAATTTGCTGCCGACCGCGCGGGTCGTCCGGATCCGGCTGGCTTTTGTACACAAGTTTGGCCAGCAGCGAAATCATGCGCGCCTCCGCCTGAAAAAGATTGTTGAATAAAAAGTATAGCATGCGGGAGGCGGAAATGCAAATTTGAAGCCGTACAAGATCGCTTGGCGGCACACAGGATCGCTTGGCGGCACAGGGCGATTTCAATGCAAATGAAATCGCCCTGCTTGGCGGCCAGTGCGCTCTTGCGGACGAACGTCCGGTTGTGGTACGCTATGATAAAAGGACGGTGGGCGCGGTGGATCGGAAGCGCGTGCATATTCTGGGAACCGGCGGAACGATCGCGGGCGTCGGCGAGCGCGGCGCGACCGGCGGGTACGCGTCCGGCGTGCTGCCGATCGAGGCGCTGATCGACGGGCTGCCACGGCTGCAGGCGATCGCGGACGTGACCGGCGAACACTACGCGAGCCTCAACAGCGACGACATCACGCAGGAGATCTGGCTCGGCCTCGCGAAGCGGCTGAACGCGCTGGCCGTCGGGGACGACATCGACGGGTTTGTCATCACGCACGGCACCGATACGCTCGAGGAGTCTGCGTACTTTTTTCACCTGGCGGTCAAAACCGGCAAACCGGTCATTCTGACCGGCGCAATGCGCCCGGCGACCGCGACCAGCGCGGACGGCCCGCTGAACCTGTACCAGTCCGTCGCGCTCGCGGCCAGCGAAGCCGCGCGCGGGCAAGGCGTGCTGGTGCTGTTCAGCGAAGGCATCTACAGCGCCCGCGACGTGCGAAAGGGCAACACCTACCGCGCGCACGCGATCGCGGGCGGCGACATGGGGTCGATCGGCTTGATGCGCGACGACACGCCGATGCTGTACCACGCGTCGCTCAAGCGCCACACGACGCTGACGGAGTTCGACTTATCTTCCGTGGGGACGCTGCCGTCGGTCGCCGTCGCGTATTTCCATGTCGACGCGCGGCCAGAAATCCTCGACGCGCTCGCGGCAGGGCACGACGGCGTCATCATCGCGGGCGCGGGCGACGGCATCGTCAGCCTGCGCTGGGAGGCGCGGATGCGCGCGCTGTGCGCCGCCGGGTTTCCGATCGTCCGCGCGACGCGCGTGCCGGACGGCGCGGTGTTCCGCGACGCGGGCATGCCGGACAGCGAGATCGGCTCCGTCGCCGCCGGTACGCTGTCGCCGGAAAAGGCGCGCGTGCTGCTGATGCTCGGGCTATCGAAGACAAGGGATTTGACCGAATTGCAACGGATGTTTGACACGTACTGAACGAAGGCGGGAACGCCAAGAAACGGAGGGAAGCGGTGTTCGAAATCAATCTGCTCGATTGGTGGTGGATCAACAAAACGGAGGACGATCCCGATGACCTGTGCCTGCACGGCGTCGCGGTCGCGCGGATCGGCGACGCGCGGCTTTCGGATGAGTGCGGGGTCAGCGCGTCCGCGCTGAACCTGCTCAAGTCGCTTCAATCCGACCATATCGCGGGCCAGGGAAATCAGATGATGCCGTGCTGCGGGCACTTTTGGATGCCGAACGAAGCGAAAGACACGGTCGAGATTCTGGGCTGTCCCTATGGAACGGACTGGACCGTCCGGCACGAAGGCGGTCAGGTTCGGATCATAACAGAGGCGGACACACAGGCGGTGCTAGACATGCCGGCGTACAAGGCGGCGGTGTTTCGCTACGCCGACCAGGTCAGGGCGGTGCATGCCCGGTGCGCGCCGAAAAGATTGCCGGAAGACGCGTTCATCCGCGACGGGCATCTTGCCTTCTGGCGGGAATGGGAGCGGCTGCGGGCGCTGTAATACCAATGGAAGATTTTAACGCATCCAAAGCGGCGAGAGATTTTTTCATCCGGCTAGGAGCCGGAACGAGGCGTAGCAGCGCTACGCCGAGTGGAGAGCGACAACGCCGTATGGAAAAAGATCCGCCGCGACGATGCGGTAAGGTTTGGAATTGGTAT
>JAVBOQ010000312.1:0-13902 GCA_031550455.1 Eubacteriales bacterium
CTTTGGTTGCAATACCCATGATACCACATGAATTTTACCATGGCCGGCATGGCGCGTCAAGGCTGCGCGGGCGCAGATACACGGCAAACGCATGAACTGAGGTTCATGCGTTTGGAGGAGGCGCGAGGAGGATTCGGCCTGAAACGCTGCGGCGTTTCCGGGCGGCCTCAGGTGGAAAGTCCAGATTCCTCCGGCTGCGCCTACGGAATCTGCGCATTTTCGGCGCACATGTCGCCGAAAATGATGGAAAGTCGAGAGGCCTCGGCCTCTCGAACGCTCCGGGCTGGATACTTCCTGCTTCATGTGTAAGCCCCGGCCTAACCACTGATTGAAAGGACGCAAGCATGGCTCATGATTCGAGGGATTTTAAGCTGGAAGGCGCGCTGAACTGCAGGGAGCTAGGCGGAATTTCGACCGCGGGCGGCGGCGCGACCGCCAAAGGGCGCTTTTTGCGCATCGACAGCCCGCACGCGCTGACGGAGGCTGATTTAGAAAGATTGTACGCGTACGGCGTGCGGCTGGCTGTCGACCTGCGCACGGAGGCCGAGTGCCAAAGGGCGCCGTCCGCGCTCGTTGGCTACCGAGACGTCGTTTATGCGAACATTCCGCTGGTGGACAACGTGCAGTCGGCGGGCGGCCTCGGCCCGCTGCCGGACAGCATGGGCGCGCTGTACGTCGAAATGCTGGATCTGTCAGGCGGCGCAATCGCAAGCGTGCTGCGCCTGCTCGCCGCGTGTCCTATGTGCGCCATGTTCAACTGCACCGCCGGAAAGGACAGAACCGGCGTGATCGCGATGCTGCTGTTGCTCGCGGCCGGCGTCGGCGAGGAAACCGTCTGCGCCGATTACGCGCTGTCCTATGACAACCTGAAAGAGCAGGTCGCGCTGCAAAAGCGCCAGATCAAGCTGGCGTTCGGTGCGGACATCCCGGATCATGTGTTCCGGTCGGATCCGGAGCAGATGCGGACCGCCATCGACCACTTGAACCTGCGGTACGGCGGGGCTCGCGCGTATCTTACGCATATCGGCCTTTCCGATGCGGAAAAGGCGTCGCTTCTGAACAAGCTGCGTTGAGCGGACCATTCAGCCAAAGTCGAGAGGTGCATGCATTGTGAAACCGATGAATTTGCTCGTCACGCTGGATCAGAACTATCTCCCGCCGCTGAAGGTGTTGCTGCAATCCGCTTTTCTCAACAACCCGGGCGAGACGTTCCATATCTATATGATTCACGACAGCATCCCGGAAAGCGAGATCCGGCGGCTGGACGGATACTGCAAGGCCCACGGCGCGAACCTGACGCCGATTTGCGCCGAAGACTCGATGTTTGAGGGCGCGCCGGTGTTTTCGTACTTCACGCGGGCCATGTACTACCGGCTGCTCGCGTTTCATTTGCTGCCGGATACGATGAACCGCGTGCTGTACCTCGACCCGGACATGCTGGTGATCAACCCGCTGCGCGGCCTGTACGACACGGAGTTTGGCGGCCGCCTGTTCGCGGCCTGCATGCTGACCGGCTACACCGGATACGTCAAAATCCCGATCAACCGCATCCGGCTCGGGAACAAGGCGGACGCGTACTTCAATTCCGGTATGCTGCTGATGAACCTTGCGCTGCTCCGGCAGGAATGCGAGCCCGCGCACCTGTACGACTACATCCGGCAGCACCGGCGTGACCTGATCCTGCCCGACCAGGACGTGCTCAACGGGCTGTACGCGGAAAGGATCCTGCAACTTGATGACGCGCTGTACAACTTCGACGTCAGCCGGCACGGCGCGTACCGGATGCGTGTCGGCCACAAAATGGACATGGAATGGATGATGACCAACACGGTCATCCTGCACTTCTGCGGCAAGACGAAGCCGTGGATGAAGAATTACACAGGCCGGTTCGGCGTTCTGTTCCGCCATTACGCCTCGCTGACGGACCGGGCGGCGCAAAGTGCGCACCTTCGCGAAGCGTGTGAGCGCGCGCCTGAGGAAGTCAGATCAGCGCTTTGACGGCGTTGTAGGCGCAGACGAAAAGCAGCGCAAACAAAAGGCCCATGAACAGCGCGTCCGTATGTTTGGCGTCAACGCGCTTGTGAAGGCGCGCGCCGATCAGTCCGCCGCATATGCCGGCCGTTCCCATCAAAACAAGCGTCGGCCACGCAAACGGCGGGATGTTCCCGAACGCCAGCGTTTGCGACAGGCTTGCGGCCTGTGACAAAAGGACGATGACCAGGGAGTTCATCGCGGCCTTTTTGGTGTCCATGGAGAAGAAAAACGACAGGACGACCAAATTCATCGGCCCGCCGCCTATCCCGAGAAAACCCGACACCATGCCAAGCGCGAAACCGACGCACACGCAAAAGGCGCCGCTCCGCACGTTTCGCGTGCGGATGCTTTGCTTGTTGCGCATGTAGAGCATGGTGCCGAGAATGCGCAGCAACAACAGCGCCGATGGCACGGCGCTGACGCCCGCGTCCTTTGCGAGCCATTTTTTCAGCGCCTCAAAAATCTGCTTGCCGACCGCGCCGCCGAGCGCCGCGCCAATGCCGATGAACACGCTGCGGCGGCCTTCCAGCTCGCCGCCGCGCCTGTTTCGAAACACGGAGACGACCGCCATCGCCAGCACCGTGCAGCCGGACAGAAAAGAAACCGCGCCGGGGCTCATCACGCCAAGGCTGTCCAGGATCGGCTTCATCACCACGCCGCCGCCGATGCCGCAGATGCTGCCGATCGTGGAAGCCGCCAGCGACACGGCAAAGATCAACGCTGTGACCAAAGAAACACCTCAATGCACCGTTTTGCCCATTATACGGTTGGCTTGCGGCGCGTGTCAAATGACTGCGTGATGTCTTTTCGTCCGCGCTACAGAACGTTTGCGCCTCGTTTGTCCACCATGTAATCGATGTACTGCTGCCTGACCGCCGCGTACACGCGCTTGGAGATCGGGATCAGCGTTCCCGACGCCATCACGAACTCCTTCGCGTTCAGCGTCGCCACATAGTCCATGTTCACGATGAACGACGAATGCGGCTTGAGAAAGCGCGGATCGTTCAGCACATTGTCCGCGACCCAGCCAAACGACTGCTGGATGGTGCGGCTTGGCACCATTTCGCCATCGCGCAGCGCAAACGAGAGCGCGTGGTCACGGTACTCGACGTATTCAATCTGGTGCATCGCGATGTTGGTCAGGCCGTCCTTGCGCTTGATCAGCACGTTCTTGCCAGCGCTCTGTTCCAGCCTGCGCAGCGCGGTGTCAAGCGCCGCGTGCAGCGCGTCCGGCTCGATAGGCTTGACAAGGTATTGCAGCGCTTCGGTTGAAATCGCCTCCAGTGCGTGGTCGGACGACGAAGTGGTATAGATGATCGCGGCAAAATCATCGCTTTTGCGGATGATCCGCCCGACCTCGATTCCGCTGAAAATGGGCATCACCACGTCCAAAAAATATATGTGGAACTGCAGATTCGGATTCTCGACGCATTCGAGCAAGTCATACGGCGAGTGAAAGCGCCGGATGAGAAATTCACTTTGCGGCTGTTTTGACAGGTACGCCTGCACAAGTTCATATAATAGTTCCAATGAAAGGATGTCATCGTCGCAAATCGCCACACGGATCACCGGCATCACCCTCCATCCGTCTTTTGTACGCATGTCGGTTGCCAGCATGATACAGCATAGGCGCGCTTTCGTCAAATATCGGCCTTTATTGCGGCCCCGTGTACGCAATCCCAAGCAGGTAGTCCGCGTTGATCACCGCCTGGGCGCAACCGAGGTTCGCGTCGCCCGCCAGCACGCCGTCGCTTCGCGGCGGCCCGGAAAGGACCGAAGGCACGGTCAGCGCGACCCGCGCCACCGCGACCGGCGGTTGTCCGTCCGTCTGACGGATCAGCCACGCCGTATACGCGCCGGCCGGCAGTCCGGCCACCGTCAGCGTACCGTTCGCGCGGGCTTCCGCGAGCACGACCATCGTGTCCTTCTCCTCGAACCCGTTTCCGTCCGGATACAGATCGAGTCCCGCCCGTTCCCGCAGTTCCAGCGCGGACGCCACTAGCAGATAGCGCGCCTCGGCATCCTCCCGGTCGTACAGGGAAAGGGGCAGGGCTCCGCCGTCTTCGGCCGTCGCCGCGAGGTCTTCCGCCAGCACGTCAACCCGGATCGCCACGCGGTATACTTCGCTGGCCGGAAGACCGGTCGCGAGGTCGACAGGCTGCACGATCATCGCCGCGCGATACGCGCCGCGGGGCAGCGTCCGCCCGTCCGGCAACGGCGACAGCGAGAGCCGCCCGGCGCCGTGGCCCGGCGCGATCACATCGGACTGGTACAGCGTCACATCGCCCGCGCAGCCCGGCGCAATCCCCGACACGGCCGCAATCTCCTCGGCGCTGATCGTGAGGCGGTACAGCAGGCTGAAACGGTTATCCGCCGGATTCTCAAGCCCGGCGGGCACTTCGGCGACGGCGGACGGAAACGTATAGGAAGGGCTGATGATCAGTTGCAACGACGCCTGCGGCGCGGCGGAAACCGCGGCGGCGGGCGCTTCGCCCGGCTTTGGCGCGGCGAAGGCAGGGAACGCCGCCGCCAGCGTTACCAACGCGAGCGACAGCGCGATCACGACCCGCGAAATGCACCGCATCGGCTTGCCCTTCTTTCATCCTTGATCCGTCCCGACCGGCTTCAAATGTCCTCGAAAATCGGCGTGACGGTAAAAACGATCTTGACTTTCAACGCCTGCGCGATGCTTTCACAGCCCGCCAGCATGTCATATGTCCAGCCCGAGGAAAGGTTGTCGAGGTATTCCAGCGTAAACCCGCAGCCCGCCTGTTCGTCCGCCGCCAGCGTGATTGCAGCCTCGCTGAGCCGCGCTTCCACGTTCCAGAAGGCCGCGGGGAACGAAGGATCGTCCGCCACCAGCGCCGCCGTGACCGTTACCGCGCCGGTAAACCCCTGCGCGTCGGGCAGCGAATGGTTCCAGAGTGAAAAAGTAATCGGCGCAAGGTCTTGCGGCAGCGCCAGACGGTACAGGTCATTCCCGTCGGAGACAACCGTCAGCGCGAGCGTCGGCGTTTCCGTGTCGCAGACGATCTCCACGTCGATTGCGGGCGCTTCCAGGACCGTCTCACCGGTCTGCCCGAACTGCGCCTCCGGCGCTGTCATGAAAGTAACCATCGGCGCTTCGCAAGGGTCTGGCTCCGCATCAACCGGCGTGAGCGAGGGTTCCGCGTCCGGTTCGGCTGCCGGTTCGGTTTCCGATTCGCCGGTTTCTGGTTCGAAGGTTGGTTCTTCGTCCTGCGCGCCGCCGTCGCCGGGCGCGGTTTCGCTTTCATCGTCGGAAGCTTCGTTTGTAGCTTCGTTTTCCGGCATCGCGTCATCCGCCGCGCCCTGCGCCGCCGCGTCCGTGATTTCCGTTTCCGGGACAACCGTTTCTTCCGCGCGACCGTCAAGGCGATGGGCAGGAATCAGGAGGAATACCGCGGCCAGCAGCGCAGCCATCCAACGCTTTGTGCCCGGACCGGTGCGTACCATGCGGCATTCCTCCTCGTGTGCGCTTTTGTGAAACGGAAGAACCGCGACTTGTCGTCACGATTCTGTTGAATGCGGGTTACTGGCCCAGGGTGATGGTGAACGTCACGGTCGCGTTGGCCTTGCCGGTGACCTCGGTGGTGCGCGCAAGGGTGTCGCCGGCGAGCGAATAGACAAGCTTTGTCGTGGCGCTGCCGCCCGCGGCGATGGTCGTGGAGGTGCCGCCCCAGGAATTGTTCCAGCTTGTGATGAACACACTGCTGTCCACGCCGCTGATGCCGAGGCTCACGCTGATCGATCCGTCAAATGTGTTATCTTCGCCGATGCCCGCGATCGAGTTGTTGGTGATTCTGAAATCGCCTGTCGTTACGCTTTCCATTTCGAGATAGCCTTCGTCGCTCAGGCCGATGTCAAGGTCGATGGCGCCCGGGCCGGTCACGGAGACAGACACATAGCCGGGGCTGGACAGCGTGACGTTCGGCTCGAGGGTGATGGTCTGGGCTTCGGGGGCCGAAGGGCTATCAGCCATCGCCGGGATCGTCAGGACAAGGGCCATCACAAGGACAAGAATCGACGCAAGCAGCTTTTTCATTTGAATTACCTCTGTTCATATATTTTTTTGTTTGGGAACCACAGGGAGGGTCAGCCGATGACCAGTTCGATTTGGGTGTTCACGGTGTCGAATATCTTTTCGCCCGTCGCGGGGTCCAGTTTATAGCGGACCAGCCAGCCCTGGTATGTTCCGCCGGGAAGCGCCTGTCCGTCGGGCAAAAGGTTCAGCGTTGCGCCGCTGATCATTTCGCCCGGGGCCACTGGAACGCTTTCAAAGAGAGAAATGAATTCGTAAGCGGGATCAAAGTTCGGGTTCTTCTGCTGTGCCGACAGTTCCGCTTCCGTCCGGTGCGGATGCCCGGAAACGTTTTGAAGCTCCTGCTGCGACACCTGAATGCTGAACACCGTATCATGGCCCGCGGAAACGGGGTTGAACGCGCGGAGCGGAAGGTTGCCTTCAGCGTCCGATTCCAGCGTGATCGAGTCGCTCTCGATCGTGAACGGAATCTCGACGTTCGCGCCGACCGCGATGTTGGCGGTCAAGGTCGTGGACTGTTCCGCCTCCACCGGCAGCATCAGCAGCGTCGCGCGGTAGGTTCCGGCCGGAAGCGTCTGGCCGCTTGGCAGCGCGCCGAGGGTGATTTCCGTGACGGTTTCACCCGGAGCGAGCGGCTCGGTCTGGCAGAGGATGATCCGGCTCATCTTCGGGTCAAAACCGGGTTCCGCCACCAGCGCCGCGTACGCCTGATCGTCGTATCCCGTCAGCCCGGTCTGCCGCATCAGCTCGTCAACCGTGACGCTCAGCGCGTACACCACTTCGCCGGCCGCAGCGGCGTCGTTCGTCATCTCCACGCTGCCCGGCAGCATCGGCGAAGGGAAGGTGATGTGCGCGATGGTGTGGAGCGTGATCGTCTGCGGCCTGGCAGGCGTTTGACCCGGCCTTGGCGTTTCCGCGGCCATGGCGGATCCGACCAGCGACATCGAGAGCAACAAGGCCGCCGTTATCTTTCGTGCGTTCATCCTGCATGCTTCCTTTCGTATGCCGACCATTTTGCGGCCTTGCGCGGCTCGTTTGCTGGGTACGCGGTGAGTATAGCCGAATTCGCGCAAAACGGCGCGATAAAGCTTTTCATGGTGCGATTTATGCTTTTTGTTGCCCGAATACAGAAACAGACACCTATTGGGTTCCGCAAAAAAAGACGGAACGGTCGGCAACCATGCCGAAACCGAACCGCCGTTTGCCGTGATTGCGATGGCAATACAGAATGAACGCGTGCTGTTGCTACGCAGCCGCGAGCGCATCCGCACGCGGCTGTTTCCGCGCGTAGAGCAGGTACCAGCCGAACGACCACAGCCCGCGCAGCACCGCGCTGAGCGAAATGCCGAGCCAGATGCCGTTGAGCCCGAGCGCCGTACGCGACAGGAAAAACGTCAGGAACACGCGGAGCACGTTCGACGTGATGCTGACGATCGACGGCGGCAGCGTTCTGCCGACGCCTTTGAACGTGCTGCCCGCGATGGACTCAAAGCACTGCGGGATCTGGCACAGCGCGAGGATGTGCAGGTAATCGACGCCCATCCGGACGATCTCCGGATCGGCGAGAAAAATCGAGAACAGAAAGGCCGCGCCCAAATAGATGCCGGCGGTGATCGCGACGCCCCACAGCGACATGACGACCACCGAAAGCCGGAACCCTTCACGGATGCGCGTCCATTTGCCCGCGCCAAAGTTCTGTCCCATGAAGGCGGTCAGCGCCGAGCCGAACCCGCCGCCGATCAGCCAGGACAGCGATTCGATCTGTGTGCCGACTTTATTGACGGCGATGGCGGACGCGCCGAACGCCGAGATGAACCGTGCCGTGACCATCGCCATCATTGTAAACAGCATGCTCTCCAGCCCGATCGGCACGCTCCATTTGAGGATCCGCCGCACGATCGCGCCGTCCAGCCGGAACGCGAACCGGAACCGCTCGAACGGGCGGTTTTTGTGGCGCAGCATCGACCGCAGCATCAGCGCGAACGCGACCGCCTGCGACGCCACTGTCGCGATCGCCGCACCGGCGACGCCCATGTCGAAGGCGAGGATCAGCAGCGGGTCGAGCGCCATGTTGGCGACAAGACCGGCCGCGTTTGCAAAAAACGGCGTCCGGGAGTTGCCGGAGGCGTTGAACGCGCCGATGCACGCGGCCGTCAGGAAGTTCAGCGGCATCGCGGCCGCGACAATGGCGAGGTAGCCGCGCGTGTCCGCGGCGACGTTCGCCTCCTGAATGTTGAAAAAGCCGACCAGAGGCCCCCGAAACAGGAACAGCGCACCGCCGTAGGTAATGCCAAGCATACCGGCCAGCAGCAGCGCGTTTTGCGCAAACTGCAGCGCGACGCCGCGTTCGCCGCGCCCAAGGCTCTGCGAAACGCCGATCTCCGCGCCCATGCGGCCGATAAGCAGAAACGCCATCGACAGCCACATGAACATACCGGCGGTGCCGGAAGCGGCCACCGCGTCCGGGCCGACCCGGCCCAGCCAGAACATGTCCGTCAGGTTATAGGACATTTGCATGAACTGCGTGCCCATGATCGGCACCGCGACCTGCAAAAGCTTTTGGAGAATATCCCCTTCGGTCAGGCTGAACCGCGCGGCGGCCTTTTCACTCATGAAGCGCTCCGTTTCGCAAATATTGGGATTATACCCTTTGGAAAATCCGGCTGCCGAACCGCGCGCCCCACGCCTTGCCTTCGCGGACGAACGCCTCCATGCGCATCAGCAGCTTGCCCTCGTCGTCAAAGGCCGCGAACAGCGTGCCGCCGCAGTAGGTCAGCGGCATGACCTTTTCGTCCCGCTTCGCGACCAACTTGCCGTCTTTCTGATAGATGCTCACGTCCGACGGTACCCCTTCACGGCCGCGGAACGTGCCTTCAACCATCGCCGGGTCGGAGAACGGGCGGCCTGCGTCTTGCAGCCAGCGGTGCGACTTCTCCAGCGGCGTGCCGTTAACCCAGTTGTACATCGCCCAGTTGAAGCAGTCGACATCCGCGTCGCCCTGGTTGCACAGCGAGGCGAAACCCCAGCCCTCGCCGAGCAGCAGCCCGCCGTGGCTCGACACGCCGTGCAGCGCGCCGCCGTGCTCGCAGATCACGTGGCGGTCGAACATGCGCTTGTAGAGGCCGTAGCAATAGGCGGGAATCCGCGACGCCGGGAAGCCCGCGCCGATCATCAGCTCGACCGCGTCCGACGGGATCGCCTGCCTGCCGCCGTACCAGCCGTAGTTGGCCAGGCAGCGGTAGTACGTCGCCATGTCGCGCGCCGTGGACTTGACCAGCCCGCAGCCGCGGAAAGGCGGCAGCACCGACCACGCGTCGTCGCATTTGACCGTGCCGTCGTCATCTTTGGAAAACAGCGACGTCATGTTGCCGCCGGCCATCGCCCTCGCCTCGCTGCCGTCGATGTCCAGCACCGTGCGCGTCATGCCGAGCGGGCCGTACACGCGCTCTTTCAAGAACTGCTCCAGCGGGATGCCCGCGGCCTGATCGACGACGTACGACAGGAGCGCATACCCTTCGTTGCAGTAGCTCATGTATTCGCCGGGCGCGCCAAGCAGCGGATAGCCGCACGTCGCGATGTACTCGATGATCTCGTCGATCGTCCCCATCTTGTTCGGCGCGGAGGCGCGCAGCTTTTGAATCCACTCGTCCTGGCGTTCCGGCGCGGCGTGCATCGCGATCGACCATTCGAGCGGCTCCATCGGCGGGATGCCGGCGCTGTGCATCGCCAGATGCCGCAATGTCACCGCGTCGCGCGGCGTACCGGGCAGCCGGAAGTTCGGAAAATACTTGTACACCGGGTCGTCGAACGACAGCTTGCCCTCTGTCGCGAGGATCGCGCAGGCAAGCGTCACGTGAGACTTGCTCATCGAGGCAATGCCATGCACCGTGTCCGCGTCGCAGGGCAGCGAGCCGTCCGCGTTGCGCTTGCCGTAACCGGCGGTGAACGATTCTCCTCCCGGGCCGATCGCCGCCACAGAAACGCCGGTCAGTTCCAGCTTTTCAAAGAGACCGCTTAAATATGCGTCGAGCGCGCGCGCATTTTGCCGCATAAATTCCCCTCCTGTCGAATGTTGCAGGGCTGTATCATACCATATCGCATCCGAAATGTATACGCGGCGTTCACGACAATTCGTTCCATGCCCCGTATCGTTTGGATAGAAAAGGTTGCGCTGCGCGCGATTTTCCAGTATGCTGCCACTTGTAGAACAGCGACAGAAAGGGGATTTTTATGTACAACACGGAGCACAAGCCGCAGGTCAACCCGAAGAAGGTCGGCAAGGCGGCCGTGACCGCCGGCATTGTCCTGCTCGCGGTCATCCTTTTCGTTACGTTCAAGCCCTACGTGACGGTCCCGACCGGGCACACCGGCATCGTCGTGACGATGGGCCGCGTGTCGGACAATGTGCTGGCAGACGGCCTGCATTTCAAGCTACCGTGGCAGAACGTCGTGATGATGGACAACCGCGCGCAGAAAGCGCCGATCGTCACACAGGCGTTCTCGTCGGACATCCAGCAGGTCAACGTCAACGCGTCGGTCAACTACAGCATCGACCGAGAAACGTCGAACCGGCTGTACAAGACCGTCGGCGCGTCCTATTACGACACGGTGATGCTGCCGCGCATGCTCGAAAACATGAAATCCGTCTTTTCAAAGCACACGGCGGATAACCTGGTCGCCGAGCGCGAATCGCTGTCGAAGATGATCAAGGATCTGCTGGTTCTCGAAATGAAGCCGTACGGCATCGAGGTGCTGAGCATCTCCATTGAGGACATCGACTTCACCGACACCTTCACCGACGCGGTCGAGGCCAAGCAGGTGGCCGAACAGACGATGAAAAAGACCGAGATCGAACAGGCTGAGAAGCTGCTGGTCGAGGAGTCCACCGCGAAGCGCACCGTCATCACCGCGAACGCGGCCGCCGAGGTGCTCAAGATCGACGCGGACGCCGAGGCGTACGCCCAGCGCGTGCAGTCCGAGGCCGAGGCCGCCGCGAACAAGCTGGTCGCCGGGTCGATCACCGAGCAGTTGATCGAGTACGTCAAGGCCAACAACTGGGACGGCAAGCTGCCGACGTTCTTCGGCGGCGAAGGTGTGATGCCGATCCTGGATATGGGGATGGGGAAGTAGGGGAATGGGAAACGGGGGACGCAAGGAGGCAGAGCCTCCTTGACTGTTGAGGCAAGGCCATCCTTGCCTTTCTCTTTTTTTCCTGTATAATATCCGCCATGAACGCATTTTTACGCCAATTCCGAAACGGTGACATACTCCCATGGGAGCGCGGCTACGCGCGGGAGCTTTTGCGCGTCGCGCTGCCGATCGTCGTGCAGTCGCTTTTCATGGCGTCGTTGCACATCATCGACAACTTGATGATCGGGCAGCTCGGCGAAACCGAGCTGGCCGCGGTCACGCAGGCGAACCGCGTGACGTTTTTGTACCAGTTGCTGTTGTCCGGCCTTTCGTGCGGCACGGCTGCGCTCGTCGCGCAGTACTGGGGCAAAAAGGACCTTCAGGGCATCCGGTCGGTCATGGGCCTCGCGATGTGCGTGTCGCTGGCCGTCGGGCTTGTCTTTTGCGCCGCCTGCTCCCTGTTTCCGGAGGCGCTGATGCGCCTGTTGCTCAACGAGGAGGCAGCGGTGGAGGCAGCCGCGTCGTATCTTCGCGTCATCGCGTTCGGCTACCCGCTCAGCGCGGGAACGTTTTGCTACGCGTCCGTGCTAAAATCCACCGAGCAGACGCGCCTGCCGATGGCCGCGAGCATCTGCGCGCTCGTCACCAACACGATCCTCAATTACTGCCTGATCTTCGGTAATTTCGGCTTTCCAAAGCTCGGTGTGCGCGGCGGCGCGATCGCGACGATGATCGCGATCGCGATCGAGCTTGCGGTGATTGTCTCGTTCGGATACATCCTGCGGCTGGCGACCGCAGCGCGGCTGTCAGAGCTTCTCCCGCGCTCGCTCTCGCTGGCAAAGAAGTTTTTTTCCGTCGCGATGCCGGTCATCGTCAACGAAGGGCTTTGGTCGTTCGGCATGGTCGTCTACTCGGCGGTCTACGGCCGCATGGGCACCGCGACGGTCGCGGCGGTCAGCATTTTCACGACCGTGCAGCAGATCGCGATGGCGACGATGCGCGGCGTGACGCACGGCGCGGCGGTTCTGGTCGGCAAGCGGATCGGCGCGGGCGACGAGGCGGGCGCGGCCCGCACCGCGCGCCGGATGCTGTGGCTGGCCATCCCGTCGGGTCTTTTGTCCGGCCTGATCCTGATCGCAAGCTCCGGCCCGATCACGTCGCTCTTTCCCGTGTCGGACACGGTCATGCGGGACGCGCGGCTGCTGATCACGTTCTGCGCTGCGACTATCTGGATGAACCAGTTGTCGGGGCTTCTGATCGTCGGCGTGCTATACGCGGGCGGCGACGTCAGAATGGCGCTCGCGATCGACGCGGGCACCACATGGGCCGTCGGCGTGCCGATTGTCGCGTTCGCAGGGTTGGTGTTGAAACTGCCGGTTCCGTACGTGTTTCTGCTGTCGGAGATTGAAATTATCTTAAAAGCCGTGCTCTGCTTTCATCGATTCCGATCCGGGAAATGGATTCATAACCTGGTGCGGGAATAAAACTTAACGCAGTTTGGCGTTAACGGTCAAATGGCTGCGCGGACTGCTGGCCGCGTACGGCGTGTTCGCGGTCAGTCGCTTCGTGATGCCGCCACTTCCGGCGGAAGGAAACGTGGGATGTCCCGCCGCGACATCTCCGACGCTACCGACGAACCAGATACGCCGTAACCTCGCTCCGATTATGGAAAAGCTGGCGCATGCCGACGATTTCGTACGCGTCCTTGAGGATCTCCTTCGCCTGTCCGATCCTCTGCGCCCACTCTTCCGGCTTTTCCGGCAGTTTCAATGTCATGATCGCCACGCCGCCGCGCTTTAAGCAATGCGCGCCTTCCGCCATCAGCGCGGCCGACTGCGCGGTGTCCATTTTCATGTCGTTGACCATCACGTCGCACGGCTGCGGCTTTCGGAAATACGCCTGCGCCGTCCCACGGTAGTGCGTGACGCGCCTGTCCTTTGAAAGCCGGGCGTCAAGCTCCGCCGGGTCGACCGCGACGACGTACTGGCCGTGCCGGCGGAGGATGCGTGTCCAGCCGCCCGGCGCGGCCCCGAGATCCAGCGCGCGACCGCCGTCCGCGAGCGCCACGCCGAACGTCTCGATCGCTTCAAGCAGCTTGAACTCCGCGCGGCTGATCTGCGTCTCTTCCCATTTGTAGCGACGTGCGCCGCCCGCCCAGTCGCTTAAGTTCTCCGCGACGTCGGATATGCCGATCCAGCCCGCGCCTTCGGCCAGCGTCACGGATACGGCCTGCGCGGGCTTTTTGACATCCAGCAGCGCGCCCGCGGCCTCCGCGGCCTCGGAAAGCGCGGTGTTGACGTCAAACCGCTTGTAGGCGGGCTGGTATCCTTCCGCGATGCGCGTCTGCACCGAAAAACCCGCGCCAGCGCGAAGCCGCGGCAAAAGCGGCAGCAGCGCGGCCCGCAAAGCGCCGATGTCCGACGCCTCTCCGGTCAGCGGAATCTCCGCGTCGGCGGGACAAAAATGACGCAAAAAGACCGGGTTGTCCGGTCTTTTCATGTCCGCGCAAAGCGCGACGCCCGGCTCCAGCCGCCGCAAAACGCGCGGGTTGCCCGCTTCTTCGAGCGCGAGGGCGAACGCATCCGCCTGCGCGGTGAGGATGTGGTACATGTTTGTGTGCATCGGAGGGGTGCCACGGGGAAAAATCAGGGGACGCCAAAGGGCTCTGCCCTTTGGAA
>JAVBOQ010000270.1:0-9843 GCA_031550455.1 Eubacteriales bacterium
AAATCGTTTTCGGAGCTGGGCGCTGTGGCTGTCGGTCGCGGCGCTCGTTGTTTTCTGCGTCAAGCAGTTCGGCGGGATCGACATTTCGGAGACCGTCAACGGGCTGCTGGACGTGCTGCTGCCCGTGCTGGTGGCGTTCGGGATTGTGAACAATCAAACGGATAAACAGAACTTTTAGGTGCGTGAAGCCGGGAGAAACCCCGGCTCTTTCACTCAAGCAACACAGATACAAGTCACGGCTTGCCACCTGTGAGTACAAAGAATTTGCTTCTCTATCTTGCGTAAAAAGCAAATAAATGATACTGTAGGAGGCGAACAAATGGAAAACCGGCAAATGCTGTGCTCGATGAGGTGCCCTATGGAACAGACGACAATAGCCATAATATGGGATTTTGACAAAACGCTTATAGATGGGTACATGCAAGACCCCATTTTTCGTCATTTTGGCGTTGATAGTGCGAAATTTTGGAAAGAAGTCAACGCACTTCCACAAAAGTATGCAGAACAAGGCGTTCGCGTAAATAAAGATACGATTTATCTCAACCACTTCATCACATGCGTTCATCAAGGTATTTTCCCAGGCTTGAGCAATAATGCCCTATTGGAATTTGGGGCGGAACTGGTTTTCTATCCGGGTGTAAGGGAAATATTCAGAAGCCTTAAGCTAATTATCGCTAATAACTCAAAATATAGTAAACACGGCATTCATGTGGAGCATTATATTGTTAGTACAGGGTTGACCAATATGATCAGGGGTTCCGCAGTCGCACCTATGGTTGACGGAATATGGGGCTGTGAATTCATTGAGGATCCAATTCCTTCCGACTTGTCGACAAATCCAATGCCTGTTGATAAAACAGGCGTCAAGCAAGTCGGTTATATTATAGACAACACGTCAAAAACACGTGCGCTATTTGAAATTAATAAAGGTGCAAACCATTATGATTACGTAGACGTAAATAGCAAAATGGATTACGATAAGCGGAGAGTGCCCTTCGAAAACATGATTTACATCGCTGATGGCCCGAGCGATGTGCCTGTGTTTTCCGTTCTTAAGCAATATGGCGGGCAGTCCTTTGCTGTTTATCCCAAGAATGATCGGGCTGCCTTTACTCAAGTGGATACCCTTCGAAAAGAAGGCCGTGTTGATATGTACGCAATAGCCGATTATTCGGAGGGTACGCAAGCGTATCTTTGGCTTACAACGAAAGCCGAAGATATCGCTGACAAAATTGCACGGAGGATCGAAGATGAAGTTCGGCGCAGTGCTTCAGCGCCTCCAGAACATTTACCCACAGGAAGGTCTTGAAAAAATTCTCGACCCGTTCGCCGGAAGCGGCTCCACGTTGCAAGCCGCCCGTCTGGAATGATATGACGCGACCGGGATAGAGCTGTCGCCGCATTACGCGCGCGTGGCGGCGGTGAGGGTGGGCGTGGAGTGCTAAGATTTTTCAGCGTATCGCCTTCTCGACAGTGATACTGAACCGTCGTCAGATGTTGCTTTACATCGGTCGTTGCTAACGCACTGCTAACAAATAAGTAATATTACTTATTAAAAAATTACTTATTAAATGGCGAAACCCCTTGAAAACACTGGGTTTTCAAGGGGTTTCACTGGCGCGCCCGACAGGATTCGAACCTGTGACCTTTTGATTCGTAGTCAAACACTCTATCCAGCTGAGCTACGGGCGCTCAAACAGGTGTATTTTACTTTGTTCCGCCGTATCTGTCAAGACAAACTTTTTCCGTTTGTTCTTCAAACTTTTCCCGTTTGTTCTTCATCCGCCTCCTCTCTATCCACCGTCCCCATTTTTCACGGCAAACTGCTTGTCGTCAAAGCAATCACGGGGGCATCCTCCGGGATGCTCATTTTTTTGTGCTACAGGGCGCGCATAATGCTCAGCGCCATGATGTCGTTGGAAGCGAACATCGCCGTGAAGGGAATGTCGGCATCCGCGAGTGAGAAGGTCGCCTCGTACGCTCGATGTTCGTCGTAATAGCCGGTGCGCATCAGACCGGGATCAGCGGGCAGCCCGGGAAATCAGGTTCCAAGGGTTGCCGCTGATCGTCCGCCCCGCCAACGCGGGTGGCGACGATTTGCCTTTCGATCTGGTCGGGCGGCTTGGTGATGTTTGCGCGCGGTGAGCGGCCCGGCGTCCTTCACCCGTCGTACACGTTCTCCAGCCGCACTGTCACCGACGTTCCCATACCGGGCGCGCTTTCAAACGAAAGCCCGCTTCCCGCGCCGTACCGCGCCTGGATCCGCTTTTGCACGTTCCAAAGCCCGTAATGCGATTCCCGGAATGTCAGCAGGTTCGCGGCTTCCGTCTCGTCCATGCCTGCGCCGTCGTCCCGCACCAGAAAGCACAGCGTGTCGCCCTCCGCCCAGCCTTTGAGCAAAAGAACGCCTGATTTTTCCGGCGTGCCCATGATGCCGTGCAACACCGCGTTTTCGACGAGCGGCTGCAGGATCATTTTCGGAATCAGGACGCCGATAATGTCGGGGCCGACATCGGCCGTGTACTCGACCGCGCCCTGAAACCGGTAGTTCATGATGTGCATATAACTCGCCAGCATGTCGATTTCTCGCGATACCTCGACCATCTCCTGACCCTGGTTTAAGCTGTTCCGAAGGTATGTCACCAGCCGGTCGATCAGCGCCGCCAGCGGCCTTTCGTTGTGCCGCAGCGCTTCCCAGCGGATGATGTCGAGCGTGTTGTACACAAAATGCGGGTTGATCTGCTCGTACAAAAGCCGCATCTCGGCCTGCTTCCGGCGCGCCTGTGCGTCGGTCAGATCCTCGACAAGCTGCTGCGTTTTGAGCGACATGGTGTTGAACGCTTCCTGCACGCGGCTGTACTCGTCGTCGCCCGCCACCCGCACCAGCACGCCCATTTCGCCTGATTCCATCCGTTGAATGCCCTTGAGCGTCGATTGCAGCCGCTTGTTGATGCTGTGCGTCACCAGCAGCGCGAACCCGACGCCGACCGCGGACAGCACCACGGCGGCCCACAGGAACGTCAGCGGCAGCCCGTTGCCGCGCGGCAGCCCGGCGCGCGGGTAACTGACCGTCAGCGTCCAGCCGGCGCGGGCCAGCGGCGTCTCGATGGTCAGGAACCCCGCCTCCTTCGTGCGGGCGACGGCGTCGGCAAGGCTGGGTTCGGCAGACTGGTCAAACCCGCTCTGGTAGAGAATCGACACCGGGCCGCGCATCAGGGCGAGGCCGCCCTCCGGGATCGACAGCCTCGCGAGCGGCGCGAACAGCGCGGCCGCGTCGACCTCCACCAGCAGGAACGCCAGCGCGCGGGCCTGATACGCCGGGTCGGTGATCCGCAGAACCATCTGGATCGAGCTTTTGCCCTGCGCGCGCGTCACCGAAAGCGCGCCGCTTGGGAGCCACGTGACAGGCTGCTCAAAAAGCGGCCACGCGGCCTCGTTTTCGAGCAGCCGCACGCTGAAAATGTCGAGCGGATCGGACACGAACGTCGCGCGGCCGTCGACCGCGAGCCGGACGCGGAGGACGCCCTGCTGGAACGCGATGGAGTCCATGATCGCGCGGAGCTGCTGGAAGCTGTCGTATTCCTCGCCGAGCGTGAGGCCCCGGATGCGCATCACACGCAGCGTGCCGAGCAGCCGCTCGTTGCTGCGGACCGCGCTGGCCGCGATTTCATAGCCGTGCATGCCGTTGTCGACCGCCAGCGCGGCCTGCTTTACGATTTCATGGTACGCCTCGCCTGTCTGCCGCACGAGCAACGCGTCGATGCTCACATACGCGTAGCCGGCCAGCGCGGACAGCGGCAAAAGCAGCAGCAGCAGGTAGGACAGGATCAGCTTCAGCCGAAGGCTCGCTTTTCGGTTCATGCGCGCGTCTCCCGGTACTGCTGCGGCGTCATGCCGGTGACGCGGAAGAATGTCTGCGTGAAAAAGTCCGGGTCCATGTATCCGACCGCCTCGCCGACCGCGTATACCTTGTCGCGCGTGGTCCTTAACAGGGTTTTCGCCTTTTCCATGCGCACGGTGATCAGGTACTGCCGGATCGTCTCGCCGGTTTCGCGTTTGAACACCTTTTGCAGGTTGTTCGCCGACAGGTGCAGCTTTTCAGCCAGCGCGGACACGGTCAGGTTCTCGGCGTAATCCTCCTCGATCATGCGCTTCGCCCGCTCGACGAGCTTTGTCGACGGCTCGCCCTCCGTCTCCAGGATCGCACCGATGTCGTCGACCGCTTCCTGCATCATCTTTGAAAGCTCCGAGAGCGCCGAAAAGCGGGTCAGCACGCTCAGGCGGCCCGCGACGCGGCGCGCCTGTTCGGTCAGCCCGTGCCGCTGCAGAATCTGCATCGCGTCGACGATCAGTTCGACGCAGATCGACGTGACCATCAGCCGGCTCTGGACGTCGCCCAACCGGATCGCCTCAAACAGCGCGCGCACGCCGGCCGTCGCGTCCTGCCGCCGGTGTTCGGTCAGGGCGGCGGTCACGGCCGCGGATTTTTCCTTGATGTCGAACAGCAACTGCGGGTTCTGCTGCTGCCGCGCGGTCAGCGCGATCCGCTCCCGCGATATTTTCTCGCGCACGGACGCCAGCACGCCGACGATATGCTGTTCGCTGAACGGCTTGAGCAGGTAATCGACCGCGTCCTGCTGCAACGCCTGCCGGACATACGTCGTCTCGTCGTGCGCGCTGACCATGACCATTTTGATCCACGGCCATGTCTGATGCACCTTCGCCAGCAGCGCGAGGCCGTTCATCCGCGGCATCACGACGTCGCAGAAAATGACGTCCGGCATGCACGCCTCGATCTGCTCGATCGCCTCGATGCCGTCGTTCGCCTGCGCGACAACCTCGCAATCGTACGCGGCCCACGGAATCGCTTCGCACATGCCGCGGCGTACGATGAAGTCGTCGTCCACAATCATGATTTTGAGCATCGCGCACCACCTGTTTTATTTGAACTCTTCTTTTAACAACCCATAGCACAGCCGGTCCACTCTTTGCCCGCCCAGATACTGCGCCTTGCGCAGCCTGCCTTCGAGAACGAAGCCCAGCTTTTCAAGCGACCGCCGCGCGGCTGTGTTCGGCTCGAGCGTTTCGGCGGAAACGCGCTCGAGGCCAAGGTAACCGAACGCGTAGCCGAGGATCAGCCGCGCGGCCTCGACGCCGTAGCCGCGTCCGCGGTATTCGAGCCTGGAAAAGCCCATGCCAAGCGAGCAGGCGCGGCTTTCGCGGTCGATGCCCTGCAGCGCAGCGTCGCCGATGACCGCGCCGTCGTGCAGGAAGACGCCGAGCCGGACGTTGGTGTTCCCTTGCAGCCGCTGGATGTCGTCGAACCACGCGTCGGCCTTTTCAATAGACAGGCCGATCTGAAACGGCTCGACGATGTTATCGAAGTCATACTCGCTGTCGCGCCAGATGGCGCGGCAGTCCTCGCGCTCAAGCGTGGCCAGGTACACGCGCGCGCCCGTCAGCCGGATCATGGCAATGCCTCCCCGGTATGAAATGAAAAACCCGTCAAATTTCATGAAAAACAGCCATATGTACCCGAATCCACGGCGATTTCTGTCAATACACTATACTTCCGGCGGCTTACGCTGTCAACGTCGAAAAACCGGCGGTTTTCCAGCCGGGAAGCCTTTGACAAACGCGCGCTGCTTCGCTATGATATACCATGCGCGAACCGTACGAAGGGAGGCGATGCCCGTGGCGTTTCGACGAGCGCATAATGGAATGCTTCACCGCCTGTTCCAGCGCCTCAAGCCGTATCGAAAGCGCGTCTATACCGGTATAGCCCTGATCGTCCTGGTGCAAATCCTCCGGATGTTCCTGCCGCTGATCACGCGGGAGGTCGTCAACGTCGTCGTACCCAACCGTGACTTCAACCTGATGCTCGAGCTCGGCGCGATGATGCTGGCGATCACCGCCGGTCGCGCCGTGCTGCTCTATCTCCGCGGCATGATCTTCGAGCGCGTGTCGCAGGAGATGATTTTCAAGCTGCGCACCGAGATCTACGAGCGGTTGCAGGCGCAGTCCTACACGTTCTACGATAAGAACCGGGTCGGCGAGATCATGTCGCGGCTGACCGGCGACATGGAAGGCGTGCGCAACTTCGTGATGAACCTGTGCCTGACGTTTGTCGAGCAGTTCATGGTCTTTGCAGGCGCGCTGTTGTTCATGGGCTCGCTGAACTGGACAATCACGCTCGCGGTGCTCGCAGTCTGCCCTGCGCTGGCCGTGATCGCCTTCCTTTTTAACAAAAAAATCCGCCCGGCCCACGCGGCCGTCCGCGAGCAGAACGCGGTGTTAAACACGCGCACACAGGAGAACATCGCAGGCGTCCGCGTCGTCAAGGCGTTCGCGCGCGAGCCGTACGAAAGCCGGCAGTTTGACAAGGACAACCGGCAGGTGCTGGAGTTGAACCTCCGCGCGACACGCATCTGGTCGAACTTCAACCCGGTGATGGACTTCATCGGATCGCTGGCGGTGCCTGTGATGCTGCTGATCGGCGGCGGCATGGCCGCGGCGGGCAAAATGGACCTGGGCACGCTGATCGCCCAGACAGGCTACGTCTGGATGCTCGTCAACCCGATGCGGATGCTCGCGAGCTTTGTCAACGTCTACGCACAGGGCATCACGTCCGCGGAAAAGCTGTTCTATTACCTGGACCTCGGCAGCATCGTGCGCGACCCGGAATCGCCCGAGGCGCCGGAAAAGGCCGAAGGCCGCGTCGAGTTTGACCATGTGACGCTCGCCTACGGCGACCACGTCGTGCTGCGCGACATCTGCTTTGAGGCGAAGCCCGGCGAGACCGTCGCGCTGATGGGCCCGACGGGCAGCGGCAAGACGTCGATCGTCAACCTGATCGGCAGATACTATGACGTGCGCGCCGGCGCTGTCCGCGTCGACGGCGTCGATGTGCGCAAAAGGGCGCTGCGCGACCTGCGGACGGACATCGGCTATGTGATGCAGGAGAGCTTCCTGTTTTCGGACAGCATCGAAGAGAACATCGCCTTTGGCCGGCCCGGCCTCGCGCACGAGGCGGTCGAACGCGCGGCCGACATCGCCCAGGCCGAGGAGTTCATCACGCACATGCCGCAGGCGTGGGAAACCGTCGTCGGCGAGCGCGGGCTGGGTCTCTCCGGCGGGCAGAAGCAGCGCGTGTCCATCGCACGCGCGATCGCGGTCGACCCGAAGATCCTGATCTTTGACGACGCGACCAGCGCGGTCGATATGGAGACCGAGTCCGCGATCCAGCAAAAGCTCACGGACGTGTTGGGCCGCCGCACGACCTTCGTCATCGCCCACCGCATCTCCTCCGTGATCCGCGCCGACCAGATCCTCGTCGTCGAAAACGGCGAGATCGTCGAGCGCGGGACACACGCGGAACTGGTGGCGATGAAGGGATCGTACTATCAGATGTTTACGGAACAGTGCAAGGAGTTCGCGGCGCTGTAGGGACGAAGGGGACGAGGGAACGAGGGGACGAGGGGACGGGGGACGCCAAAGGGCTTTGCCCTTTGGAATCCCACCAAAGGGACGGTGTCCCTTTGGAAACCCCATATTGGGGCGACGGGTGAGGGAATGACATGGATAGTGATGTGGTGACTGGGTTGTTTACGATTGGCGGCGTGATTGTCGGCGGGGCGTTCGCGCACTATGCGGAGTTTTCAAAAAGGCGGCACGACGAACGGAAGGCGAGGCATCAGGCGAAACGCGACGCGTACATCGAGCTGCTGCTATCCCTGCAATGCTTCGCCAATGTCGACACCCACGAAAACCTGACCCGGTTCCAAAACAGCATCAACGTCGCGCAGCTCATCGGTTCCGCAAAGGTGGTCGGCGTTCTGATTCCGTACTACCGCGCGATCAACCGCGAAGACGAGACGCTGATCGGCATGGATCAGCAGGAAATAGACGACTTTCACTGCGTATGCCAGGACGCGCTGTTCCGCGCGATCCGGGAGGAACTGGGCGAATCGGACGAGGGCCTGCCGCCGATGTATGTTTACGGCATCCGCCCCCGCGCCGCAAAAACCTCCATCATCGCCTAACCCTTCCCGCCCTTCGGCGAAAAAGCAGGGTTTCCAAAGGGGCTTAGCCCCTTTGGCGGAGGTTAAGGAGGCGGAGCCTCCTTACGTTTCCCCCTTACATCCCTCCATCCCGTCCCCCAAGGAGGTGAACCCCATGGCCCGTCTGCGCACCACCGACGACGAGCGCCTCGAGGCGCCGTTTGACCGCACGCAGTTTTTCCGTCTGCTGGCGTACTTAAAGCCGTACAAGCGGCAGATGCTGATGGCGTTCGGGCTGATGATCATATACGCGCTGTGCGGTCTGGCGTCGCCGTTTCTGCTGAGCCGGGCGGTGGCGGTGCTGGAGAACCTGGGCAGCGGCGGCAATCTGGGCGCGCTGCCGTGGTTTGTCGGCGGGATGGTGGCGACGGCCGCGATCGGCGGCGTTTGCCTGCGCGCGCGGGTGCGCACGACCGACCTGTCGGGCAGAAAGGCGATCGCGAAGCTGCGCCAGGATCTGTTCGACCACATTCAGACGCTGTCGTTCTCATTTTTTGATTCGCGGTCGGCGGGCAAGATCATGGTGCGCGTCATCAACGACGTGAACTCGCTGAACGATCTTTTTTCAAACGGCATCATCAACCTGCTGGTCGACTGCCTGACGCTGCTGTTGCTGGTGGCGATCATGTTCGCGATCAGTTGGCAGTTGACGCTGGTGTCCCTGGCGTCGCTGGTTCTGCTGGCCGCGCTGATCCTTGTGATCAAGCGCAAGATGCGCCATTCGTGGCAGTCTGTGCGGATGAAAATGTCGACGATGAACGGCTACCTGCACGAGTCGCTGGCCGGCATGCGCGTCACCCAGGCGTTCACGCGCGAGCCGGAGAACCAGGAAACGTTTGACGAGGTCAACCGGGACATCCGCGATTCGTGGGTCAGCGCGGTGCGGTACAACAACCTGTTCTGGCCGGGCATCGACATCACGTCGCAGCTCGGCACGGTGATGGTGTACCTCGTCGGGCTCGCGCTGAGCGGCGCGGGCGGCGGACTGCCGCTGTCGTCGCTGCTGCTGATCCTGTGGTACCTCGGCAGGTTCTGGGACCCGATCAACAACCTAGCGAACTTCTACAACGCGCTGCTGGCCGCGATGGCGTCGGTCGAGCGCATCTATGAGATCTTCGACACGCCGCCGGACATCGTCGACGCGCCGGAGGCGGCCGCGCTGCCCGAGGTACGGGGCGAGGTGCGGTTCGACCGCGTGACGTTCGGGTACGACGCCGAAACCACGGTGCTCCGGGACGTGTCGTTCACCGCCGCGCCCGGGCAGACGATCGCGCTGGTCGGCCCGACCGGCGCGGGCAAGTCGACCGTCGTCAACCTGATCTCAAGGTTTTACGACGTGAACGGCGGCGCGGTCACGATTGACGGCCACGACGTGCGCGGCGTGACGCTGCACTCGCTCCGGTCGCAGATGTCGGTGATGCTGCAGGACAGCTTTATCTTCTCCGGCACGATCATGGACAACATCCGCTACGGCCGGCTCGACGCCACCGACGACGAAGTGATCGAGGTCGCCCGGGCCGTGTACGCGCACGATTTCATCATGGCGACCGAGAAGGGTTACCAGACCGTGCTCAACGAACGCGGCGCAGCGCTGTCCGCCGGGCAAAAGCAGTTGATCTCGTTCGCGCGCGCGCTTTTGAATAACCCGCGCATCCTGATCCTCGACGAAGCCACCTCGTCGATCGACACGCACACCGAGCAGTTGATTCAAAAGGCGCTGGAGAGGCTGCTTGAGGGCCGCACCAGCTTCGTCATCGCTCACCGGCTGTCGACGATCCGCAAG
>JAVBOQ010000218.1:0-3194 GCA_031550455.1 Eubacteriales bacterium
GCCGTGCCCGCCGCGGACACGGCGACGACGCTCGGCGCGGCGATGGTCGCGGGCGTCGGCGTCGGCGTCTATAGGGGCTTTGAGGAGGCGGTCGCGCGCACCGTGAAGATCCGCCGCGAGCACGCCCCGAACCCCGAAAACGCGGATGTCTATGGAAAAGGCTATGCAACCTATCGCGCGCTGTACGAACGGCTAAAACCGATCATGCGGGAGGAAAACTTATGAAAGCCGCTGTTTTACACGGAAACGAAGACCTGCGCTACGAGGAATTTCAAACGCCGGAAATCAAGCCCGGCCATGTCCGCGTCCGCGTCCGCGCGACAGGCATCTGCGGCAGCGACGTGCCGCGCGTGCTGCACAACGGCGCGCATTTCTACCCGGTCGTGCTCGGGCACGAGTTCGCGGGCGACGTTGTCGAGGTCGGCGAAGGCGTGACGACGCACCGGACAGGCGACACGGTGTCCGGTGTGCCGCTCAAGCCTTGCCTTGCCTGTGACGACTGCCGGCGCGGCGATTACGCGCTTTGCAAGCGGTACAGCTTCATCGGCTCGCGCGAGCAGGGCAGTTTCGCCGAATACATCGTGCTGCCCGCGCAAAACGCGGTCCGGTCCGATTCCGCGATCCCGTACGAGCAGGCCGCGATGTTCGAGCCGTCGACGGTGGCGCTGCACGGCGTGATGCTCAATGATTACAAGGGCGGTCAGACCGTCGCGGTGCTCGGCTGCGGCACGATCGGCATCTTCACGATCCAATGGGCGAAGATTTTCGGCGCGCAAAAGATCGTCGCGTTCGACATTGATGAAGGACGGCTTGCGCTGGCGAAGCGCGTCGGCGCGGACGAGACGGTCAACACGCGCGGCGCGGATTTCATCAAAGAAGCGATGGAACTGACCGGCGGGCGCGGCTACACGGGCGTGTTCGAAACGGCCGGAAGCCCGGCGACGATGCGGATGGCGTTTGAACTCGCTTCGAACAAGGCGAACGTCTGCTTCATCGGCACGCCCCACACGGATCTTTCGTTCACGCCGAAGCTCTGGGAGTGCATGAACCGCAAGGAATTCAAGCTGACCGGAAGCTGGATGAGCTATTCCGCGCCGTTCCCGGGCGAGGAATGGCGGCTGACCGCGCATTACTTCGCGACCGGGCAACTGAAGTTCGACGACGCGTTCATCTTCCGGCGGTTCCCGCTCGAAAAGGCCGCCGAGGCGTTCGCGCTGTACAAAGACCCGGCGTCGGTGCACGGGAAAATCATGCTGATTGTATAAAATGATTTTTGAAAGCGAGGGGCTTTTATGGGCGTGTCTGTGGATCCGAAATCCGTCCCGAAGATGAAACTGTACACCGGTGAGCTGATTCCCTGCGTCGGCATCGGCACGTTCGGCTCCGACAAGTATGGGTTTGACCAGGTGGCAGAAGCGGTCGCGGGCGCGATCCGCGCCGGATACCGGCTGATCGACTGCGCGTCGGTTTACGGCAACGAGCGGCAGATCGGCGGGGTGCTCTCCGCCGTCTTCGCCGAGGGCGTCGTCCGGCGCGACGAGCTTTTCATCCAGTCCAAGGTCTGGAACGACATGCACGGACGGGGCGACGTGCTGCTCTCCTGCGCGAAGACGCTGCGCGACCTCAAGATCGACGCGCTGGACTGCTATTTCGTGCACTGGCCGTTTCCGAACTACCACGCGCCGGGCTGCGACGGCGACAGCCGAAACCCGGACTCGAAGCCTTTTTCCGTCGAACGGTTTATGGCGACCTGGCGGCAGATGGAGCGTCTCCATGATATGGGACTGACGCGCCATCTCGGCATGTCGAACATGACACTGACGAAACTTCAGGCGGTGCTGCCGCTTTGCCGGATCCGGCCCGCGCTGATCGAGATGGAGCTTCACCCAAGCTTTCAGCAACAGGCGCTGTTCGATTTCTGCGTCGCCGAGGGCATCCAGCCGGTCGGCTACTGCCCGATCGGTTCGCCGAGCCGTCCGGAGCGCGACAAGACGCCGGACGACGTTGCGGACACCGAGCTGCCGGAGGTCGCAGCCGCCGCGAAGGCCCACGGCGTACACCCCGCGATCATCTGCATCAAATGGGCCGCGCAGCGCGGGCAGATCCCGATCCCATTCTCGGTCAAGGAGGCCCAATACGTCGAGAACCTGCGCTGCGTCACCGCCGACCCGCTGACGGACGCGGAGATGGCGGCAATCGCCCGTGCGGAGCGCGGCTGCCGCCTGATCAAGGGGCAGGTGTTCCTGTGGCCGGGCGCGTCGGACTGGACGGAGCTGTGGGAATAGGGGAGGAGGGAGACGCTGGGACTCCGTCCCAGACCCTGCCAAAGGGGTTAAACCCCTTTGGAAACCCTGCTTTGCCTCACGGCGGGTAAATTAAATTTTCGTTGCAAATAGACCCCAGGAAGGGATTCTTAAGGGCCTAAGGCCCTTAAGCGGGGATCCAAGGGGCGGAGCCCCTTGGCGGTACCCGTCCCAACGCATGCCCCAACCATATGGCGATGATACAGAAGGAGGGAACCCCATGACCGAGCGGGAACGCTTCATCAAGGCGCTCAGGCGGGAAAAGCTGACCGGGCATGTGCCGCACTTTGAGCTGGTGTTTTATTTGACGATGGAAGCGCTGCGCAAGGTGCATCCGTCGCAGCGCCACTTCAGCCAGTGGAGCCAGATGAGCGATACGGAACGCTCGCTGCAAATGGAAGACATGGCGGATTGTTACATTGAAATCGCGAAGCGGTATCACCACAGCGCGATTTTCATCCACCCGAACCCGGGCGACCTCACCAACACGGTGCGTCTGCTCGAAACCATCCGTGAAAAGACCGGCGACGAATACTTCATCATGATGCACGGGGACCCGACGTACTCCATGCCGGACGGCGACACGATGGAAGCATTTTCGGTGCGGATGTACGAGGAGCCGGACGCGCTAAACGCCGATTCCGACCGGCGCGTGGGGGAATGCGCGCAGTTTGCCGAGGCGCTTTTGAAGCGCGGCGGGCTGCTGGACGGTTTCGCGCTGTGCAGCGACTATTGCTTCAACGTCAACCCGTTCTTCCCGCCGGACGTGTTCGCCGACCTGATCGCGCCGCATCTTGAGAAGGTGACGCGGCTGTACCACGACATGGGGTACTACGTCATCAAGCACACGGACGGCAACATCATGCCGATCCTCGACCAGCTCGTGCAGTG
>JAVBOQ010000225.1:0-7324 GCA_031550455.1 Eubacteriales bacterium
CACGGCGGGTTGGGATTTGTTTGTGTCCAAACCCTAAGAAGGGATTCTTAGGCGACACCGCACAAAGAGCGTCGCTGGCATCGCGAGAGATTTTCGCGCTGATCAAGGAGCCTGTAGGAAGCCGTAGCAGCGCTACGGCGACCGAAAGCGCGACGCATTAGCGCCCGACCGCAGGGAGGGCTGAGGGGCTGAATCCGAAGGATTTGGCCCCGAAACCCGGCGGCGCCGCAGGCGTCGACGGGGCGTTACAGAGCAGCGTGAAAAGATCCGCGAGGACAGCGTGCGCGATTGTGCGATGTCGCCTTAAGGGCCAATGGCCCGGAAGCAGGATTCCAAAGGGCAGCGCCCTTTGGCCGTTCCTACTTTCCTACCGCGACAGCTCCACCCCGATCCGGTGAATGCGGTATGTCCACAGGCTGTTGCTTGGCTGTTTGACCTCGCTGACGCTGTAGAGCACGTCGAGCGAATCCGCAGACAGAACCCAGCCGTACGGATCATGCACGAGCCCGGGGTTGTGGTTTCTCGGATATCCGGAATCCTCCGGCGTGATCCAGCGAACGGTCTCCCACTCGCCGCTTGTGAACGTGAACGCGGGCAGCGCGTCCTCGGGGCATCCGGGCGAAAACCGGAGCACGCGGACGGTGGCGTTGATAAACGTCGGCTCGCCCGGCTCGTCAATGCCGGCGATGTAGCAGGGCCATCCGTCCGCGACAAGGTAGAAGCTGCCCGTCCCAGGATCATAGACGGCGTCCGCGTTGTTCAGCGACGCGGCTTTTTGATCCCTTCCGAGCACGCCGCGGTTTGACACCGCGGTACGCCAGTCCTCGCCCAAGGGCTGTGGGTTGTCCAGATCGCTGAAATCCCAACGCTCCAGGATCAGGTAAGTGCCGTCCGTCCCGCCGTGCGTGTACAGCAGCATCACCTGCCCGGCCTTGTCGATGCTGATGAGCGCCGCCTGTCCGACGCCCCACTGGAACATCTGATCGCGCTCCTTTGTGGAGGTGTCGCGCGTGAAGGAGACGATCGGGTTGGCCGTATCGATCTTGACGAACGGCCCTTCCGGCGCTTTCGCGACCGCCAGCCCGATCTCATTGTTTTGGTTGTTCGTGGTCGTGCAGCCGAGATAGGCCATCAGATAGGCGTAATCCTCGCCGCGATACCGGAACGCGCCCTTGATCACGTCGGGGTCGCAGGTGTGAACCGTGTCCCATCCAACCCAGTGCTTCGTGTGTTCCAGCACGATCGACTCGTCCGAGTACCGCCACGCGCCGCCTTCAAGAACTGCCCGGCGGTATCCGATCGAGTCGGTGACATCGCGCGCCCTGGTGTTCGTGCAGTAATAGACGTGCCGGACGCCGTCCTCTTCGAATGCCGCCGGGCAGTAATTGTAAATCCCTTCGCCCGCAGCCTCAAACTCCACCGCGCTTCGCGCGGACGCGCCGGCCGGAAGCGAAAACGCGAGCAGGAGCAGCAGCGCGATAACCAGCTTCATCTTTGCCTCCGATCGTCACAGAACGGCGCGGGCAGCCATGCGCGCGTCCACCTCGTCCGCGTAGGGAATGGACCTGCCCGCGCCGGGGCGGCTGACCGCGATGGCCGCGGCCTGCGCGGCCCGCCGGAGCGACCGCTCCACCGGTTCGCCGGACAGAACCGCGTTGATGAAATAGCCCGTGAATGTGTCGCCGGCGGCGGTGGAATCAACCGTTTCCGCTTTGACCGCGGGCTGGACGACGCGGCGGGCCGCGTCCGCGTATACCGCGCCTTCCTCGCCGAGCGTCAGCACGGCGCGGCACGCGGGATACCGCCCGAGCAGCGCGTCCAGAATGGCTTTCGGCTCCGTCTCGCCCGTCAGGTCGCGTCCCTCGATCTCATTGAGCAGCAGCCAGTCGACCAGCTCAAGCGGCGCGCGCAGCAGTTCCTCCGTGACCGGCGACGGGTTCAGGATGATCGTGACGCCTCGACTGCGCGCGGCGCAAAGCATGTGCTCGAGCCCGCTGATCTCGTTCTGCAGCAGCAGACAATCCCCTTCGCCAAATCCGCCGAGCGCCTCGTCGATCATCGCCGGGGAAACGCTGCGGTTTGCGCCGCCATACAAAATGATGGAGTTGAGGCCCTTCACGTCCACCTGAATGATCGCGTGCCCGGTCGGCACATCCAGCGTCCGGACGTTCTTTGTCTGAATGCCGAACCGGGACATGAAATCGAGCAAAAACGCGCCGTCCTTGCCGATCGCGCCGGCAAAATGCACCTCGCTGCCGGCCTTTGCCAGCGCGATCGCCTGATTCAATCCCTTGCCGCCCTCGTTCTTCTGATAGGCAATGGAATCCAGCGTCTCGCCCTCCCGCACCAGGTGCGGGAGGCTGTACACGTGATCGATATTGAGCGAGCCAAATACCAGCAGCTTCATGTGCGTCCCCTTGCCATGCAATGTGTTGAAGTTACCGCGCGAGCTTGTCGAAAAGGTCTTGGAACAGCGCGTCCCGGTTGATGTGGTACACATACCGGCAGGGCTGCCTGCGCGGGTCGAACGCGTAGTGGTCGTCGTACTCCGGAATGGGCGTGGGCAGAAGCTTGTCAAGCATCAGGTTGCCCCGGTCGTTCAGAAGCCAGCCCACGGCCGTCACGTCCCAGATCACGCGGCTCCACACGCGGCCGGAGGCGTAGGTGTTCGCCTCGTCCGCCGTCTGGGCGACGAGATAGTCGCAAAGCGGGTTCTTGCCGGTCAGCCAGTGGCGCAGCTCCGGCCCTGTCGTCGTGAACGCGCTGACCACACCCATGCACGGCAGCATCACGACCGGCGCGCCGGAGCCATACAGCACACGGGCCGCCGCGACGTCCTGCATCATGTTGAACTCCCGCGCGTCGTGCCAGTCGGTGCTGTTGCCGCCGAGCCAGACCACGACGATTCTGTCGGCGATCGACGGGTCGATCAGCAGCGCGGACGCGACGTTGGTGATCGCGCCGATCGCCACGACATACAGCGGGTTGTCCGGGCCGTACGAGGCCGCCCGCGCGACCAGATCGCGCGCCGCGGGCGATTCGACCGGCTCCCGCTCGTTCGCAAGGTAGCGGTCCGAGCCCTTGAGCACGGGCCGGTCTTCAGCGGCCAACCGCAGAAGCTTCACGATCTCGTCGTAGCTCTTCTCCATGCCGTCTTTCGCGCTCTCGGAGCGGGCGTTTAAGAACGGCGCGGCGTATAACGCCAGCACGTTGAGCTTCTCCGTCGCGCGCAGCGCGTAGGAAATGGCGAACTGGTCGTCGATCTCATTGTAGGCGTCGGTGTCCAGCACCATATCCACCCTGCCCTTCGGGCATTCCAACAAACGGAGTCGTTGTTCCGGCGTCAGCATATGTATACCCTCTCTTTAATCGTTATAGCGTGGCGCTGGCGACGCAGCCGCCCAGCCGCGCGCCGTCCTCCGCCTGCAGCACGAGCCGCACGACCCCGGTCGCGGGTGCGTAGCGCACCTCATCCGGGTCATAGACAACGGGCAGCGCGTCTTTCGCCATGCGGCAGACGTAGCGGTCGCCGTCCTTGCGCAGATGAACCCAGCGGTACGCGCCCGGCGTGACGCGCAGCGTGACCTTCGCGTTTTCCGGCGTGTTGCCGGCCGCGTCGAGAACGCGCGCGCGGATGACCAAGGCGCCGTCTGCCTCCCGCGAGACCTCGGGCGTCACGGTCAGCGAGTTCAGCAGCGCTTTGGCCAGCGCGAGGCGCTTTTCCCTGTGGTATCCCGAACGCATGCCGCTGTAATTGTGGCGCAACGGGCCAACGTCCGCCCGCGCGTTGTCCCAGGCGTGGAACGCGTCCTCGGCCGCGCAGATGGACGCCTCAAAATCGTCCCCGACCGCCTCGCCGAAGAAAATCATCCGCGCGCCGTGGCCGGGCAGGCGCAGCGGCATCGCGACAGGTTCCCCGGTGACCGCGTCCCGCGCGCACAGGTTCCCGGACAGCAGCCGGGGATCGGGCGCGAGCGTGAAGACGGCCTCGCGCTCGCCGTTGTTGACGCATACCGCCAGCATCGACGCGCGATCCGTCAGCGCGTAGACGTTCGTCTCGCCCGGGTCGCCTTCGGCGATGAACGGCCGGAGCACGGCGGACGGCGCGAACGCCTCGATCTCCGCGCACAGCGCCGCGAAATCAACAGCGTGGCAAATGTCGCGTGTTCCCCAGGTTCCAAGCCGGATTCCGGTCAGGAACATCTCACGGATCACGCGTTTTGCGGCTGTTTCCGGCGCGGCGCTGATCCGGCAGTTTGGATGGGAAACGACCGCCTCGCGGAGCGCCGCCTCCGCGCCTTCCGCGAACGCGCCCCACACGAGCAGCTTTCCGCCGCCGTCCAGATACTGCGTGAGGCGGGAAAGCGTTTTCGCGCCGACGGAAGCGTTGTCCACGGAGATGAGCAGCGGCATCCGGTCCGACAGCGCGTCGTCGACCAGCGCGTCCGTGACGAGCGTCATCGCGGCGCGCGCCGCGTACGCGTCCTGCATCAGCGCGGTCCAGCGGGGCTGCCACCCGGCAAGCCATGTGTCGTCCGCCGCCAGCACGCCGATCTCGGGCTGCAGCCTGCCCATGCCGGTCGTGTACGGGGCGGCCAGCGTCAGTTCGTCAAACACCTTGCGGCATTCTTCCTCGGCCGGTGTGTCCTTGATCAGCCACTCGCCGTCATGCAGGTGCGACCGCCAGTGAATCGGGTAGATTACGCTGACGCCAAGCCCCGCGCATTCGTACACGAGCCTGCGCAGCGTCTGCGGCGTGAAGGACCTGCCGCCGCCCGCCGCGCCGAGGTCGGCTGTCTTGTTGCCAAGGCGCGGCACGATGACCGGCGCGCCAAAGGCCGCGTTCTGGGCGATCATGATGACGTTGCGCCGCTCGGCGTCGTCGTCGATCAGAATATGGCCCATCTCGATCCCGTCGCAGGAGGCGACGAGCGAATCTGCCTGCTGGCCAAGCCGCGCGCGGCTGACGCCCTGCATCGTGGAGCCGTGCGTCGGGTAGAAGCAAAGGTGCGTGTCGTCCTTGTCGAGAATCGCGCGGTAGTAGTACGCGGCCCGGTCCGCCATGGCCTGTTCCCGGAACCTGAGCCACAGCCCACGCGCCGCGCTGCCCGGCTCGATCGTCTCTTCCTTTGTGGGAACCGTTTCGCCCTGCGTTTCGCACCAGGCTGCGAAGTGCCGCCAAAAAACCGGGCGGTAGTCTCCGCTGCCAAGGCTGAAAAACTCCGGATAGAGCATCTCCGCGCCCATGACGTAGCCCGCGACGTAATGGCAGCCGCGAACATTCTCCGCCTGCCGGGCCTGCTGCCTGGCATACAGCGAAAGCAGCGTCGGATCGTCGATCGCGGGCATCGGGATGGGCTTGCCGTCGAGTATATCAGGATCCCGCAGTTCGAGGTAATTGCCGTTCATGTCCTGCATCAGCGCCTGCGGAATGTTTTTTCGATAGTGATAGAAACCCGGGAAATAGACGTTGTTGTGTTCGCCGCCGCCCAGCAGCGCGTGGCGCATGCCGGTGATCCGGTCGCGGAACGCGGCAAGCGCGGCTTCCATGCCGCTGTCGTCGAGCGTGTATTGGTTCGTTTCCTCGTCCCACTTCACGGCCGGGCCGACAAACGCGTGGGTGGCGTTGCAATGTGTGCGCGTACGGCAGCTTTCAAAGTCCGATCCATTGTCCAGTACGCCCAGCTTCTCGCCGGGCCGGTGGATGAAGTTGAAATATCCGGCGTTCATTTCCTGGCGTAGCATGCATGCCTCTTTCCGGGCGGCGAGCGCGCGCCCTGAGCATTCTGATTGGTCATGCGGCAAAGCCTGCCCGGCGTCCTCCTCGCGGAGGGCGGACGCCGGGCGTATGTCCGGAAACAGGTTTACTTCGCCGCGAACGGCGGCCAGAAGAAGCTGACGCCAAGCTGCGCCTTGCCGGCCTGCAGCGCGTCGTCGCGGTACGCGAGGACGAGCTCACGGTTGTACATGGTCGGCAGCGTCTTTTGGATTTCGAGATACTTCGCCTCGAACGCCTCGGCGGTCGGCGCGGTCAGAAGCTCTGCGATCGCCACGGTGGTGTAGCTCCGCAGCTTGACGTTCTCCTCGTTGACCGTCAGCGCGCGCTCGTCGTTCGGATCATACTTGTACTGCGCGGCGCGGTGCGAGAAGATCGCCATCGGCTGCTTGAGGTAGGTATCGGTGATGTGGTAGGTTCTGAGGTCAACCGGGTTCTCCAGGTCGAGCGGCGGCTGGAACTGCATCAGGAACGCCCAGTTTGCGAACAGGTCGAAGCAGCCCAGGCCAAGCTTTTTGTTGAGCGTCGCGTCCGCGACGGCCGCGGCCTTGTGCTCCTCGGTGGTGGCGATGGTGCCGTCCTCGTTCAAGGACCACTGCTCGCCTTCCCAGCCGCGGGAGATGTGGATGGCGCCTTCCTTGCCGACCAGGTACGCAAGGAACTTGGCCAGCTTATCCGGGGCCTTGCAGTTGGCGGAAACGGCGGTCTGCAGGTATCCCCAGCCGCTGATGTCGGTGAGCATCGGCTCGTCGCCCGCGGCGTTGCGAAGCTCCACCGGGACATAGTACGCTTCCGGATCGGCGTCATACAGTGTGCCGAACTGCGTCGTGAAATCCTGCGGCGCGGCGATCAGGGCGAACACGCGGCCGTTGGCGATCTTCTCGCGCACCTGGTCGCGGGTGTCGGAGAAATTGCTCTCCAGGACCAGCCCACGGCGGTACGCCTCGTTCAGGAACGCGTACGCTTCCTTGTTCGCGCCGTTCTCCCAGGGATCGTAGGCGTGGCCGTCTTCGGTCTCCCACGGCACCGCGAAATACTGGCTGACGATGTCGTACGCCTCGTTGGCCTGCTCAAAGAGCTGGACGCCGATGACAGACAGGTCGTTGTACGTCAGTTCCTTCGAAGCGCGCTCGCAGGCGTCGAGGAACGCGGCGGGATTGCTCATGTCGGGGCTGCCGAGCTTCTCCCACAGGTCCTTGCGCACGACGATGCAGCGGTTGGGCACAAGGCCAGTGCCCTCGGGCAGGTCGGCTGTGGAATAGGCGTAGTTCGGATACGAATACGTCTTGCCGTCCGCCAGCGCGTACCAGGCCAGCACGTCCGGGCGGAACTCGGCGGCTTCTTCAGGCGTCAGGTACTTTTCGGTCAGGTCGTTGTACGAAGTGAGCAACCCGCCCTCAGCCAGTTGCCGCAAAAGCTCGGTGCGCGGCGCGTCCCAGAGGCCGTGCACGGTGATCAGGTCGGGAATCGTGTCGGAGGAGATCAGCGTGGCGAGCTGAGAGCCGCTGTCATCCGCAGCGGTGATGAACTCGATCTCAATGCCAAACT
>JAVBOQ010000081.1:0-3997 GCA_031550455.1 Eubacteriales bacterium
GGCCGGGAACTGATCGCGCCGCAGGCGCAGCGGAAATACGAAGAAATATTCGCGGTGCAGGACGACGCGAACGACCTTCGGCACGTCGTCGGGCAGCACGCGGCCAAGCGCGCGCTCGAAATCGCGGCGGCCGGCGGCCACGCGATGATGATGACCGGGCCGCCGGGTTCCGGCAAGACGATGCTGGCGCGCTGCCTGCCGTCGCTGCTGCCGCCGATGACGCGTGAAGACTCGCTGGAGACGACGCGCATCCACAGCGCTGCGGGCACACTGCCGCCGGGCGATGGGCTGATGGCGAGAAGGCCGTTCCGCGCGCCGCACCACACCGCGTCGCTGCCGGCGCTAGTCGGCGGCGGCGTGGACGCGCATCCGGGTGAAATCACGCTGGCGCACAACGGCGTGCTGTTCCTCGACGAACTGCCGGAATTCCCGCGCAACGTGCTGGACGGGCTGCGCCAGCCGCTCGAGGACGGCGCGGTGTCAATCGTCCGCGCGGGCGGCCGGTCGGAATTCCCGGCGCGGGCGATGCTCGTCGCGTCGATGAACCCGTGCCCGTGCGGGTATCACGGCTCGGGCGTGCGCGCGTGCAAATGCGCGCCGGATCAGATCAAGCGGTATCAGGGTCGCATCTCCGGCCCGATGCTCGACCGGATCGACATCCGCGTCGAGGTCGGCGCGGTACCGGCGGACGAGATCGACAGGGGCGGCGCGCGCGAGGATTCCGCGACGGTGCGCGCGCGGGTAATCGCGGCGCGCGCCCTGCAGCAGGCGCGGTACGCGGGCACGGGCATCCACTGCAACGCGCAGGTCGGCGCGCGGGAGCTCGCGCAGGTCTGCGCGCTTGAAAAAGACGCGTCCGCGCTGTTGAACCTCGCGGTCGCGCGGTTCGGGCTGTCGATGCGCGGCCGGGACCGGGTGCGCAAGGTCGCGCGGACGGTCGCGGACCTTGCGGGCAGCGAGCCGGTGCTGGCGGAGCATGTCGCCGAAGCGCTGCAATACCGCGGCGCGCAGGCGCAGGGAGGCGCGTGATGGGGTACACCGTTGACCAGCAGTTCTGGATATGGCTGTCGAGCGTCCAGGGGCTTGGCCCGGGACGGTTTGATCTCCTTTTGGAAAAGAGCGGGCCGCCGCAGCAGGTTTGGGAAGAATGCGGCCCATGGATGCGCGACATCATCGGCCCGGCCGCATACGCCGCGCTCGCGATGGCGCGCAGCAAAGACTATCTCGGGCGGCTCCTTGACCTGATCGACAAAAGCGGCGCGATCGCGGTCACACGACTCGATCCCGAGTACCCCGAGCTGCTGCTTGCGGCCGCCGACGCGCCCGCGACGCTGTATGTCATGGGCCGCGCGGCGCTGTCCGACCGAAGGTCGCTGGCCGTCGTCGGGTCGCGCAACTGCACCGCCTACGGGTCGCGCATGGCGCGGCGCATCGCGCGGGATCTGTCGCGCGTCGGCGTCACGATCGTGTCCGGCCTCGCGCGCGGCATCGACGGGCAGGCGCACCGCGGCGCGATCGACGCGGGCGGGCGCACGGTCGCGGTGCTCGGTTGCGGCGTCGACGTCGTGTATCCGCCGGAGCACAGGCTGCTCTACGACGAAATCCTCCAAAACGGCGGCAGCGTCGTGTCGGAGTATCTGCCCGGCGCGTCGCCGCACCCGCACCATTTTCCCGCGCGCAACCGGATCATCAGCGGCATGTCGCAGGGCGTGCTGCTGATCGAGGCCGCGGAAGGCTCCGGCGCGATGGGCACTGTCCGTTTCGCGCTCGATCAGGGCCGCGAGGTGCTCGCGCTGCCAGGTCAGGCCGACAGCCCGCAGTCGAAGATGCCGCACGCGCTGATCCGTGACGGCGCGCATCTGGTCGCGTCCGCCGTCGACGTTTTCGCGGAGATGCAATGGAGCGCGGGCGCCGCGCCTTTGCCCGGCGGCCCGCACCGTGTGACTGGCGCGCTGCCGATGACGCTCGCGGAACAGGGTGTCTGGAACGCGCTCGCGGGCGGCCCGGCGGACACCGACGCGCTGGTGGAGCTTTTGTCCATCCCGCAGAAGGAACTTAATTCTCTCTTGACAATCATGGAGTTACAATGTTTAATAAGGAAGTTGCCGGGCCGCAAGGTCGAACGGATCAACCGCATGGAGGAATAGGCATTGGCTCAGAAGAACTACAAGCTCGTCATCGTTGAGTCGCCCGCGAAGGCGCGTTCCATCGGAAAGTTTCTGGGGAGCGCATACAAAGTCGAGGCGTCGAACGGCCACGTGCGCGACCTGCCCAAATCGCAGATCGGCGTGGATGTCGACAACAATTTCGAGCCGAAATACATCACGATCCGCGGGCGCGGCGAAGTGCTCGAAAAGCTGCGCCGCGAAGCGAAGAACGCCAAGCAGATCCTGCTGGCGACTGACCCTGACCGCGAGGGCGAAGCGATCTCCTGGCACTTGGCGCAGGTGCTCGGCATCGACCCGAACGCGCCATGCCGCGTGGAGTTCCACGAAATCACCAACAAGGCGGTCAAAGAGGCGATCGCAAACCCGCGCCCGATCGACATGAAGCGCGTCAGCGCGCAGCAGGCGCGCCGCGTGCTCGACCGGCTCGTCGGGTACAAGATCAGCCCGCTGCTTTGGGCAAAGATCAAAAAGGGCCTGTCCGCGGGCCGTGTGCAGAGCGTCGCGACGAAGCTGCTGGTCGACCGCGAAGAGGAGATCGACGCGTTCATCCCGGAAGAATACTGGGACGTTGTCGCGCAGATCAAGACCGGGAAGCGCGCTTTCTCCACGCGGCTTGTCGACGCGGACCTCAAAAAGGCCGACATCAAGGGGCAGGAGGCCGCCGACGCGGCCGTCCGGAGCATCCGGGCCGCAAACCTGACCGTCGCGCAGGACAAGCGCGCGGAAAAGAAAAAGAACCCGCAGCCGCCGTTCACGACGCCAAACCTGCAGCAGGAAGCGTCGCGCAAGCTGAATTTCACCACGCTCAAGACGATGCAGATCGCGCAGCAACTGTACGAAGGCGTCGACATCGAAGGCGAAGGGGCGGTCGGCCTGATCACATACATCCGCACCGACTCGGTGCGCGTTTCCGACGACGCGGTCGCGGAGGCGCGCGCGTACATCCCCGAGCGGTACGGCCCGGCCTATCTGCCGGAGACGCCGAACGTCTATAAGGGCCGCAAGCACGCGCAGGACGCCCACGAGGCCATCCGCCCGACCGACATCCGCCGCCGCCCGGAGGACATCCGCGGCAAGGTGACGCGTGACCAGCACAACCTGTACCGGCTCGTTTATTTGCGCTTCATCGCCAGCCAGATGACCGCCGCGGTGTACGATACCGAAACCGCGATCCTTGAAAACGACGACGCCAGCGTCCGGCTGCGCTTCTACGGCGAGCAGAAAAAGTTCGCGGGCTTCACGTCCGTCTATGAAGAAAGCGTTGACGAGGAGATCGAGAGCGACGAGACGACGCTGCCGAACCTTGAAATCGGCGAAAAGGCCGAGGTGACAAACGTCGAGGCGACGCAGCACTTCACACAGCCGCCGCCGCATTTCACAGAGGCGACGCTCGTGCGCACGCTCGAGGAGCGCGGCATCGGCCGTCCGAGCACCTACGCGCCGACGATCTCGACGATCATATTGCGCGGATACGTCTCGCGCGAGCAAAAAAAGCTATACCCGACGCTGCTGGGTCAGCTCGTCACGCAGATGATGCGCGAAAACTTCGCCGACATCATCGACGTGCAGTTCACCGCCGGGCTCGAGGACAAGCTCGACCGGATCGAGGAGGACGCGCTGCCCTGGAAGCAGATCATCCAGGATTTCTACGGCCCGTTCGCGGTCACATTGGAAAAGGCCGAGCAGTCGATTGAAAAGGTCAAGGTGCAGGACGAGGTTTCGGACGAGGTCTGCGACCAGTGCGGTGCGCCGATGCTGTTCAAAATGGGCCGGTACGGCAGGTTCCTCGCGTGTTCGCGCTTCCCGGACTGCCGCGGCACCAAGGCGAT
>JAVBOQ010000113.1:0-7762 GCA_031550455.1 Eubacteriales bacterium
TGCGCCGCCATTCGGACGGCCAGCCCGCCGACGATCGACAGCTTCCTTTCGTCAATGTCCATCAGCGCAAGCTCAGTCACCGGGAACACGTCCCGTCGCTTCAAAATGCCTTCTACAAGTTCCGGCGTGTACGTGCTGCCAGCGCCAATCACAGTGATTTTCATCGAAGGCCTCCGTTACACGCCGAATATTTCGGCGGCTTTTTTCATCCGGTCGCGCACGGGCACGCCGAACGGGCAGCGCTTTTCGCATGCGCCGCATTGGACGCACTCGTCCGCGCGCCGCGCAAGCGCGTGGTAGTGCGCGCGGACGGTGTCGGGCACGGCTGCTGACTGCTGCGCGAGGTCCAGGTACTTGTTGACCGCCGCGATGTCGATGTGCGACGGGCAGGGCAGGCAGTGGTTGCAGTACATGCAGCGGCCCGACAGCGTGAATTTGGGCGACTTGGCGAGCACCGCCGCGAAATCGCGCGCCTTTTCGCTTGCCGTTTCGTAGGCGACGGCGGCCTCGACTTCCTTGACCGACCGGCAACCGACCAGGACGCTGGCCACCGCCGGGCGGGACAGCGCATAGTGGATCAGCTTCGGAACCGACATCGCCGCGAACGGCGACGTTTTCGCGCGGAGCAGCGCGCCCGCGCCGAGCGCCTTCATCACCGTGATGCCGACGCCCAGTTTTTCGCAGGTCTGGTAGAGCTTCTGGCGCTCCGGCACGATCGTGAACAAGTCCTGCGCGTAGCTCTTCGGGTCAAACAGCGCTTCGATGTTCGCGTCGGCGGGCAGCGCGTCGTACGCCGGGTTGATCGAAAACATCAGTACGTCGATCTTTCCTGTTTCGACGAGTTTCAGCGCCGCGACCGGGTCATGCGAGCTGACGCCGACCGCGCGGATGACGCCCTTTTGCTTCAGGTCGCAAGCGTATTCGATCATGCCGCTCGCCAGCACCTTGGCAAGGTCGTCTTCGGTGTCGACGAAGTGCAGCATGCCGATGTCGACGTAGTCGGTGCGCAAGCGCTCCATGAAGTCTTCGAAAAACCGTTTGCACATCGCAAGGTCGCGCGTGCGGCTGTACTGCCCGTCGATCCAAGCCGCGCCGATATGGCCCTGCAGGATCGCCATGCTGCGCCGCCCGGCAAGGGCCGCGCCGATCGCCGAACGTACGTCCGGCTCGGACATGAAAACATCCATCGTGTTGACGCCGCCGTGCAGCGCAGCGTCGATGACGTCACGGATCAGCGCGGGATCCTTGCCCTGCAAATGCTCGCACCCAAGCCCGACCTCGCTGACCGTCAGACCGCTGTTGCCGAGCGCGCGAAGTTTCATTCGTGTTCCGCCCTTTCTTGTTGGAAATTACACCACGCCCTGCGCCAGCATCGCTTCCGCGACCTTTTTGAACCCCGCGACGTTCGCGCCGACGACGTAGTCGCCGGGCACGTCGCATTCCTTCGCGGCGGCCGCGCAGTGTTCATATATGTTGCGCATGATTGTTTTCAGTTTATCATCGACCTCGTCAAATGTCCAGTGCATCCGCAGGCTGTTTTGGCTCATCTCCAGCGCGGAGACGGCGACGCCTCCGGCGTTTGCCGCCTTGCCCGGCCCGAACAGCACGCCCGCGTTCCGGAACAGCTCGACGGCCTCCTTGGTCGCCGGCATGTTCGCGCCCTCTCCGACCGCGAAGCAGCCGTTTTGAATCAGCGATCTCGCCGCGGCTTCGTCCAGCTCGTTCTGCGTCGCGCAGGGCAGCGCGATGTCGCACGGAACCTGGTACAGGCCCTGAGCGCCTTCGTGGTAGACCGCGTCCGGGTGGACCGCGACATACGACGAGATGCGGCTGCGCGCCATTTCTTTGATGTGGCGGACGGTCTCGATGTCCATGCCCGCGTCGTGTACGATGTATCCGTCCGAGTCGCTCATCGTGACGACGGTCGCGCCGAGCTCGCGCGCCTTTTTGGCGGCGTAAATCGCCACGTTGCCGGATCCGCTGACCGCGACGCGCTTGCCCGCGAAAGACTGGCTGTGCGCGCGCATCATTTCCTGCATGAAATAGCACAGACCGTATCCGGTCGCTTCGGTCCGGGCGAGCGACCCGCCAAAGGACAGGCCCTTGCCCGTCAGCACGCCTTCATAGAGGCCGGTGATTCTTTTGTATTGTCCATATAAGTAGCCGATTTCGCGAGCGCCCGTGCCCATGTCGCCGGCCGGCACGTCGGTATCCGCGCCGACGTGGCGGTACAGTTCGGTCATGAAGCTTTGGCAGAAACGCATGATCTCGTTGTCGCTCTTCCCCTTCGGGTCGAAATCGCTGCCGCCCTTGCCGCCGCCGATGGGCAGTTGGGTCAGCGCGTTTTTGAGCACCTGTTCAAACGCCAGGAACCGCATAATGCTCAGGTTAACCGTCGGGTGCAGCCGGATGCCGCCTTTGTACGGGCCGATCGCGCTGGAAAACTGCACGCGGAACCCGCGGTTGACGCGCGCCTTGCCGCCGTCGTCCACCCAGGGCACGCGGAAGATGATCACGCGCTCCGGTTCGACGAACCTTTCGAGCAGACCCGCGGCCTCGATGTCCGGCCGCCTGTCCAGGTACAACGAGAGGGATGCAAGAATTTCTTCGGCTGCTTGCAGAAACTCGGTTTCGTTCGGCCCTTTTTGGATCAAATCACGCATAACTCGCTTTGCATATGGAACCATGTACCAGTCCTCCTTCATTTTGTCTCTTTTCAGTATAGCGCGCGGAAGCCTCAAACACAACATTTTTTCGCCGTCTTAAGTGAAAAAAAACACGCTATTTGCCCCACAAAAAAACCTTGGACAGCAGCATAAACATCGAATTCTCCGCCATACTAATAGTATTATGACACATGGAGGTTCATTGAATGGAAAATGTTATGCGGACAGGGCGCGGCGGATGGCAGGATGCGGAGATTATTAAGCTCCGTGAGGCGATACACAGCGCGGGCGGCAACGGGGAACCGCTGCGCGGCGTGTTTGAGCGTATTGGCAACACGCTGGGCAGAAAGCCCAACAGCGTGCGGAATTTTTACTATGCGTGCATCAAACGGGAGGACGGGGACAGCGTGCCGCACGCGGCGCCGTTCGCGACGTTTACACAGGAAGAAGTGCGGGCCCTTGTCCGCGAAGTGCTGGCGGCCCGCGCCCAAGGCGTTTCGGTGCGCGCCTGCGTGTACCAGATGGCCCGCGGCGACCGCAAACAGATGCTGCGCTACCAGAACAAGTACCGCAGCGTGCTCAAAAACCGGCCGGGCCTGATCCGCGAGATCCTTGCGGAAATGGAAGACGAGGGCGAGAAGACGTTCGATCCGTATGCCGCGCAGTCGTCGCAGGCGGGCCCTTTGTATGATAATTTGTCCGCCTCGATCCAGTCGAACGGCGACCCAGCGCTGCTCGGGCTCCTGCGCGGGCTGGACACGCTGCTGACCCGCGCCGGCATGATGGAGCCGGTGCCGCTGAAGTCCGCGTGCGAGCCGATGGTGCAGAGCGTCAAGGATTTCCTCGGAATGCGCGAGGATCAGCGCGCGGCCGGCCTGAACGCCTTTTGCGCCACGCTCAGCGTGCATGTCGGTGCGGTCGAAAACGCGCTGCAGATGTAGTCCGGGCGGAAGCGCCCGAAGCAAGACCACCGGCAAAGCCGGTGGTCTTGCTTGTGTGCAGGGCGATTTAATTTGCAATGAAATCGCCAATCGGAAACGGGGACGGCGCCTGAAATCTTGCGAGATTTCCGGGCGGCGCCGGGAACGGGCACAGATTCCGCCGCCATCCCGCGGGATGGCTATGGAAACTGCGCATTTTCGGCGCGCATGTCGCCGAAAATGATTGCATTCGAGGCGTTCACACGCCTCGAGCTCCGGGATTGATCACTTCTCATTCCGAATGAAGTCGCCCTGTGCTTGTATGTTCACATACTTGATTTATAGCCAATTTCCCGGTATAGTATTGCATGGAAACGGTTGGGGATGCGCGAAGAGAGGACACATATGCCAAAGCTCCGGTCCGTTACGGTACCCAATATCGACTTTGACCCGCCGGTGTACGCGTGCCGGCGCGCGGACGAAAAGTTTGCGATCGACGGTAACCTTGAAAAGCCGGTCTGGCGGGATGCGCGGTGGACGGACGATTTTGTGGACATTGAAGGGCCTGACAACCGGCCGCCGCCCGCGAAGCGCACGCGCGTGAAGATGCTTTGGGACGCGGAATGCCTCTACGTCGGCGCGGAGCTTTGCGAGGATCATATCTGGGCGACGGTCACGGAGCGCGACAGCGTTATTTTCCGTGAGAACGACTTCGAGGTTTTTTTTGACCCCGGCAACACGACGCACGCCTACGGCGAGATCGAAATCAACGCGCTTGGCACGGTCTGGGATCTGTTTCTGACAAAGCCGTACCGGGACGGCGGTCTGCCGGTCGACGGATATGACGTCAAGGGCCTTCGGACGGCCGTCGCGGTTGACGGGCGGCTCAATGATCCCGCGGCTGACAACCGCGGCTGGACGGTGGAAATGGCGATCCCATGGGCCTCGGTCTTCGGCGGTGGGCAGCGCGCGGAACCGCCGGAGCGGGGCGGGTTCTGGCGGATGAACTTTTCGCGCGTCAACTGGCGCACCGAGGCCGCGGACGGCGGATACCGAAAGGCGGTCGACCCGGCGACCGGAACGCCTTTCCGCGAGCACAACTGGGTGTGGGCGCCGACCGGATTGGTCAACATCCACTATCCGGAGCTTTGGGGCTATGTGTTCTTCGTCGATGCGCATGACGCCGCGCCCTGCCTGCCCGCCGACGAGCGGGTCAAGTGGCTGCTGCGCAGGTTTTACTACCGGCAGCGCGCCTACCGCGCGGAAACCGGGCGGTATACCGACCGGCTGGCGTTGCTCGGCGAGGAAACGACCGGCGCGAGCGCGCCGCGCATCGAGGTGACGCGCGACATGTTCCAGATCACGATGACGGCGCCCTCCGGCGCGGCGTACGCGATCCGGCAGGACGGGCTCGTGTGGCGCGCGGACGACGGCGCGTAAAATTTGACGAATACGACATCAGAATCGAGGAAAAAAACCGATGCCAGAAATTCGGATGTGGTGGCAGGCCGCGGACGAGCCGTACCATTGCCGCCCGGACGACCCGGCTTTTTCGCTGGACCCGCCGCCGGAGGACGGCAGCCCCCGCGCGCTCACGGCGCGTCCGGGCCAGAACGCGGCGATCCAACTGATGCTGGAATCCGACTGCGATACGGCCGTTAAATCCGTTGCGTTTGAGCCGGTTTGGCAGGCCATCGTTCCGGCGCTCGGCGGCGTTGACCGGTTTGGGAAGCCGTTTCAAAAGGTGATGCCGCTCGCGGCCGGCCGCCCGTGGCCCCTCTGGATGCTGATCAAAACGCCGATGACCGCGTCCGGCGAGCACAGGATCGAATGCCGCGTCGAGCTTTTGGACGGCTCGCGCCATACCCTTCCGCTGAGCCTGAACCTCTGCGGCGACCCGGTCTGGCGCGGCGGTGAGGACGACATGGACACGCTCGCGCGGCTTTCCTGGCTTGCTTCCGCAACGGGCTGCGAGGACACGGTGACCGCGCCGTACCTGCCGGTCGCGGTTTGCGGGAATCGCGTGTCGATCCTGGGCCGCGACATCGAGATCGGCGCGGACGGGCTGCCGGACAGGATGCTGACGCGCTTCACCGGCATCAACGACGCGCTGCTTGACGAAGGGACCGATATTTTCGCCGCGCCCGCGAAGCTGGAAGCCGTGCGGAACGGCGCTCCGGTCGCGCTGACCGGTTCCTGCAGGATCGTTTCGGCGACGGCCACGCGCGCCGCGTGGCGCGCGGAGCTGTCGGGCGGCGGGCTGGCGCTCGAAATCGACGGCAGCGCCGAGTTTGACGGCTGGATGCACTTTGAGGCGCGCTGGACGGCGGATTCGGTCGTCGCGCTGGACGATATCCGGCTGGTGCTAAAGCCAACGCGGGCCTTCGCGCGGTGGTTCTCCGGCGTCGGCACGATGGCGGTCGAGTATCCGGAAACGCACCGCTGGCGCTGGGACCGGCAAAAGCATCAGGACGGCTTCTTCTGCGGCGGCATGAACGGCGGCGTCGTCGTTCGGCCTTTGGACGAAAACTATGTCCGGCCCTACTGCAACATCTACTATAAATTCGGCCCGAGGAACCAGCCGAAGGCGTGGGTCAACGGCGGCGAGGGGCATTTCGCGCTGGACCGGCGCGACGGATACACGGAGCTTGCGTACCACACCGGCCCGCTGACGGTCAAAATCGGCGAGTCGGTCCGCACTGACTTCGACATCGGCTTCACACCGTTCAAGCTGGTCAGCCAGGCCGCGCACTACGGCGTGCGCTACTATCAGGCGCCCGGTGAAACCAGCCCGGACGAGTGGATCGCGACCGCCAAGCGCATCTGCGCGACGCACGTTAACGTGCACCACGCGAAAGAGATTTATCCTTTCATCAACTATCCGATGTACGACGGCCCGGCGATGCGCGACTTCGCGGCGGCCGCGCACGCGGCCGGGCTCAAGATGAAACCGTACTACACCGTGCGCGAGCTGACCAGCAAATTGCCCGAGTTCTTCCCGCTTCGAAGCCTCGGCGCGGAAATCTTCGCGATGCCGAAGTTCAACTTTGGCGGCGTGCCGGGCCAGGGCGACAAGGACGAATGGCTGCGCGAGGAATGCGGCAACGACGTGCTGCCTGCCTGGAAGGCCGTGTTCACCAAGGGCAAGTACGCCGGAACCTGCGACCCGTCGGTCATCGTCAACCCTGCGAGCCGGATCGTCAACTTCTACATCGAAGGGCTGCGCTGGATGTGCGAAAACTTTGGAATCGACGGCATCTATGTCGACGACACAGGCCTTGACCGCCACGCGCTTCGGCGCGCCCGCCGCGTGCTGGACGGGCGGAGGCCCGGCGCGAAGATCGACCTGCACTCCTGGAACCATTTCCACGACGAGTACGGCGAATCGTGGGGCCACAACGCGGTGATGTACGCGGAGCTCTTCCCGTACGTCGATTCGCTGTGGTTCGGCGAAGGGTTCGATTTTAACGAGATATCGCCGACCGAAATGCTCGTCGAGTGCTCCGGGCTGCCGTTCGGGCTGATGAGCGAGATGCTTGAGGGCGGCGGCAACCCGTGGCGCGGGTTGCTGTTCGGCGAGACGCGCCGCGCGGGCTGGCAGCAGAAGGGGCCGGAAGGCGTGTGGGCGATGCGCGCGGCGTACGGGTTTGACCGGGCGAAGATGCGCGGCTGGTGGGAGGAAAACCCGCCCGCGAAGGCGGACGATCCGCGCGTGCTGGTCACGCTGTACGAGCTGCCGGAAGGCGCGATGCTCTGCGCGGCGAGCTTCGCCGAGTCGCCGGTCTCGGTGACGTTCGACCTTTCCAACCTAGGGTTTCAGCCGGTCTCGGCGCACCTGCCCGAGATCGCGAACGTGCAGAAAAAAGCGGCCGCGCGGCCGGATCAGGCGTTTGAAATCGGGCCGCGCGAGGGCGTGGTCATCTTCCTGCAGAAAGGAACATGCGCATGAGCGAAGAAATCATCGAGCAGGGCGTGCACAGCTACAGCGCGGCGGACACGTACGTCGCGCCTGTGGATCCGGTTCTCAAAGAGCGGCTTGAATGGTTTCAGGACCAGAAGCTCGCGCTGATGATGCACTGGGGCCCGTACAGCCAGCTCGGGCTGGTCGAGTCGTGGGCGCTTTCCGACGAGGACGCCGAATGGTCGCGCGACGGCGTCGACTGGACCGGCGACGGC
>JAVBOQ010000084.1:0-5511 GCA_031550455.1 Eubacteriales bacterium
CTTGCCTGCCATGTCTTTGGCTGAGAAAGAGAGAGAAAGGGTGTTCATATGGGACGTTTGATCGCGGAAATGACGTACCCGGAGTGTCGGGATCTGATCGACGAGCGCGCGATTGTGGTGCTGCCAATCGGCGGCGGGTCAAAGGAGCACGGCGCCCACCTGCCGATGGGCACGGACTATTTTGTCACGGACTATCTGGCGAAGCGGATCACCGAGCGCTGCGACGTGTTCACGCTGCCCACGCTGCCCTACGCGTATTTTCCGGCCTTTGTCGACTGGAAAGGCTCCGTCAACATCGAAGCGGATCACCTGATCGCGTATGTGCAGGATATTTTGCTCAGTTTCGTCCGCTACGGCGTCAAAAAGTTCCTGATTCTGGACGGCGGCGTCTCCACGCACATCCCGCTGCGCCTGGTTGCGCTCAACATGAATGACAAGTATAATGTAAAGGTCGCCGTATCCAACTGCCTCGGACTCGGGCACGAGGCGGAGGCGGAATGCTGTAAGCAGGAAAAGGGCGGGCACGGAGACGAGGCCGAAACGTCGGACATGCTCGTCATCCGCCCCGACCTGGTGCGCATGGATCAGACGACGGAAGAGTACTCGGGCGCGCTGCCCGGCTGCTTCCGCAACGGTGTGATGCGCGTCTATCTGCCGCACAAAATGGCGACGGTTTCCGGCACAAACGGCAACAGCACGCTGGCAACGCGTGAAAAGGGCGAAGCGATGCTGGCGGCGAAAGTAAACGATCTGGCCGCGTTCCTTGACAGCTTTGCCAAATGGGACATGCGCCCGATTCCGTGAGCCGGGAGATGCGTATGATCGATCATTATTTGTTGTCGGAGCGCAAAAACGGCGGCAGCCCGTACTTCACGGACGGTCAAGGCGCGTGGCTCTTTACCGAGAATGGCGAGCGGTATCTGGAACTGTGCGACATCAGCGTCATTCTGGGCGCGAAGCACCCGCGGTTCACCGAAAAGATGGCCGGCGCCATGCGCGGCATGCTCACGGCAAGGGGCGAAAGCCGCGCGCGCGACAGGCTGGCCCAGCTTTTGATGCGCCATACAAACCGCGATTTCGCCTGCCTGCACCTGACGGCCTCCGGATCGGAAGCGGTCGAGTGCGCGGTCAAACTGGCGCTCAAGCGCACGGGCCGTTCGGAGGTCATCGGGTTCTGGAACTCCATTCACGGCCGCACCAAGCTGGCCTCGTCGATTTCCGGAACGCCACGGCTTCGGAAGGAGTTCGGCCCCGCGTCGCCCGGCGTGGTCTTTGGCCTGTATCCGGAGTGCGAAAACTGCCCGATCAACCTGCGCGAGGAAACATGCGGGTTTGCCTGCATTGAGTTTCTGGAGCGAAAGATACGGCACGAATCGTCCGGCGACGTCGGCGCGCTGATCATCGAACCCTATCTCGGCAGCCGCGTCGTGTTCCCGCCGCCGGGCTACCTCAAGGCGCTGCAAAGCTGGGCGCGGGCCCGCGGGATCGTGTTCATCATGGACGAAATCCAGACGGGCCCGGGCAGAAGCGGTTCCATGTTTTGTTACCAGCGCGAGGACATCGAGCCCGACATGCTCCTTCTGGGCAAGGGCCTCGGCAACGGCCTGCACATCAGCGCGCTGCTGCTTGGCGAGCGGCCGCCCGCGGAGCACACAGGGCCGCTCGCCGGCGGAACCGGCGATTCCCCGCTCGCCTGCGCGGCCGCGGTCGCCGTGCTCGAGGCGTTCGAGGAGGAAAACCTGCTGGATCGCGTGCGGGAGACCGGCGCGTACCTGGAAGCCCGGCTTGGCGACGTTCAGCGCGCCACGGGTGCGATCGCGGCGCGCCGCTGCCTCGGCCTCGCGGCGGCCGTCCGGTTTTCAGACGCCGAAACCGGCGAAAGGGTAGCCCGGGCCATGGCGATGAACAGGATTCTGACAGGCGGCGCCGGCGACGGTACGCTGCTGCTCAAGCCGCCGCTGGTGCTGACGCCCACGGATGTCGATGTGTTTATCAACGTGTTGTCCGCTGAGCTGGCGCAATGCGCAAAAAGGGATGGTTGACTGGATGCAGGAAATCAGTTCGGTTGATCGCCATTCGCACATTCCGATGTACGTACAGATCGCGAGCGCGTTAAAACGTGAGATTCTGGCGAAACGCTATGCCGACGACGGCAGAATGGATTCGCATCAGGAGCTCGCGCTGCGGTTTGGCGTAAGCCTGATCACGGTGCGCAAGGCGATTCAAGCGCTGGCCGAGGAAGGCGTCGTGTCCGTCAAGCAGGGCATGGGCACCTACGTTCGAAACGCTGTCCTGCAGGACAGCGAGCAGTTCCTGGTCGGCGTTTCCAACCTGCTTTCCAGCAAAAACGTTTCGTCGGAAATCGAAGTGCGCGGCATGCGGTTCGTCAACTCCGCGGAATACCTCCACGCGGACACCGCCGCCAAAATCGGCGAGACCTGCCTGCGCGTTCTGCGCCTGCACAAGGTGGACGACAAAGTCATCGCGGTGGCAAACCTGTACCTGCCGGAAAAGTACGGCATCGAGCTTTCGATGGCGGACCTGAAGCATTTTACCGTCTATCAGCTTTACCAAAACAAGCTGGGCGTGCCGCTTGGCAAGGGCCGCCAGCACATCAGCGCGCAGCGCGCGGAGAGATGGCTGGCCGATCTGCTCGGCGTCGCCGAAGGGTGGCCGGTGCTGCAAATTCTGCGCCACGCCTACAGCGCGCAGCACGAGCTGATCGAGTACATGGAGCTGTATTACGACTACCGGAATTATGCGTTCGTCGTGGAGCTGGACCTAAACGCGGAGTGATCCCGGCGATGGCGGAAAGGCGATGATGCCGTGCGACTGAGCGAATGTCTGGCGATTGCGCCCGGGGAAAATATCGCCGTGGTCGGCTGCGGCGGGAAAACGTCCGTCGTCGGCTGTCTGGCAAGGGAAAACGCTGCGCGCGGCGTGCTGATCGCACCGACCGCGCGCATCGCCCTTTCGGAGGCCGTGCCGCTGCCCGGCGTGCGATACCTCGGACGCCCGGAAGGCGAAAAGCTGGCGGCCGCGCCGGTCGGCGAAATTGAAGTCGCGTCCCGCGCGTACTATCTTTGCCTGATGGAGGCGGACGGAAGCCGCGGCAAACCGCTGAAAGGCTGGGCGGAGCACGAACCGGTGATTCCGCCGTTTGCGACGATGACCATCGGCGTGATCCCGGCCTGGGGCCTCGGCCTTTCCGTAAATGCGGAGAACGTGCACCGGCCCGAACGGTTCACGGCGCTGACCGGGCTTTCGGCGGGCGGCGCGGTCAGCGCGGAGGCGTTGGCCCGCATGGCGCTCGGCCCCGGCGGCATGTTTCAAAAGGCCGTCGGCAGGCGCGCGATCCTGATCAATCAGGACGACGACCCGGCAAGCGAAGAAGCGGCCCGGCGCATCGCGTCCGGGCTTTGCGGGTTTTCCGGGCTGATCGCGACGGGCTCCACGCGAAAGGAAGGATCATGGACAAGGATCTCATAGTCGTACGCGGCGGCGGGGATCTGGCCACGGGCGCGATCCAGAAGCTGCGCAGGGCCGGGTTCGCCGTGGTGGTGCTGGAGACGGTCGCGCCCACCGCGATCCGGCGCACGGTGTCGCTTTCCGAGGCGGTGCGTCTGGGCGAATATCAGGTGGAAGACATGCTGGCGCGGCGGGTGGCGCAGGCGGCTGACATCGCCGCGTGCCACGCGCGGGGCGTCATCCCTGTTCTGATCGACGAAGAAGGCGCGTCGATTCCGGGCCTTTGCCCCGCTTGCGTGGTGGACGCGATACTGGCCAAGCGCAACCTTGGCACGCGCATCGGCATGGCACCGGTCGTTATCGGGGTCGGCCCCGGTTTCACCGCGAATGTGGACGCGCACGCAGTCATCGAAACCCAGCGCGGCCACGACCTGGGCCGCGTTCTTTTTCATGGCGCGGCCGCGCCAGACACCGGCGTTCCCGGCGAGATCGGCGGCAGAAGCACGGAGCGCGTGGTGCGCGCGCCGGTGTCCGGCGTGACGCTTGGCATCCGCGCCATCGGCGACGCGGTGACGCAAGGGGAGCCGATGCTCAGCGTCGGCGGTGTTCCGTGCCCCGCGCCCTTTGACGGCCTGCTTCGCGGGCTGATCGCGGACGGCCTGTATGTGCGAAAGGGCATGAAGATCGCGGATGTGGATCCCCGCGCGGACGCGGACTGGCGGTCCATTTCCGACAAGGCCCGGTGCGTCGGCGGAGGCGTCCTGGAGGCGTTCCTCTACCTGCGCGGGCAGGGAGGGAATCCATGAAAAAACTGTTCGAAGCGCTTTGCGCGCGGCTTGAGGCCGGAAAGAACACGATGCTGGTCACCGTGGTGGAAAGCCGCGGCTCCACGCCGGGCAAGCCCGGCGCACGGATGCTGGCGGACGAGACGGGCCACATCGCGGGCACCGTAGGCGGCGGCGCGATCGAATACCAGGCGGTGCGGACGGCAACCGAAGAAATGCGCGCACCAGGCTGCTTTACCCGAAAGTACACGCTGAACAACACGGACGCGGGCCTGTTGGGCATGGTTTGCGGCGGCACGGCGTTTCTGCTGTTTCAACGGCTTACACCGGAGGACGCGGCGATTTGCCGGGCCGCGCTCTGCGCGCTGGACGGCGAGCGGGACGCGTTCTTTTGCACGGACCTTTCGACCGGCGAAATGCGGGTGATCCCGGCGCTTCCCGATCACCCCGAAGGGACTTTTGTCCAGCGGCTGAACGCGGAAGGCACGGTGTTCGTCTTTGGCGGCGGCCATGTGGCGCAGGCGCTTGTCCCGCTGCTGAAACAGGCGGGCTTCCGCGCGATCGTGCTGGACGACAGGCGGACGTTCGCGGACGCGGCGCTGTTTCCGGACGCCGCGGAAACCCGCGTCGTGGATTTCGCCGCGATGGAACCAATGACGTTCCGCCCGCAGGATAGCGTGGTCATCATGACGCGCGGCCATCAGTTTGACCGGCATGTGCTGGAAATGGCATTGATGACGCCCGCGGGCTATGTCGGCATGATCGGCAGCCGCGCGAAGTGTCGGCAGACGACCGACGCGCTGCGCGCGAAAGGCTTTGACGACGCGGCGGTCGCGCGGGTTCGTTCGCCCATTGGCATCCCCATCCAGGCCGAAACGCCTTTCGAAATCGCGGTCAGCGTGGTTGCGGAACTGATCCTGTCAAGGGCGGAAAGAAGAAAGTAACAGCGATTTCGGCGCGATTCATTTACGCCCTTCCGATCACAAAAACGCCGAATGCCTTCTGATTGGGCAGATACAGCGGAAACCGCCTCTCGCCGGTGTGCACGAGGCGCGCGTCCAGATAGTCGTCGACGGACATGTCCGGCGGGTTTTTCGCGTACGCGCGCACAAACGCAGCCGCTTCCTGCCTTGACGCAAAAGGTTGCCCAAACTCGAGCGCGGCCTCCGAAAAGGCGTAACGTGCGCCGAGCGCGCCGAGAGAATCCGCCATGCGCGGAATCGCGTCGCGCCTCGACGGGTGCCGCGCCGCGTCATCC
>JAVBOQ010000141.1:0-3750 GCA_031550455.1 Eubacteriales bacterium
TGCCGCGCGTTAATTATTAACACACGCAACTATTAACGCGAGGCAAAAGAGGTGATCCTATGGAACGCAGGGCGAGGCATCTTGATTTCCTGCGCATGTTTCAGCGGTTTCAGCGCATCAACCCGATCTGGAACGCCATTGGCATGCCGCGCATGGAGTTCTTCACGCTCGAATGCCTGTGGCGAAACGCGCGCGAGCGCGCGCCCGACGCTGGCATGAACGTCTCCGCGCTGATCGACAAGATGGAGATGTCGCCGCCCGCGATGTCGAGGCTTCTGCGCTCTTTGGAAGAGGGCGGCCACATCCGCCGCGAGATCGATCCGGCCGACCGGCGCAACACGCTGGTGTACCTGACGGAAAGCAGCGAGCTGACCTGGCAGGCGCTGCGCGCGCGGTTTGAGGGTATGATCGACCGGATCTACGCGGAGATCGGGTCCGGCGACATGGAAACGCTGCTCGCGCTGCTTGGCCGGCTGCTTACCATCATCGAATCGGAAGTTAAGGAATATGGGAAAGGGGACTGCGAATGCTCAAAATCGTCCGGCATTTGAAAGACGTCAAATGGCTCGTCCTTGTCATCGTGGGACTTTTGATCGTGCAGGCGTATTGCGACCTCGCGCTGCCGCAGTACATGTCCGACATTGTGGACGTGGGCCTCTCGCGCGGCGGCATCGCGGAAGTCGCGCCGAACGAGATGCGCGCGTCGACGCTTGAAAACCTCAGCCTGTTCATGTCCGAGGCGGACGCGTCATATGTTCGCGAAGCGTACAGGGAAAACGCGGACGGCAACCTCACCCTGGCGGTCAAGGATCGCGAGACGCTCGACCGGCTCGCGGACGCGCTGACCGGCCCGATGCTGGGGCTGATCGGCATGCGGCAAATGGGCGTCGACATCGAGGCCGCCAAACAGGGCCTCGCGGCGGGCGCCGTGACCCGGGAGCAAATGCAGGCGCAGCTTGAACAGGGCATGGCGCAGCTCGGCGACACCGGCGAGATGATCAAAAGCGCCGCCGCCGCCCAGTTTGTCTCCGCGGAATACGAAGCGCTCGGCGTCGACACCGGCGCGATCCAGACGCGCTATATCCTGTTCGCCGGGCTGAAGATGATCGGCATGACGCTGATCGTCGCGGTTTGCGCGATCCTCGCGGGCCTGATCGCGTCGCGCATCGCGGCGCGGATGGGCATGAACCTGCGCGGGCAGGTCTTTCACAAAGTCGTGTCGTTCTCGAACGGCGACATTGAAAAGTTCTCGACCGCGTCGCTGATCACGCGGACAACCAACGACATCCAGCAGGTGCAGTTCTTCGCCGTGATGATGCTCCGCATGGTGATCTACGCGCCGATCATCGGCGTCGGCGGCGTGCTGAAGGTCATCGGCACGCGGACGAACATGGGCTGGATCATCGCCGTCGGCGTCGCCGTCGTGATGCTGCTGGTCGGCGTCATTATTTCCATCTCCATCCCGAAAATCAAGAAAATGCAGGGCCTGATCGACCGGATCAACCTGATCTCGCGCGAGATTCTGTCGGGCCTGCAGGTCATCCGCGCGTTCGGGCGCGCGGACCACGAAAACAAGCGGTTTGAAGTCGCGAACACAAACCTGATGAAGACGCAGCTCTTCACCAACCGCGTGATGACGATGATGATGCCCGCGATCATGTTCATCATGAACGTGCTGACGCTCGGCATCGTCTGGTTCGGCACGCACGGCATCGACACGGGCACGATGCAACTGGGCAGCATGATGGCGTTCATGACGTACGCGATACAGATCCTGATGTCGTTCCTGATGCTGACGATGGTCTTCGCGGTCATGCCGCGCGCGGTCGTGTCGGCGGAGCGCGTCGACGAGGTGCTGGCGACCGAGGCCAGCGTCGTCGACCGCGAGGCGCTTCCCGCGGAATCGCGCACGGATTTTACCGGCCGCGTCTCGTTCGAACACGTGTCGTTCCGGTATCCGGACGCCGAGCAGGACGTGCTGGCGGACATCACGTTCGAAGCGCAGCCCGGCAAAACCACCGCGATCATCGGCAGCACCGGCAGCGGCAAGTCGACGCTGCTGAACCTGATTCCGAGGTTTTACGACGTGACCGGCGGCGCCATCAAGATCGACGGCGTGGACATCCGCGACCTGTCGCAGAACAAGCTGCGCGGCCTGCTCGGCTATGTGCCGCAGCGCGGCGTGCTGTTCTCCGGCACCATCGAATCTAACCTGAAGTTCGGCGGCGACGGCATCACCGACGAGGCGATGCAACAGGCTGCCGAAATCGCGCAGGCGGCGGACTTCATCGGCGCAAAGCCGGAGCAATACAACGACCCGATCGCGCAGGGCGGAACAAACGTTTCCGGCGGCCAGAAGCAGCGGCTGTCGATCGCCCGCGCCATCGCGAAAAATCCGAAAATCCTGTTGTTTGACGACAGCTTTTCGGCGCTCGACTTCAAGACCGACGTGAAGCTTCGGCGCGCGCTTTCCGAAAAAGTCGCGGGCACGACGATCCTCATCGTCGCCCAGCGCATCAGCACGGTGCTCCACGCCGACCAGATCGTCGTGCTTGACGAGGGCCGCGCCGTCGGCATCGGCACGCATGAATCGCTGATGGAAAACTGCCGGATGTACCAGGAGATCGCAAGGTCGCAGTTGTCAGAAGCGGAGCTGAAAGGGGGCAAAGGCGCATGAGCCAGCAGAACAAACAGACAGCGACGCCGATGCGCCGCGGGCCGATGGGCGGGCCGGGCGGCTTCGGCCGCGGCATGGGCGAAAAACCAAAGGATTTCAAGGGAACGATCAAAAAGCTGATCCGCGCGATCGGCCGCTACCGCGTCGGCGTCGTGTTCGTCATCCTGTTCGCGGTCGCGGGCACCGTGCTGTCGATCATCGGGCCGAACGTGCTGAGAACCGCGACGAACGAGTTGCAGGCCGGGTTCACGGCGAAAATACAGGGCACCGGCGGCATTGACTTTGGCCGGATCGGATCGATTCTGCTCACCTTGCTCGGGCTCTACGTGCTCAGCATGTGCTTCTCATTCATCCAGGGCTGGATCATGACCGGCATCACGCAGCGGCTGAACTTCAGGTTCCGCAGGGAGATCACCGAGAAGATCCACAGAATGCCGATCGCGTACTTTGAATCGCACCAGATCGGCGACACGCTGTCGCGGATCACCAACGACGTCGACACGATGGGCCAGAACCTCAGCCAGGGCGTGACGACGCTGATCTCGTCGGCCATCATGCTCGTCGGCGTGCTGGTGATGATGCTGCGCATCAACGTGGTGATGACGCTGGTGTCGCTGGCGATGCTGCCGGTCTCGGCGCTCTTAATGAGCCTTGTCGTCAAGAAATCGCAGAAATACTTTGTGACGCAGCAGGAATACCTCGGCAAGATCAACGGCCAGATTGAGGAAACCTACGGCGGACATACGGTCGTCAAGGCGTTCAACCGGGAGGCCGCGACGCTTGAAACGTTTGGCGAGACAAACCGGGTGCTGTACCAGTCCGCCTGGAAGTCGCAGTTCCTGTCGGGCCTGATGTTCCCGATCATGAACTTCATCGGCAACCTCGGGTATGTGGCGGTCGTGTTCACCGGCGGGCTGATGGCCGCCGCGAAGACGATTCTGGTCGGAGACATCCTCGCGTTCATTCAGTACATCCGGATGTTCACGCAGCCGATCTCGCAGGTCGCCCAGGTGACGAACATGCTGCAGTCGATGGCCGCCGCGGCCGAGCGCGTGTTCGAGTTCCTGCAGGAG
>JAVBOQ010000237.1:0-16194 GCA_031550455.1 Eubacteriales bacterium
ACCGGCTAAGCCGGTGGCATGACTAGGTGAGGCTGAAGTTTCATTGTATATCAACGCTTATTACACTTTTCCTGTTTTTGGCATGTTATTGATTTTCTTTGCCGCCTCGTCGATGGCCTCGTGAGTAGTGTGCGTGTAAATGTTTGCGGTTACGTTGATGCCGCTATGGCCCATGAGATATTTCGCTACATTGATCGGGACTACCCGCACAAATGTCCAGCGTTCGTTTGAAATTCCCCCACAAACATGTCATGCTCGCGCTGCTTGCCTTCGTGCTGAAAATAGACGCGCTTGTATTCATACTCCTTTTTTTGGGAGCTTGGCGGTATTCGTCTGCTCCGCGCCGCAATGCAGGCAGAAGAGGCTCTCGGCAGGAATATCTTTTTTGCATTTGCGGCAATGCATGAGCTAGGCTCCTTTCGCGCGTTCAGTTCATGCCGTAGTGGCTGCGGCACTGCGCGATTTCAAGTCGGTCGTCAGCGATACGATAGGGTCTCCTGCGGAACAAAAAAAGTCAGTAAAACCAAAAGGGAAATGGGTATCAGCCGTCGAACAAGTGCAAGGGAAAGAATGAAAACCGGGGAAAAAGCTTGCACTTGCCGCTGTGTTCGGAGCCAACATGCCGCCAGCGCATGGAAATGCATTTGGAATGCCAAGCGCGGAAATATGAAGGGCACAGTGAAACCTATTCGGAAACGAGAATTAGGGAAATGCAGCTTGACTTGATACGCCAATATGACGGCGACGAGGCAACCGCCCGATTCATTAATGACAACCTGCGGTATGACGAGTTCCGTGTGATGGCCTTTGACGCGGCGATGCAAAAAGCAGGATTATCAGGCGGCGCTTTCTCTTGCGCAGGAAGCCATACTTTACACCCCGTCGCCGGGCACGATGCACCGCCTCCCACATGGCTGCGGAATGCGCCTACGGTGTTGATTCCTCTTTCAGTTGGCACAGCATGCGCTTGCCTAGCGACGGGTTTTCCCTCACAATTGAAACGAGCATATCGATCAGCGCTTCCTTCGTCTTCCGATAGAGTATATCCCGCAAATCATCCAGCAGCGGAGGCTGTTTCCGCGCAGGATCAGCTCCATTCCGCATCAGTTGCTTTCGAAGCGCGAACAAAACAGCCGCCTGATGCTTGCAATGCGCGTCCCAATCATAGGGGCAGTCGCAAGAAATGTCGAGTACGTTTTGTCCCTTGTCCAGCGAAACCGAAACATCGTACACCTCGCTGCCTTCCACCGCTGCGCGGTATTCCCCTTGCTCGATTTCTTCAATCTCCAGCACGCACCCCTGGTGAAAGTAGTCTCGGCCGCGCCCAAGGATGGTTGGGTCAAACATGGATTCAAAGTCTTGTAATGAATCGCTCATCGTGGTATCCTCGTTGATGTTGATGAATATCAGTATACCATACTTTTTCACTTATGGGGCCAGATTCCACAGCAATGGAGGCCAGAGCATTCCTAGGCGACCGTTTGCTGATCGGCAAATTCTGCGCCATCGCGCGGAGCGTGGAGTTCATCATGAACGGTGCGAACCATCGCATGAACTCAATTACCACGTACCACTTTAACATCATGGGTGGCGGCTGGGAAAAGAGTACCCCTGCTCTCGAAGATCTCCCTTTCAAAGGCGACACGTTGATTGGCAACGATGTTTGGATAGGTCAGCACGCCACGATCCTGCCGGGGGTGCAGATTGGTGACGGCGCGATCGTTGCGGCGAACGCTGTGGTGACGAAGGATGTGCCAGCCTACTGCATTGCTGGCGGAAACCCCGCCAGGATCATTCGGAAGAGGTTTGATGATGCACCGATCGAAAAGCTGCTGCTGCTAAAGTGGTGGGTTTGGCCAGCGGATAGAATCTTTGCGAATCTGGCGGCGCTATGCAGTTCGGACTTGAGCAAGCTCGAGGCATTGCTATGATCAATGTACTTTATTTCTGCGCCTACTGTACTAGCAAAACTCTCTATGTTATTATTAATCCAAGACATGTGCATAAAGGAACAGAAACCAACAAAGACGCGACGCATCATATCACCGTAACCAGCGCGCCTTCGATGGATGTGGAGGCACTTGATCGGGAAGCAATGCAGCAGTTCCTGCGAGAGACAGCCGTCCGCGACAATGACCCACTGGATATCCCCCAGAACGGACGGGCGGACAGTTTGCCGCAAGCAGAAGTTGTCGCGTTTGCCAGCGGGCAAACCTACGATGTATACACAGGTCCCGGTGAGCACTATGTCCGCGCGGGCAATGGTGACGCCACCGTATCTACCAACGACTGGATTCAGGTGTTCGGCCGCGAAGGCGATTATATCATGATCCAGTATCACGTCACGGGCCATATCAACCGCATCGGCTGGATTACCGCTTCTGCGCTGCCAGATGACGTTACGGTGCCGGAACTCCAGTTCAACGCGTGGGTTGCGGTGATCGACCGGAAAGAATCTGCTACAGATGACCCACTTCGCCAGCAGTCGGGAGAGGAAGTCCTAAGGGTGGAAGGCGGCGTATTATGGCTAGCGACACTGGGCAGTGGATGGGTGTATATCGAAGCAAACGACGCAGGTGGTCGCCCGGCACGCTGTTTCGTGCCGCGCGATCAGATCACCCTGTACGATGACTTGCAGAAATCGGCTGAACCGGCTGCTGTACCCGCTACCCCAGTGCCATATTTTCAGGAAGCCACGGTCAACATGCCTTCGGTCGACGAAACCATAGCAGTATACAAAGAGCGCAACACAGATTCGGAAGTCATAGGCCGGTTCCACAATCGGGTGCAGTGTACCGCATATGCGGACGATGGCGATTGGGCGTATGTGCTTTTCCCTGGTTCAGGCTATGGCTATGTCAATATCTCTGCTGGTTGGCGCGGTTATGTAAAGACCGAACACCTGGTACCTACCGCCTTTGGGCCAAATAGTCTATACGATCTGCCTGCTATTTGCGATGCTGTTCCCAATGCATCAATTGACACAATTTCATTTTACCGGGCGGCTTCGCTATTTTGTTCTGAAAGAGCAGCTAGTCATAAGTCATGACCACCGGCTTAGCCGGCGGCATGACGGAGCCCTGTAAGGGCATAGGGTCGGCAGCGCTAACGCGCTCTGAAGGTCTGCCAAGTGCACCCCTGTTACAGGCAGCCCCTAAAGGGGCGAGGGCGGCCCTTTTACGGGCGGCGCCGGGAACGGGCACAGATTCCGCCGCCATCCAGCGGGATGGCCATGGAATCTGCGCATTTTCGGCGCGCATGTCGCCAAAATGACGGCATTCGAGGCGTTCACACACCTCGAGCTCCGGATTTGCTCACTTGTTCTGCGGGAGCCGGACGGTTTGTGGTATACTGAGGGCAATGCGTATTCAACATTCAAGGCGCGGGAGGCTCCCATGATCTTGCCGAAAATTCGGGATCCACGGTTCATCACGGTTCGCCGCGGCGGGACGCTGTCCGATGCGGAGCATCATCTGCTGGCGGTCTGGGCCGCGGAGTGCGCCCTGCACGCGCTGCGTTTTTTTGAAGAAGTGCGACCGGACGACGACCGCCCGCGCCGCGCCATGGAGGCGGCGCACGCGTGGACGCGCGGGAAAATCACCATGAAGCAGGCCCGCTTCGCGGCCGGCGCGGCGCAGGACGCCGCAAGGGAAGTGAAGGAGATATCCGAAGCCGCGCGGCTGGCGGCGCTGTCCGCTGGACAGGCGGCGGCGGTCGCCCATGTCGCCGCGCACGAACTCGGCGCGGCGGCGTACGCGATCCGCGCGGAGATGGCGGCGTCACACGGGGACGATCCGGAAGCTGTCAGGCAGCGGGCGTGTCAATGGCAGCGGGAAAGGCTCCCCGAAGGGATTCGCGATCTCGTGCTGGACGACGAACGCCTGCGGAATGATCTCTGCTGGCATGTGTTCGCAGGGGCGTGAGAGAGGCGTATAAAAAAGAACGCCAGGAGGCGCTGCCTCCCGGCTCTTTGGCGGGGTCTGGGACGGTGCCCCGGCGTTCTTTCCGCCCGCGTCACCCAAATGCGAATTCCCGCTTTTCCCGGTGCGCTCTGTACGCGGCTTCCATCAGTTCCGTCAATTCGCGGCCTTCCGTTGGGCCAAACAGGATCGGCTTGCCGTACAGGATCGCGTCGATCCACTGGCGGATCGGGTGCGGCAGTTCCTCCGGCAGCTTCGGCGTCAGCCAGCCGTCCGCGAGGGAGCGGTCGGATTCGACGGTCTTGAACCTGACCTGCTGGTCGACGGCCATGATGACGCCCTTCGTGCCGTACACTTCCATGATCGCGGGCGTCATCGGCGAGACGAGGCTCGTTTCCGAAATCGCGATCGCGTTGTTTTCAAATTCGATCGTGCAGACGGCGTTGTCCTCGACCGCGTGCCCGGTACGGTCGTTAAACATCGACTGGATCCGCGTCGGCTTGCCCAGCAGCCAGCGCGCGAGGTACATCGGATGCGCGCCGAGGTCCATCATCGCGCCGCCGCCGGTCGTCTCCGGGTCGTACCAGTATTCGGGCAGCCAGCCCGCGAGCGCGCCGTTGTGGCAGTTGCGCACGCGCAGCACGGTCACGTCGCCGACCGCGCCCGTCTCGATCATTTTTTGGATGAACAGGTTGCGCGGCAGGCACCGCTGCGGGAACGAAATGGCGAACTTGACGCCGTTTTGCTCGACCGCCCGTATCACCTCGTCGCAGTCCGCGACGGTCAGGCACATGACCTTCTCCGTGAAGATGTGCTTCTTCGCGTTCGCCGCCTTGACCATGATGTCCTTGTGCAGGTTCGTCGGCGTATCGATCAGCACGGCGTCGACGTCCTCCCGAAGGAGCAGCGCGTCATAATCCGCGACAAACGGCACGCCGAGCTGATCCGCCCAGGCCTGCCCGCGCGCCGGCTGCTCGTCCCAGACACACGTCACCTGCGCGTCCGGGCACTTCTGCACGAACTTCGCGTATCCGTCCGCGTGCACGTGCCATTTGCTGATCATCGCGATGCGCAGCATATCGTCGCCCTCCTCAGATTTCCGGCATCACGATGTCCACCTCGCGCCGGAGCGCGCTGGAGCGGATGATGCCGTCGATGATCGCCTGGTTGTAGATGATCTGCTGCCACGGGATCGGCGACGGGCCGCCCGTCTTGACCGCGTCGAGAAAATCGCGGCACTTGAGCGCAAAATTGTTGGATTTCTCGGTTGTTTTGAGCGGAATTTTCATTTCAGTCTGGTTGCCGCACAGGTCGGTGTACAGGAACACGTCGCCGATGGAGCCGTCCCACGCGCCGCCCCAGTTCAGGTGCGGGTTCGGCGACTTGACCTTGAGCCCGGCTTTGGTGCCCAGGAACAGCGTGTCGCCCATCGTGTCCATGTGCATCGCCCAGCTCATCCGGAAATCGAGGACAAGCCCGTCGTCAAACCGGATCAGCGCGCAGGTGAAATCGTCCACAGTGAAATCGTCCTTGAAATACGCCGGGTTTTTACCGAAATAATCCGACGCGTAGGCCGAAACCGTGACCGGACGGCGATACCCGACCGAGTTGAGCGCCATGTCAAGCCCGTAGCAGCCGATGTCCGCGAGGCAGCCGACGCCCGCCAGTTCCTTGTTGACGAACGTGCCGCCCGGGATGCCGCGCCTTCTGCCGCCGCCGGTCTGGATGTAGTAGACGTCGCCCAGTTCGCCCGACTGCACGATCTCTTTGACCATGCGCATGTTGGCGTCGTACCGCGGCTGGAACCCGATCGTCAGGATCATGCCGGTTTCCTTTTGCACGCGGGCCATTTCGGCCGCCTGATCCAGCGTCACCGACATCGGCTTTTCGCAGAGCACATGCACGCCCGCGCGCATGGCCGCGGCCGCGCAGGTGTGGTGCGTGGTGTTGTAGGTGCAGACCGACACGCCGTCGGGCCTTAACGCGAGCAGCCCGTTGTTGTCGTCAAACGCCGGAACATCCGTCAGCTTGAACTCGTCGAGGAAAGCGCGCGCCTTACCGGGAACGATGTCCGACGCGCCGACGATCTCGACATCGTCCATCGAAAGGTACGCGCGCATATGCGCGTGCGCGATGCCGCCCGCGCCGATGATGCCGATGCGAAGCTTGTCCGCCATAGCCGTGTCCTCCTGTGTGTAATCACTCCACCAGCACGATCCGCCCGCAGTTCTCGCACTCGACGCTCTTTTCGCCCATGCGGATGTTCCGGAGGATCACCTGCGGCAGGTTCATGTTGCAGCCGCCGCACCGGTTGCCGTCGAGCAACTTCGCGATCGGCGGCACGCTGTGCAGCTTGATCGTTTTGTACTTCTCGATCAACTCAGCCGGAATGCCCTCGGCCGCCTTGTTCGCAGCCGCCTTGAGCTTGGCGAGCCGCGCCGTCTGATCTTTATATTCGTCGTCGTATACGATCTTCAGCGCGTCGTATTCGGTGCGCACTTTTGCCGCGCGGACGCGGACCTCGTGCTGCTGCCGGTCGCGGGCCTCCGCGTCCTTGCGGATTTTGTTGAGATCCTGCTCGCACTTGGTGATCGCGCCGGCCAGCTTCTGCGCATAGGACAGCGATTTCCGCGCGATTTCGATGGTTTCGGGTTCCTCTTCGGACAGCGTTTCCTGAAGGTCTTTGAGTTCCTCTTCCAGCCGCTGCACTTCCGTCCGGATCGATTCCATTTTTTCGCCCATCGCGTCCACATCGCCTTCGATGCGGCGCATTGATTCCTGCTGCTGCAACAAAAATTCGCGATGCTTGACGAGTTTCTGGCGGTTCGGCGATTTGCGGATCTCCCTTTCGAAGCGGTCGACCGCCATATCCGCCTGCTGATACTCCCACAGTTGCGTCAAATGATCCACGCGCAAGCCCTCCCGTCATCCCGGTCAAAACCGAAAAATCGGTTTCCCGTACATTTTATTGTACCGCACAGCGCGCGGATTGTAAAGGTTATATCACGCGAAACCAAACACGGCCCTCATTTCTCATTTTTCGAACCATTTTTGTAGAAAGACCGCTACACCTCAGCATGGAGAGGGCCGCAGAGAAATCGCGACGCTGCGCGGAAAGTGAATCGGCTGGGGAACGGCCGGAAAAAACATGTTGAGATTCAGAAAAAACATGTTGAGATTCAGTTGAGCCTCGCGTGCGATCATGGCCTATGGTATAATACTTATTCCAGCGTAGAATCGTTTCGGAGGGATGACCATGCCCACGATTCTGGTGGTCGAAGACGACCGGGAACTGCGGGAACTGTTCTGCACGGTGCTTGCGGACCATGGCTATGCCGCGCTGCCGGCGTCGGACGGCGAGGCCGCGCTCGCGGCGCTCGAGGACAGGCATGTCGACCTGATCGTTTCGGACGTCATGATGCCGAAGATGGACGGTTATCAGCTCACCAGCGCGCTTCGCAACGCGAACCTCACGTTGCCGATCCTGCTGATCACCGCCCGGGATACCCTGGCGGACAAGCGGCAGGGCTTTCACGCAGGCACGGACGACTATATGGTCAAACCCGTGGATGTCAACGAGATGCTCTGGCGCGTCGAGGCGCTGCTGCGCAGGTCGCAGATCGTCAACGCGCGCAAAATGACAGTCGGCGGCACGACGCTGGACGGCGATTCGCTCTGCGTGCGCTGCGGAGGCGCGGAAACCGAGCTGCCGCAAAAGGAATTCCACCTGCTGTTCAAGCTGCTCTATTCCGCGGGGCGCATCCTGACGCGCAGGCAGATCATCGACGACATCTGGGGCCTTGATTTTGACGGGGACCCGCATACGCTCGAGGTACACATTAGCCGCCTGCGCGACCGGTTCCGCGACAATGCCGATTTTGAGATCGTGACCGTGCGCGGGCTCGGGTACAAGGCGGTGAAGAAGGGATGAACAAGCGGTCGTGGCGGCTGCTGGCGCTGTTTTCGGTCGCCGTTTTCCTGATCATCAGCGCGACGACGGTGCTGATGGGCACGCTGGCGATGGCGCTGTACCGGTTTGGCGTCATCAGACCGCGCGATCCTGAAACGATGATCCTGCTGCTTGCGGTTTCCTGCATCATCGTCGGCACGGTTCTGTCGAGGGCCGTCGGCAAAAGGGTCATGGCCTCCGTCATCGCGATCAGCGAGGCGACGAAGGAAGTGGCCAAAGGCAACTTTGACATCCGGATCGACGAGGACTTTCGGGCGGTCGAAATCCGTGACATCGCGCGCGATTTCAATATCATGACCAGAGAGCTTTCCAAAACCGAGATGTTTCGCAGCGATTTCATCAACAACGTGTCGCACGAGTTCAAGACGCCGCTTTCCGCGATCGAGGGCTACGCGACGCTTCTGCAAAACAGGAATCTGACCGCGGAAAAGCGGGACGCTTACATTGCCGGCATCCTCGGCAACACAAAGCGGCTGACCCGGCTGACCGGCAACATTCTGCAGTTGTCGCGCCTGGAAAACCAGGAGATCCGCGAGGCGAAGGCCGCGTTTTCGCTGGATGAACAGATTCGCCAGGTGATTTTGACGCTGGAGACGGAATGGGAAAGAAAGGAACTGGAACTGGACATCGAGCTGGAGGCGGCCGACTATATCGGGAACGCCGAACTGCTCGCCCAGGTGTGGCAGAACCTGATCGGCAACGCGATCAAGTTCACGGACGACAGGGGCAGCGTCCGTGTTTCGCTCGAAAAAGCGCCTAGCCGTGTGACGGTGACGGTCGCGGACAGCGGCATCGGCATGACGCAGGAAGCGGTCAGCCGCGCGTTCGAAAAGTTCTATCAGGCGGAAACGTCGCACGCCACAAAGGGAAACGGGCTTGGGTTGACGCTCGCCAAGCGCATTGTCGACCTGCACGGCGGCGGCATCGCGGTCGCCAGCGAACCCGGCATGGGAACAGTGTTTACCGTTACGCTTCCGACGCCTTGACGCGCGGCTTGACAAACCGGGCGATCTGCACGCTGATTTCGTACAGCAGGTACATCGGGATACCCAGCATGACCTGTGAGACGATGTCCGGCGGCGTCAGAACCGCCGCCACGACGGCGATCGCCAGCAGAACGAACTTGCGGTTTTTCGCCAGCATTTCGTAGTTGACCCACCCGCGCCTCGTACACATGTAGATGACGACCGGCATCTCGAACATCAGCCCAAACGGCAGCACAAACGACAGCACGAAATTAAAGTACTGATCCACTGACCAGAGCGATTTGGCGACGTCCGCGCCGGCCTCAAAGAAAAGGTTGATCGCCATCGGAAACACATAAACATAGGAAAAACAAACGCCGCCGACGAACAGCAGCAGCGCGGCAAAGAACAGGGCGCCGAACAGCCGCTTTTCGTCCTGATAGAGCGCGGGGCCGATGAACGACCAGATCTGCCACATGACGACCGGCATGGACACGATCACCGCGGCGACCAGACAGGCCTTCAACTGCATCACAAGCGCCTCTGACACGCGCGTGGCGACAACCTCGATCTCGCGCATGCGCAGCGGCTCGAGGATGAAATTGACCAGCGGCGTGCACGCCAAATAGAAGATCGCCAAAAACGCGACCGCGATCGTGCCGGCGCAGATGATCACCACGGTGCGCAAGGCGCGCAGGTGCTCCGCGAGCGCCTGTCCTCTTGTTTGCTTTTCCACAGCGGTTACGCCTTGGTTTCCGGCTTATCTTCGGGCTTGCCTTCGCCCTCTTTGTTTTCCGGCGTCACTTCTTTTTTGAATTCACGAATGCTCTGCCCAAGGGCCTTGCCGAGGCCGGACAGCTTTGAACCGCCGAACACCACCAGCGCAAGCACCAGTATCAACAGAATCTCAGTCGCTCCAATGCGCATCGTAAGGACCTCCTACGGTTGATTTGACCGGGGTTTTGTCTTGATTTCCTTTTTGGCGTCCCGGATGACCTGCTCGGCATCCTGCTGCGCCTTGCGGATCTCGCGCGTGGGGTCGATATCCTGCAGCGTCTTTTTCAGGTCGGACTCGGTCCCTTTGATCTCTTCGAGCGTCTCGTCAAGGCCGGTTTCTTCCTTAAACTCTGAAAACAACTGCCGCAGGTAATTCACCCAGCGCCCGATCGCCCTTGCCACCTTAGGCAGGTCTTTCGGGCCCACAACAAGAAAAGCGATCAGCAGCACCAGGATCAGCTCGGGGAATCCCACGTTGAACATTTCGGGCGCATCACCTTTCCTGCCGTACTCGCCGGATGCCGGATCGGGTTCCGCGCAAGCGCGCGGTGCCATCCGGTCGTTCAGTATAGCGCATATTTCGCAAAAAAGCAAGCGCGCGCGCCGGATGAACCATACACAAACCGTGCATAATGATGCGCGACCGATCGTTTCCGCGCCGGCCGCCACATTGCGCACGCCGCCGTCATCCCGCGCGCAAGAAAAAACGTTTTTATTTTTTTCGCCCCGAAAAGCAACATCAGGGCACACTTCGGGCACCAAAACCCTCGCATTCTTCCAAACGCCAAACAGAACATAAAAAATGCCATATAATATTTGACAAATGTTCATCTGTAAAGTACAATATGAAATGTGGAAACGTTTTTATTGGCTTGACGAAAAGGAAGGTGGCAACCATGCTTCAGGCGTCCCGGAAAACGCCCCCTCTCTTGCGGCCTTTCCTGCGGTTCGGGCAGGAGGTTTCCCGGCGGTGGATTCTGTTTCTGATGATCTTGCCTGCGTTTGTGTACTTCATCGTGTTCTTTTATGTGCCGATGCCAGGATCCTACATCGCGTTTGTGCAGTACAACATGAGCAAGGGCATCTTCGGCAGTCCGTTCGTGGGGCTGAAGAATTTTGAGTTCCTCGTCAAGACCGGCAAGCTTTGGCAGATCACCAGCAACACCGTGCTGTTCAACCTAGCGTTCCTTCTTCTGACCAATATCGTACAGATTGTCTTCGCGGTGATGCTCTCGGAGGTGCACAACCGGTCGTTCAAGCGCGTCACCCAGTCGGTGATCCTGTTCCCGCACTTCATATCATACGTTATCGTCGGCGTGTTCGCCTACAACCTGTTCAACTACAACAACGGTTTCATCAACATGCTGCTGCGCGCCGCGGGCGGCGAGCCTTACTCGTTCTATTCCAACGGCAGCATATGGAAGTACATCATCGTCGGGTTCAAGCTCTGGAGCGGCACCGGCTACGGCATGATCATCTATCTCGCGGCCATCGTCGGCATCAGCACCGAGATCTACGAGGCCGCCTACATCGACGGCGCGAACGACTGGCAGCGCATGCGCTACGTAACGCTGCCGCTGCTCAAGCCCACGTTCGTCCTGCTGTTGCTGTTCGGCCTGGGCGGCATTCTGCGCGGCCAGTTTGACATCTTCTACAACCTCATTGGCAACAACAGCGTGCTGTATCCGCAGACCGACGTCATCGACACGTTCGTTTACCGCAGCCTGATGGGCCAGTTCAACTTCTCCCAGAGCGCGGCGGTGGGGTTCTACCAGTCCATCTTCGGGCTGGTGCTGGTGCTGATCGTCAATACGCTGGTACGCAAGTTTGACCCGGACAACGCTCTGTTTTAGGAGGGAAGCCGATGCAGGCCAAGCAGCGCGCGATTGCGCACGGACGCGGCGGCGGCGCGATGCGCGCAGCCTTCTATGCGGTGGTCACAGTATTCGCCCTGATCTGTCTTTTTCCGTTTCTGCTGATGATCACGTCCTCGCTGATGAAGGAAAAAGAGATCATCACCGAGGGATACAAGCTGTGGCCGAAGGAATGGACGTTCAGCGCCTATGACTTCCTGCTGAAAAACCCGCGCAAGCTGATCAGCGCCTACCGGGTGACGATCCTGATCACGGCGGTCGGGACGTCGGTCGGGCTGTTCATCATGTCGATGACCGGGTATGTGTTAAACCGCAAGGATTTCCGCTACCGCAACATGTTCGCGTTCTTCTTCTACTTCACAACGCTGTTTTCGGCCGGACTGGTGCCCACGTACATCCTGTACGTGCAGACGCTGGGCCTCAAAGACAACATCCTCGCGCTGATTTTTCCCAGCCTGATGGGCGCGTGGTCGATCTTCCTGATGCGGAACTTCCTGCGCAGCATTCCGGACTCGCTCTATGAATCCGCCACGATCGACGGGGCAAACGATTTCCTGATCTACTGGCGCATCTTCATGCCGCTGGCCGTCCCGTCGCTGGCGACCGTCGGCCTGTTCACTGCGCTGAACTACTGGAACGAGTGGTACCACGCAATGCTGTACATCTCCTCGGAGTCACTGGTGCCGTTGCAGTTCTACCTGCAAAAGATGGTCTCGCAGACGAACGTGCTCTCGCTGATCAATACCGGCATGACGATCGACACCTCAGAGCTTCCGACACAGTCGATCAAGATGGCTGTCGCGGTGATGGCTGTCGGCCCGGTGGTGCTGTTCTATCCGTTCGTGCAGCGATACTTTGTTTCCGGATTGACCATCGGCGCGGTCAAGGGGTAAGGCGCACGTTTTCGCAACAAACAGCAGCCCGTCTGCTGTGGTTGAATAGAAGGGAGGACTCTTGGTGAAGAAACTCATTTCGTTGCTACTGGTGCTGCTGTTGGGACTGTCGATGATGCAGACCGCCGCCGCGGCCGACGACATGACCAAGCAGGTCAATCTGGTGTACTACCTGTGGGGCAGCGCGGGCGTCGCCAACCCGGACATTCTGGCAAAGATCAACGAGAAACTGACGGCCGACCTAAACTGCACGATCGAAATCCGCTACATCGACTGGGGCGAGATCGCCACGAAGTACCCGCTGCTGTTCGCCTCCGGCGAAAAGTTCGACATGTCGCACGCGTCCCCGACGGCCGCGGTGTCGTATTATACGCTGGCCGCGCAGGGCGTGCTCGCGGACATCACGGACCTCCTCGACAGCGTGCCGGCGCTGCGCGACGCGATCCCGGAAAACACCTGGGCCGGCGCGAAGTACCAGGGCCGCATCTACGGCGTGCCGACGCTGTACAGCGAGTTCACCCCGTACGGCTACGCGTACCGTGACGACCTGCGCGAAAAGTACGGCCTGGAGCCGATCACCTCGCTGGAAACGATGGAGGCGTATCTGGCCGCCGTCGTGAAGAACGAGACGTTCGCGCCGATCAACGGCAACGCGGACGACGCGATCAACCTGTACCGCATGTTCACCGACCTGACCGGCGCGTGGATCACGGCGCCCGGCCTGCCGCAGAACCAGGTGTACCTGGTCGCCACCAGCCCGGAAAACTACCAGGATCTGATCCATCCGGCCTTCACCGAGGAATTCATGGCCTGGGCGAAGAAAATGAAGGAATGGGCTGACGCCGGTTACTTCGCCAAAGACGTGCTGGCCGCCCAGGTCGGCGCGAAGGACAACACGAACAACGGCATTTCCGCGGGCTTCCTGACCCACATGCCCGACTGGACCGGCAACTACGGCACCCAGGTTGAGTCGCTGCCGGGCGTGACCATCAACTGGTGGAGCCCCGCCGTGGACAACGGCAAAGTGCTGATCAAGGCCGGTGTGGACAACTCCACCGCCATCAGCATCACCTCCGCCAACCCCGAGCGCGCGCTCAAAGTCATCGAGAAGTTCATGACCGACGAGAGCTACTACCGCCTGATCCAGTACGGCATCGAAGGCCGTCAGTACGAGCTCAAGGACGGGCTGTCCGTGCGCCCGGCCGGCTACGACGTGCAGAAGGACGGCGGCGGATTCGCGGTCTGGTCGCTGCGCAACGACGCGTTCAACATCCCGTACGCGACGGAGAACCCGGTTCGTTACGAGCTGATCGAGGCGTGGAAGAAGACCGCCATCCCGAACCCCTACAGCGGCTTCACCTTTGACCCGACGAATGTTTCCAGCGAGCTGGCCGCCATTTCCGACGTGAACATCGAACTCGGCCGTCAGATTCTGCTGGGCAAGTCCACGGACGACGTCGAAGCCGCGGTGGAAAACTATCGCAGCATGCTCAAGGCCGCGGGCATTGACGCGGTGCTCGCCGAGGTCAAGGCGCAGCTCGCGAACTTCACGCCGATCGGCAAGTAAGGACAAGCGCCGCGCGACGGAGGGGCGGATTTGCGACGGGGTCAAGGAACGTCAAAGGGCAATGCCCGTTGGCAGGGTCTGGGACGGCGTCCCGGCGTCCTTTCCCTCTCGCGATCCGCCCCTTTTCCACACCGAAAAGCTATGAAAACACAGGGCCCGCCCGCCTTCGCGGGCGGCCTTTCAGGAGAGGTTTGGATGAAAGCAAGCATCCACGACGTGGCGCGCGCGGCGGAAGTCAGCATTTCCACCGTGTCCCGTGTGCTGAACGAAACCGGGCCGTTCAGCGATGAAACGCGCGCGCGCGTGGTGCGCGCCGCCAAGGCGCTTGGGTATGTGCCGAACGCCAGCGCGCGCAGCCTGAAGATCAGCCAGACGCGCAACATCGCGCTGCTGGTGCGCAACATCACAAACCCGTTCTTCGCGCCGATGCTGCGCGTGATCGAGCAGCAGATCAGCCTGCGCGGCTACCCGTTCATGGTCGAGTCGGTCGAGGACGGGCAGGACGAGATGGAGCTGGCGATTCGCCTGGCGCAGGAAAAAAAGCTCTGCGCCGTGATGATGATCGGCGGCACATACAACCATACCGAGGCCCAATTTGTGCAGATGCGCGACGTGCCGACGGTGCTGATTACCTTCACCGCGCCGGAATCGGTGCCAAAGGGCCTGTATTCGAGCATCATCATCGACGACGCCAAGGAGGCGCACAAGGCCGTATCCTATCTGGCATCGCTCGGCCATCGGGACATCTGTTACCTGGCCAAATCGCCGAAGAACCCGGAAACCACGGGCCACCGGCGGCTGCTCGGCTATCGCCGGGCGCTTTCCGAATACGGCATCGAATATGACCCGTCTCTCGTGCTGGACTGCGAGTACACCGCGTCCTCCGGTTTTTCCGCCATGCGCCGCCTGCTTGGCAACAGCCGCAAGGTGACCGCGGTGTTCGCGGCCTCCGACACGATCGCCACCGGCGCGGCCAAGGCCATCCTCGCGTCCGGGCTGCGCATCCCGGAGGACGTTTCGGTGATCGGCTTTGACGGCATCGAGGCCGCTGAGTATTACCACCCGGCACTGGACACGCTGGTGCAGCCCGCGCTGGACATGGCGCGCTGCGGCGTGGATCTGCTGTTTGACAAGCTGCGCGGCGTGGAGGGCACGAAGCATCTCGTGTTTGAGGCGGCGCTGGTCAAGCGCGGCTCAACCGGCGTCTGTGACGCGCTGGAGGATTCATGATGAAGAAGCTGGCCCCTTTTCGGGATTTGATCACGTTGGCGCGCGGCGAGAGCCGCTTTTTGTTCTATCCGTCCGGCGACGTGTTCGCCTTCACGCGCGGGGATACGCTGATCAACGGCTTTCGGGGCAGCCCGATGGACGGCTCCGCGAACAACATCTGGCTTCGCGTGCATGGCGAAGGCGGAATCAAAGCCGCGTATCCGCTGCTTGGCCTCCGCGCGGGCGGCGCGGTGGAGGCGGGCCAATGGTCGCTCGCGCAGTCCGGCCGCGCGGGCGGAATCGGCTACCGGGCGACGTTTTATCTGGCCGATGACGGCCTGTGGTGCTGGCGCGTCGCGCTTGACGGCGAAGGCGCGACCGTTGACCTGCTGTACGGGCAGGACATCGGCGTCGCGGATCGGGGCATGGCGCTGACCAACGAGCTGTACACCGCGCAGTACCTGGGCCATACGGTCTTTGACGGCCCGAACGGATACGCCGTCTGCTCCCGGCAGAACATGCCGCAGTCCGGCGGCCGGTTCCCCTTTTTGCAGCAGGGCCTGCTCGAAGGCCGCTGCTTGGCGTACGCGACCGACGGCACGCAGTTCTTCGGCCTATCATATCGGGAGACAGACGAGCCGCAAGCGCTGACGCGCGGGCTGCCCAGCGAGATGTATCAATACGAATTTGCGTATACGGGCCTGCAGACCGAACCTGTCGCCTTGACGGGAACCGCTGAGTTCGTGCTGTACGGCCTTTTTTGCGAAGACCATGCCGAGGCGGTCAGGCATCCGATGCCGCTTGAGGCGATCCGCGCGGCGTACGGGCGCGCGCTCGCGGAGGCGGAACCTCTGTCGGCAGTCCCGCCGACATGGCGAAGCGCAGCGTTCGGCACGCCGTACGCGGCCAGTGCGTTACCGGCCCGGGAAATCGCCGCGCGCTGGCCGGAGCGGCTGCTTGAGGAGGCGGAGGGCGCGTTCTTCACGCCGGACGGGACGCATGTCGTCCTGCGCGGCAAA
>JAVBOQ010000195.1:0-2884 GCA_031550455.1 Eubacteriales bacterium
CGCCGAGGCGCTTGCCCGCGAGGTCGGCGAGCGTCTGGTACGGGGCGCCGGCCTTGACGACCAGCACTTGCTCGTTCGCCATGTACGGGATCGTGAAGCTGAGCGCGGCTTCGCGCTCGGGCGTCATCGTGAAGCCGTTCCAGATGCAGTCGATATTTTTCGCGTTCAGCTCGAGCTCCTTGGCGACCCAGTCGATCGGCTGCAGCTTGAGCTCCACGCCGAGGATGTCGCAGACCGCGTAGGCGAGGTCGATGTCAAACCCGACATACTCGCCCTTGTCGTTGGTAAAGCCCATCGGCGGGAACCCGGGGTCAAAGCCGACGATCAGCTCTTTCTTGTCCAGGATATACTGCAAGGAGCCGTCCGTGGCTTCGGCCATCGCGGCGAAGGGTACCATCATCGCTGCGACGAGCAGCAGGGCGAGCCATTTCTTCATGCGGGAGATCCTCCTTTAACGCTTTAGCTTAATAAACTAATCATACCATCCCTTGTGGAACCTGTCAAGCGGGTAACGAATGAAACCGCGAAACTCTTCCATTTTGGCGGAAAAAAACCGAAAAGGCGTGACGAAACGGCCGCGAATGGGTTATACTGATACCCATCAGGGAGGTACACGGCATTGAAAAGGCGTTGCGTGTTTCTTGCGCCGTTGCTGGCGCTGTTTGTCTTTGTTTCGGGCTGCGACGAGGCCGCGCGGCGGGATATGACGGTGGTGACGACGTTTTATCCGCTCTATATCGCGACGATCAACGTCACAAGGGATGTGCCCGGCGTCGCCGTTTCGTGCCTCGCGCCGCCCGAGGCCGGATGCCTGCACGATTACCAGATGACCGCCGCCGACCGGCGCGCGCTGGAAAAGGCGAGCGTGGTCGTGATGAACGGCGCGGGGCTTGAAACCTTCCTGGACGGCGTATTGCCCGGGCTGTCCGCGACGGTCGCCGACGCCAGCGAGGGTGTCGCGCTGCTCGAAGGCGTGCATGGCAAAAATCCGCATGTCTGGGTCAGCCCGGACGGCATGATGCAACAGACGATGAACATCGCGGCGAAGCTTTCTGAATGGGATCCCGGGCACGCGGAACAGTATGATGCGAACGCGCGCGCGTATGTGGACAGGCTGGCGGCGCTTCGAAACGCGATGCAGGAAGCGCTGAAAGATTACTACGGCGTGTCGATCGTCACGTTTCACGAGGCGTTCGCGTATTTTGCCGAGGCGTTCGGGCTGCATGTCGCGGCCAACGTCGTGCATGACGAGGGCGCCGCGCCGTCCGCGCAGGAGCTGGCCTGGGTCGCGGATGTGATCAAAATAGAGAATATCCGCGCGCTGTTCGCGGAGCCGCAATACACGGACGCCTCGGTTGAAACGCTGTCGCGGGAGACCGGCCTGCCGGTGTATACGCTTGATCCCGTGGTGTCCGGCAAGGCCGACCCTAACGATTACGACGCGTACCTGCGCATCATGGAGAAAAACCTCGAGACGCTGCTGGAGGCGCTGCAATGAAGCATGCCGGCGCGCGTTCCGCGTGCGGCGCGTGCTGCACGCAGTTCCGGCATCTGACGGTGCGCCTCGAAGGCCTGCCGGTGCTCGAAGATGTCTCGCTGCACCTGCACTGCGGCGAGATGACCGCGATCATCGGCCCGAACGGCGCGGGCAAGACCACGCTGTTCAAGGCGATCCTCCGGCAGGTGCCGTATCAGGGCGAAATCAAGTTCGAGGACGCGGCGGGCAAGCGGCGCGGCAACCCGCGCATCGGATATGTGCCGCAGCACCTGCACGCGGACGCGCGGTCGCCGGTGTCCGTACTGGACTTCGTCGGCGCGGCGCTGTCCCGCGCGCCCGCGTTCTGGCCGCCGTCCGGCAGGCGGCGCGCGCGCGTCCGCGAAGCGCTCGAAAAAACCGGCGCGGAATCGCTGATCGACCGCCGCGTCGGCGCGCTGTCGGGCGGCGAGTCGCAGCGGGTGCTGCTTTCGCTCGCGCTGTCGCCGATGCCAGACCTGCTGCTGTTGGACGAGCCTGTGTCCGGCATCGACGCGGAAGGGCTTGCGGCGTTCTATCGGACGATCGACGCGCTGCGCCGCGATTTTGACATCAGCATCCTGCTGATTTCCCACGATTTTTCGTTCGTCAGCCGTTATGCGGACCGCGCGGTGCTGCTGCACCACCGCGTGCTGGCGCACGGCGCGCCGGACAGCGTGCTTCAAAGCGACGCGTTTTCCGCGCTGTTCCCGGACTATCCGCGAAAGGACGGACGCTGATGGACTTCCTTGCCGCGTTTTTCCTTGAATGGACCGATTATGCGTTCATGTGGACCGCGCTCTTTGCCCTGCTGATGCTTGCCCCGCTGTACGGGCTGATGGGCACGGTGGTCGTCGACGGCGGCATGGCGTTTTTCGCGGATTCGCTCGGCCACGCGGCAATGACCGGCGTCGCGCTGGGCGCGCTGCTGGGCCTTCAGACGCCGATTCCGGCCATGCTGATCTTCGGCGTGCTGTACGCGCTTATGCTGACCTTTGTCAAGGCGCGCGGTGCCGCGTCGGCCGACACGACGATCGGCGTGTTCTCGGCGACCGGCATGGCGCTGGGCGTCGTGCTGCTGTCCCGAAACGGCGGCTTCGCGAAGTATTCCGGGTACCTGATCGGCGACCTGCTGTCTGTGCGGCCGGGCGACCTGTACGCGGTCGCGGCCGTGCTGGCGGGCACGCTTTTGTACTGGGCGTTCTGCTACAACAGCCTTCTTTTGTCGGGCGTCAGCGGCGCGCTGGCGCAAAGCCGCGGCGTCCGCGTCCGGCTTGTCGAGGCCGGGTTCGCGTGCCTGCTCGCCCTCGTCGTGATGCTGTCGATCCGCTGGGTCGGCGTGCTGATCATCAGCGCGATGCTGGTGCTGCC